>NZ_JBWKEY010000010.1:0-396075 GCF_056435225.1 Streptomyces sp. NPDC043996 | reverse complement strand
CCCGCGCCGACCTTGCCCGCGTGCACGGAGCCGAAGTCACCCTCCGGCTTGAGCGCGTCGAAGATCGGCTGCACCCTGGCGACGTTCTCCTTGTCACCGCCGTACATCAGCGCGTAGCCGTTCTCCAGACCCCACACACCGCCGGAGACACCGCAGTCGACGAAGCCGATGCCCTTGGCCGCGAGCTCCTCGGCGTGCTTCTCGTCGTCCGTCCAGCGCGAGTTCCCGCCGTCCACCACGATGTCACCGGGCGACAGGAGCTCGGCGAGCTCGTCGATCGTGGACTGCGTCGCGGGCCCGGCCGGGACCATCACCCACACCACGCGCGGGCCCTCAAGACGGCCCACCAGCTCTTCGAGGCTGTGGACATCCGCGAGGTCCGGGTTGCGGTCGTATCCGATGACGGTGTGGCCTGCGCGGCGAATGCGCTCGCGCATATTGCCACCCATCTTGCCGAGACCGACGAGACCGAGCTCCATCAGTGCGTTCCTAACTAGCGATGTGGCGTGAGGGCATGTCGCGGCCGCTCGGCGCTGAGCGGCTCACGTACCCGCGGCACGTTCGTACCCGCGCCCGAGCCTACGCCCGGACGCGACCACACACCTGTGGGCTCAGCCGCTCAGACGTACGGGCATGATCAGGTACTTGTACGCCTCGTCCGCCTCGGCGTCGAGGGCGGCCTTGCCGCTCAGGAGCGCGGGCTTCGTCGACGTCGTGAACGACAGCTGGGCGACCGGGGAGTCGATCGCGCTCAGGCCGTCGAGCAGGAACGTCGGGTTGAAGGCGATCGAGATGTCGTCGCCCTCGAGCTGGGCGTCGACCCTTTCCACAGCCTGTGCATCGTCGCTGGAACCGGCCTCCAGGATGAGCACGCCCTGCTCGAAGCTGAGCCGCACCGGGGTGTTCCGCTCGGCGACGAGCGCCACGCGCTTGACGGCCTCCACGAAGGGGGCGGTCTCGATGACGGCGACGCTGTTGAACTCCGTCGGGAACAGCGTGCGGTACTTCGGGAGGTCGCCCTCCAGGAGGCGGGTCGTCGTGCGGCGGCCCGCGCCCTCGAAGCCGATGAGGCCCTCGCCCGCACCGGAGCCGGACAGGGCGAGCGTGACCGTGTCGCCGCTCGTGAGGGCCTTGGCGGTGTCCAGGAGCGTCTTGGCGGGCACCAGGGCGACCGCGGAGGCCTCCGGGTTCTCCGGCTTCCAGAGGAACTCGCGGACCGCGAAGCGGTAGCGGTCGGTGGAGGCCAGCGTGACCGTGTCGCCCTCGATCTCGATGCGCACGCCGGTCAGGACGGGCAGCGTGTCGTCGCGGCCCGCGGCGATGGCGACCTGGGAGGCGGCTGAGGCGAAGACCTCACCGGGGACGGTGCCCGTGGCGGTGGGCATCTGCGGCAGGGCCGGATACTCCTCCACAGGCAGGGTGTGGAGAGTGAAGCGCGAGGAGCCGCAGACCACCGTCGCCCGTACACCGTCTGTGGAAATCTCCACCGGGCGGTTGGGCAGGGCGCGGCAGATGTCGGCCAGCAGACGGCCGGAGACGAGGACCGTGCCCTCTTCGTCGATCTCGGCGTCCACGGAGACGCGGGCCGAGACCTCGTAGTCAAAGCTCGACAGGGAGAGGGCGCCCTCCTCGGCCTTCAGCAGCAGCCCCGCGAGGACGGGCGCAGGCGGCCGAGCCGGCAGGCTGCGTGCCGCCCACGCCACCGCCTCCGCGAGTACGTCGCGTTCCACCCGGATCTTCACTTAGCCGCCCTCCTGCTGTTGCTGGCACTGGAGACCAGTCTGACGCACCGCACTGACAGCTGGTGCCCGTCGTGGTCAAGTCGTGCCGAGAGGTCGTGGCGAGCCGAGCGGCGAGTTGTGCACAGCCCCCACTTCAAAGCGGAAATCTGACTCTCTCTAGTCGGGAGTAGTAGTAGGGCCTGTGGAAACCGTGGATAACCGCGAAAGCGCAGGTCACTGCCCGTTTTTTGTCCACCGGGCCTGTGTGTGACGGCCGTGGAAAACCGGGGGAATCTGTGGACGCGCGAAAGTTCTGCACACCCGATGCACAGGAGGGTGGCACTTCTCCCCAGCCCTGTCCCCAGCTTTACCCAGCTTCCCCACAGGCCAACCCGGCACCTTTGTGTGACGCCTTTCACTCGACACGGTGAGGGCGCGCGTCACGTTGCCGAACAGTGGACAGCGCTGTGGGGAAGCTGTGCACAACCGCCCTCAGCCTGTGGGCCGCCAGTGGACAACCGAGAAGGCCCCCTGTGGAGAAGATCTTCATCCACAGCCTGTGGATGACCTTCGTCCACGAATCCACAACCGCTTGACCTGGTCTGATGACCATTCAGCAGGGTCCCTTGTGGACACGATCTGGACAACTCCCCAGTCCCCAGGGTGTGGAAGGCGAAAAGGCCCCTGATCTGTGGAGAACCCACCCAGGGTGATCGTGAATCGAACAGAAGATGACGAACAGGTCGCGGTGATGGGCGGGGTTCGAGGCCGATGAGGGCCGTCGGAGGCCGTCGAAGGCCTCTGTGAGGGGCGGCGCGAGCCGTTGTGGCGGCGGCTCGGGATGTCGTGGCGGTTGTCGCGGGCTCTGTGCCCGCTCGTGCACGCGCGCGTGGAGGCCCGAGAACTCCGAAGGCCCCGCAACCCCCGCAACCCCCGAGAACCCCGAGAACCCCCGAAAACGCGGAGGGCGCCCCAGGAGACGTACTCCCAGAGCGCCCTGACGTGGCGTAACGCTTCGGCTGTCAGCCGTTCTTGATGCGGTTGGTGAGCTCGGTCACCTGGTTGTAGATCGAGCGGCGCTCGGCCATCAGCGCGCGGATCTTGCGGTCGGCGTGCATCACCGTCGTGTGGTCGCGGCCGCCGAACTGCGCGCCGATCTTCGGCAGGGAGAGGTCGGTCAGCTCCCGGCACAGGTACATGGCGATCTGCCGTGCCGTCACCAAGACCCGGCTGCGCGACGATCCACACAGGTCGTCCACCGTGAGGCCGAAGTAGTCGGCGGTCGCCGCCATGATGGCCGTAGCAGTGATCTCCGGGGCCGCGTCCTCGCCGCCGGGGATCAGGTCCTTGAGGACGATCTCGGTGAGACCGAGGTCCACAGGCTGTCGATTGAGCGACGCGAACGCCGTGACGCGGATCAGCGCCCCTTCCAGCTCGCGGATGTTCCGCGAGATGCGGGACGCGATGAACTCCAGGACCTCGGGCGGGGCGTTGAGCTGCTCCTGGACCGCCTTCTTGCGCAGGATCGCGATGCGGGTCTCCAGCTCGGGCGGCTGGACGTCGGTGATCAGGCCCCACTCGAAGCGGTTGCGCAGCCGGTCCTCCAGTGTCACCAGCTGCTTGGGCGGCCGGTCGCTGGACAGCACGATCTGCTTGTTCGCGTTGTGGAGCGTGTTGAAGGTGTGGAAGAACTCCTCCTGCGTCGACTCCTTGTCCGCGAGGAACTGGATGTCGTCGACAAGAAGGATGTCCATCTCGCGGTACCGCTTGCGGAAGCTGTCGCCCTTGCCGTCGCGGATCGAGTTGATGAACTCGTTCGTGAATTCCTCCGAGCTCACGTACCGCACGCGCGTGCCGGGGTACAGGCTCCGCGCGTAGTGCCCGATCGCATGCAGCAGGTGCGTCTTGCCGAGCCCCGACTCCCCGTAGATGAACAGGGGGTTGTACGCCTTCGCGGGGGCCTCGGCGACAGCGACCGCGGCCGCGTGCGCGAATCGGTTCGACGCCCCGATGACGAAGGTGTCGAAGAGGTACTTGGGGTTCAGACGCGCGGTGGGCTCGCCGGGACCCGTCGCGGGCGCGGGCTGCGCGGCCAGCGGGCCCGGGGCGCCGCTGGAGGAGGGCAGGGAGGCCCCGCCACGGCCGCCGTGGCCACCACCCGGGCTCGCGTGACCGCCGGGGGCTCCTGGGCCGCTGTGGGCGCCTCCGTGGCCTCCGCGGCCGCCGTGGCCACCGGGACCCGCGAGGCCGCCGCTGCCGGGCGGATCCGGCAGCTCGCGCCGCTCCTGTGCCTGCCGGTCGCCGCGCTGCTGGTCGTACGGCGAGCGCTCCTGGGCGTCGTACGGAGCCCGCTGCTCGGAGTCGTAGGGCGGGCGCTCCTGGGAGCGGTAGTCGTGCTGCGGCTGCTGCCCGGGGCTCGCGTACGGGTCGCGCTCGGGGAAGCCCAACCGCGGCTGCTGCCAGCCGTAGTCGTCCTGCGGCTGCTGCGGCCAGGCGCCGGGGCGCTGGTAGTCCGGGTAGGCGGGACGGGCCGTCGGCAGCGGGTCGGGGCGCTGGCCCGTGGAGTGCTCGTCCCCCGGGCGGCGGCCGTAGCCGTCATATGTGTCATGCCCCTGACCGGAGGTCGAGGGCAGCTCCGGCTCCTCGTAGCGCTGCGCCGGCTCTTCGTAGCGGGAGGGCTGCTCCTCGTACCGCGAAGGCTGCTCTTCGTAGCGAGGCGGCTGCTCCTCGTAGCGCTGCTGCTGGAGCGGCGGCGCGAGTGGCGTCTGGGGCTCGCCCATGGTGTCGTCGACCGTGATGGCGATGCGGATCGGGCGGCCGCACTCGCGGCTCAGCGTCTCGCTGACGACCGGGGCGAGGCGGCCTTCGAGCACGCCCTTCGCGAATTCGTTCGGCACCGCGAGCAGCGCCGTGTCGGCGACAAGCGCCAGCGGCTGACAGCGCCGGATCCAGTGCTCGTCCTTCGCCTCGACGCCCTGTCCCCGCCCGTCGCCCAGCAGCTGTTCCAGAACCCTTGGCCACACTGCGGCAAGATCGGCAGGTACGTCAGCCACAGGGCACGCTCTCTCACAGGTCCCACGAAGGTGTGGTTCTTGGGACGGGTCGGGACGGAAATCGGGATGGGCAGGGGGAAGGGAACGAATCGGAGTTCAGCCACGGTAGTCAGGGCGACGGGTGCGGTTCAAGTTGTTGTCCACAGGCTGTGCACAGTGTCTCTCCCTGACGGCTGGTTTGACCGGATGGCGTAGCCCCGCGTACCGTAACCAGGTCGAGTTGTCGATGGCTGCTGCCGCCTGCCTCCGATGGGCAAAGATCACGATCTGTGATTGTGAAGCGGTGCACTCGGTGCGTATACGCGAGCTTCTCGTGGGCGCACGGTGACAGCCAGGCGATGTCCCGCCACCACACACATCATTTCTGGAGCCCCCGAGTGAGCAAGCGCACCTTCCAGCCGAACAACCGTCGTCGCGCGAAGACCCACGGCTTCCGGCTGCGGATGCGCACCCGTGCCGGCCGCGCCGTCCTGGCGTCCCGCCGCAGCAAGGGTCGCGCCCGCCTGTCCGCCTAAGCGCAATTAGGTCATGACGTCGTGCTGCCTACCGAGCATCGGCTGAGGCGGCGCGAAGACTTCGCGACCGCGGTACGCCGAGGACGACGGGCCGGACGCCCGCTTCTCGTCGTCCATCTACGCAGCGCAACGGACCCGCACGTGCCGGGGGACAGCGATCCCCCGACGCGTGCGGGTTTCGTCGTGAGCAAGGCCGTGGGTGGAGCCGTCGTGCGCAACGCGGTCAAGCGCAGACTTCGCCACCTCATGCGCGACCGACTGGACCTGGCGCCCCCCGGTAGCCTGGTAGTCGTACGAGCGTTGCCCGGCGCGGGCGACGCCACCTACGCACAGCTGGCCCAAGACCTGGACGCCGCCCTGCGGCGCCTCCTTGGAGGGGGCGCGCGATGAAGTACCCGCTGCTGGCGCTGATCAAGCTGTACCAGTGGACGATCAGTCCACTCCTCGGCCCAGTCTGCAAGTACTACCCGTCGTGCTCCCACTACGGCTACCTCGCCATCGACCGGCACGGTGCGGTCAAGGGAACAGCGCTCACTGCCTGGCGCATCCTGCGGTGCAATCCGTGGTCGCTCGGTGGTGTCGACCATGTCCCACCGCGCAAGCGCCCGCGGTGGCACGAGATGCTGCGCGCCTCCTGGCGCGAACGCAAGGGCGGGCCCTCCGCCGCTGGTGTGCCGACCGGGGACGACACCCCGGCTCCCGTGAGCCCGGCCGCCGAGACCCCGTCCCATGCTCAAGGAGCCTAATTAGTGGACACGATTGCCGGTTTCTTCAGCTTCATCACGACACCCGTCTCCTGGGTCATCGTCCAGTTCCACAGGCTGTACGGTGCGATCTTCGGCCCTGACACGGGCTGGGCCTGGGGCCTGTCGATCGTGTCCCTGGTGATCCTGATCCGCATCTGCCTGATCCCGCTCTTCGTGAAGCAGATCAAGGCGACCCGGGCCATGCAGACGCTGCAGCCCGAGATGAAGAAGATCCAGGAACGCTACAAGAGCGACAAGCAGCGTCAGTCCGAAGAGATGATGAAGCTGTACAAGGAGACGGGCACCAACCCGCTCTCCTCGTGCCTTCCCATCCTGGCGCAGTCTCCGTTCTTCTTCGCGCTGTACCACGTGCTCAACAGCATCGCGTCGAACGACACCATCGGTGTGATCAATGGCCGCCTCCTGGAGAGCGCGCAGAAGGCCCACATCTTCGGCGCCCCCCTGGCCGCGAAGTTCACGGACAGCTCGTCGAAGGTCGAGGGGCTCGGCTCCTCCCTGACCGACGTCCGCGTGGTCACGGCGATCATGATCATCCTGATGTCCGCGTCGCAGTTCTTCACGCAGCGCCAGCTGATGACGAAGAACGTCGACACCACGGTGAAGACCCCGTTCATGCAGCAGCAGAAGCTGCTGATGTACGTCTTCCCGATCATGTTCGCCGTCTTCGGCATCAACTTCCCCGTCGGTGTCCTCGTCTACTGGCTGACCACCAACGTGTGGACCATGGGCCAGCAGATGTACGTGATCCGCCAGAACCCGACCCCGGGCTCCAAGGCCCAGGCCGCGTTCCTGGAGCGTCTGCACAAGCACGTCACGCACGCCCAGAAGGCCCGCAACCGCCGCGAGACCAACGTCATCAAGGCCATCGTCGCCAAGGGCCGCGACCGCAACGAGTACGAGCGCAAGTTCATCAACGGCCTCAACAAGGCCGGTCTCGCCGCGCAGGCCGATGGCTCCGTGATCGTCAGCGAGTCCGTGGCCACCACGACCGAGGACGGGACGCCCGCGAGCGCGCCCAAGCGGCAGCAGCCCAAGCGCCAGAGCAAGGCCAAGCGCCAGTCGGCTCCCACCAGTGGTGCCGCACGCACCGACGGCGGAGCCGCGGAGAAGGCCTCGCTGGAGAAGCCCTCGCTGGAGAAGTCCGAGGACAGCAAGCCCCAGGGCGCCGAGGCCGCCAAGAAGCAGGACGCCACCAAGGGCGGCCAGCCCGGCCAGGGCACCCGCAGCAAAGCCAAGTCCGGACAGCGCAAGGGCCAGCAGCGGCCCAAGCACCCGTCCAAGAAGTAAAAGGAGTCCATCCCGTGACGGACGGCACCACCACCTCCGCCCCGGCCGAGGCCGGCGACGCGCTCACCCGCCTCGAGCAGGAGGGTGAGATCGCGGCGGACTACCTCGAGGGTCTGCTGGACATCGCCGACCTCGACGGCGATATCGACATGGACGTCGAGGCCGACCGTGCCGCGGTCTCCATCATCAGCGACGCAGGCACCCGTGACCTGCAGAAGCTGGTCGGCCGCGACGGTGAGGTCCTTGAGGCCCTCCAGGAGCTGACCCGCCTCGCGGTCCACCGCGAGACCGGCGACCGCAGCCGCCTGATGCTGGACATCGCGGGCTACCGTGCCAAGAAGCGCGAGGAGCTGTCCGAGCTGGGCGCCAAGGCCGCGGCCGACGCCAAGAGCTCCGGCGAGCCGGTGAAGCTCAAGCCGATGACGCCCTTCGAGCGCAAGGTCGTGCACGACGCGGTCAAGGCGGCGGGCCTGCGCAGCGAGTCCGAGGGCGAGGAGCCGCAGCGCTTCGTCGTGGTGCTCCCCGCCTGATCTGTACGTCATGTTCCCGGCCCCGTCTGTTCGCAGACGGGGCCGGTCTTTGTCAGCCTGATAGTCAGCGAACCAGTGCGGTACGGAAGGACGGTCCCCGTGACGGAGGCAGCGGAGCTCCCCCCGGCGCCGGAGCAGGCGCGGACGGTTTTCGGTGAGCGGTTCCCGGACGCGGTCCGGTACGCGGAGCTGCTCGCCGAGGCGGGAGTGCGACGCGGCCTGATCGGCCCGCGCGAGGTTCCCCGGCTGTGGGAACGGCACCTGCTGAACTGCGCCGTGCTGTCCGAGGTGGTTCCCGAGGGCGTGACGGTGTGCGATGTCGGCTCCGGTGCCGGGCTGCCCGGCATCCCGCTCGCCCTCGTCCGTGAGGATCTCAAGATCACGCTTCTTGAGCCCCTGCTGCGGCGCACGAACTTCCTCACCGAGGTCGTCGAAATGCTGGGACTCGACCATGTGACGGTCGTGCGGGGCCGTGCCGAGGAGGTCCTCGGCAAGCTGCCGCCCGTCCACGTCGTGACCGCGCGCGCCGTCGCCCCGCTGGACCGGCTCGCCGGCTGGGGCGTTCCGCTGCTGCGTCCCTATGGCCAGATGCTGGCGCTCAAGGGCGATACGGCCGAGGAAGAGGTCAAGGCCGCGGGCGCGGCCTTGAGCAAGCTGGGCGCCGAGTCCATCTCCGTCGTGCAGGTGGGCGAGGGCGTGGTGGATCCGCTGTCCACCGTGGTCCGGGTCGAGGTCGGGGAGAGCCCGGGTGGTGTGCGCTTCGCTGCCAAGCGTGCCAAGGCCGCGCGGATCGGACGCTCCCGCCGCCGTCGCTGATCCGTCCTGACGACGACCCGTACTCCACAAAAGCTGTCAAACGTACCTAGACCGGGGTGTCGCACCAGCGGCACCCCGGTTGCCATGCATCGTGTTTCACGTGAAACGTCGCTCACTGCTGCATGGCATCATCAGTCGCGGCCGCGCTGCCGAACCTCGCGAGCGTCGGCCTCTTGGTTCCCTCGATACGGGAACGGAGTTGTCCACAGAGACGGATTCATCCACAGAAGACAGGGCCTCGCTGGTTCACGACCCCGAAAGCATGGGAGGCTCTGTTCATTGCGAGCCTGAAGTCGAGGAGAGTGAATCCTTGCGGTCCGACGCCAACATCGCGGGACCGATGACCGATCCGGTCCCCGGCCCCCGTACCGAGTCGGCGGGGGAGGATGTTTCACGTGAAACACCGAGCCCGATGGACGACACCCCCATCGGCCGTGCCGCCCAACTGGCGGTGGAGGCCCTGGGACGCGCGGGTGAGGGCCTGCCACGCCCCGACCAGACCCGAGTCATGGTGGTCGCCAACCAGAAGGGCGGAGTAGGCAAGACGACGACAACCGTCAACCTTGCCGCCTCGCTGGCTCTGCATGGTGCGCGTGTTCTGGTGATCGACCTGGACCCGCAGGGGAACGCCTCCACGGCCCTCGGCATCGATCACCACGCCGAAGTGCCGTCCATCTACGACGTGTTGGTGGAGAGCAAGCCTCTCGCTGAAGTCGTCCAGCCGGTTCCTGACGTCGAGGGTCTCTTCTGCGCCCCCGCCACGATCGATCTCGCCGGTGCGGAGATCGAGCTGGTGTCCCTGGTGGCCAGGGAAAGCCGGCTGCAGCGGGCGATCCAGGCCTATGAGCAGCCGTTGGACTACATCCTCATCGACTGCCCGCCGTCACTGGGCCTGTTGACGGTGAACGCCCTGGTGGCCGGCGCGGAAGTGCTGATCCCCATCCAGTGCGAGTACTACGCGCTGGAAGGCCTCGGTCAGCTCCTGCGCAATGTCGACCTGGTGCGGGGTCACCTCAATCCGCAGCTGCATGTGTCGACCATCCTGCTGACCATGTACGACGGCCGTACCCGGCTGGCCTCCCAGGTGGCGGACGAGGTGCGCAACCACTTCGGCGACGAGGTGCTGCGGACGAGCATCCCGCGCTCGGTGCGCATCTCGGAGGCCCCCAGCTACGGCCAGACCGTGCTGACTTACGATCCAGGCTCAAGCGGTGCCCTGTCGTATTTCGAGGCGGCGCGGGAGATCGCGCTGCGCGGAGTCGGCGTGCGCTACGACGTGCAGCACGCCCACACGGGCATCCAGAACGACCAGCAAAGCATGACGGAGGGGATCCAGTGAGCGAGCGACGGAGAGGGCTGGGCCGAGGCCTCGGCGCTCTGATCCCTGCGGCTCCCACAGAGAAGTCGGCCGCCCAGAGCACGGGTGGAGCCTCCACCTCCCCCACCGCGGTGCCCGTGCTGACCGGAGAGCGTGGCGTGGCGGCGGCCAAGGTGGCCTCACTGCCGCAGAGCTCCGTCGTGCAGGAGCTGGTGGCGAGGGAACCGGACGAGCCCGACAACGGCGTCACGGAGGAGCTGCGGAGCCCGGCCGGAGCGCACTTCGCCGAGCTGCCCCTCGACTCCATCACGCCCAACCCTCGGCAGCCGCGTGAGGTGTTCGATGAGGACGCCCTCGCGGAGCTGGTGACCTCCATCAAGGAAGTCGGGCTTCTCCAGCCGGTGGTCGTCCGGCAGCTGGGTCCCGCGCGCTATGAGCTCATCATGGGCGAGCGGCGCTGGCGTGCTTGCCGCGAGGCGGGCCTGGAGCGCATCCCGGCGATCGTCCGGGCCACGGACGACGACAAGCTCCTCCTGGACGCGCTCCTGGAGAACCTGCACCGTGCCCAGCTGAACCCGCTGGAAGAGGCCGCGGCCTACGACCAGCTCCTGAAGGACTTCAAATGCACGCATGACCAGCTGGCGGACCGGATCGGCCGGTCCCGTCCGCAGGTCTCCAACACGCTGCGGCTGCTGAAGCTGTCGGCGAAGGTGCAGAGCCGGGTCGCCGCCGGTGTGCTGTCCGCCGGGCACGCCCGGGCCCTGCTGTCCGTCGAGGACCCGGAGGAGCAGGACCGGCTCGCGTACCGGATCGTGGCCGAAGGACTCTCGGTGCGGTCGGTGGAGGAGATCGTGACCCTGATGGGGTCGCGGCCGCAGAACACGCCGAAGCCCAAGGGGCCGCGCGCCGGGGCCCGGGTGTCCCCGGCCCTCAGCCAGCTCGCCTCCCGGCTCTCCGACCGCTTCGAGACGCGCGTGCGCGTCGACCTGGGCCAGAAGAAGGGCAAGATCGTCGTCGACTTCGCCTCGCCGGAGGACCTGGAGCGCATCCTCGCCACCCTCGCGCCGGAAGAAGGCCCGGTCTTCAGGCGAGGGCTCGCGGAGGCAGCGGCCGAGGACGCCTCGGAGGAAGAGCAGGACTGAGCCTCTCGACGGTGCCCACGACCCATGTGAGGCACTGAGCGCCTGAAATCCATGAGAGCGGGCCGCGTCCGGAGTACGCCGGAACGCGGCCCGCTCTTTGCTTTCCTCCAGTATCGATGGCATCGCTTCGTGGATACGATGCGTTTGGGTATGGCGCATTCACCTGACGGCACCTCTTAGGGGAGGCGGGGGCCATGCGATCGGTGGGCCGCACCGGACTGGTGACCATGGGGCTTGGGCTGGGCGCGGTCGGTGGGTTCGTCGGCAGCCTGCTCAGGGAACGGAGCGCACTGACAGCTGCTCGTGATGGAGCGGGCGAAGGAAGTGAGGAACCGCCTTCATGGGGCGACGGCTCGTACCGCTCACGCTGGACAACCTTCCGGACCTTCCCCGGCGTTGCCGCGCATGTGTCTTTTGGGAGCTGGACCCGGTCAGCGGCCAGGCCGCGCTGAAGGCCGGTACCCCGGAGCTGGAGAAGGAGGCGTGGATCTCCGCCGTCCTGCTGGAGTGGGGATCATGCGGTCGCGTCGTCTACGTCGATGACGTGCCGGTGGGCTTTGTGCTCTACGCGCCTCCCGCCTATGTACCGCGTTCCACGGCCTTCCCCACGAGCCCGGTTTCCCCTGACGCCGTTCAGCTGATGACCGCGTGGATCATGCCGGGCTACCAAGGGCAGGGGCTTGGCCGCGTCATCGTTCAGACGGTCGCCAAGGATTTGTTGCGGCGGGGGTTCAAGGCCATCGAGGCGTTCGGTGACGCACGCTGGGAGAAGCCCGCCTGTGTGCTGCCAGCGGACCATCTGCTCGCGGTGGGCTTCAAGACGGTCCGCCCTCACCCCGCCTATCCGAGGCTCCGGCTCGAGCTGCGCACGACGCTGTCCTGGAAGGAAGACGTGGAGCTGGCGCTCGACCGGCTTCTGGGAGCGGTGCAGAAGGAGCCGGCACTCCGGCCGCTCTAGCCAGCAGTCAGGGCTGCGGGCCCGCCAGAACGAGCGAATGGGCCAACCCCACGGGGTTGGCCCATTCGTGTTTCACGTGAAACATCGCTCGCCGCCATGCGGCTCGCGGCGTCTTACTCGGCGATGAAGTCCGCCAGGTCCCGCTCGAGGGCGGCCTTCGGCTTGGCGCCGACGATGGTCTTGGCGACCTCACCGTTCTGGTACACGTTCAGCGTCGGGATCGACATGACGCCGTACTTGGCAGCCGTGCCCGGGTTCTCGTCGATGTTGAGCTTGACGATCTCGATCTTGTCGCCGTACTCCGCCGCGATCGCCTCGAGCGACGGGGCGATCTGACGGCACGGACCGCACCAGGCGGCCCAGAAGTCCACCAGTACGGGCTTGTCGCTCTTGAGGACGTCCTCGTCGAAGGAAGCGTCGGTCACGTTCTTCAGGTTGGCCACGACGGGCTCCTCACTTGATGGTGCGGGTGGGGCGAAGGGTTCAGACGGCAGCGGCGGCAGCGGTCTCGCTGTCCGCGAGGGCGGCGAGGAAGCGCTCGGCGTCCAGAGCGGCGGCACAGCCGGTGCCCGCCGCCGTGATCGCCTGGCGGTACGTGTGGTCGACGACGTCACCGGCGGCGAAGACACCCGTGAGGTTCGTCCGGGTCGACGGCGCTTCGACCTTCAGATAGCCCTCGCCGTCCAGCTCCAGCTGGCTCTTGAAGAGCTCGGTGCGCGGGTCGTGGCCGATCGCGATGAACAGGCCGGTCACCGGCAGCTCGGACGTCTCGCCCGTCTTCAGGTTGCGCAGCGTCAGGCCGGAGAGCTTCTGCTCGCCCTTGACCTCGGCGACCTCGCTGTCCCAGATGAACTTGATCTTCGGGTCGGCGAAGGCGCGCTCCTGCATCGCCTTGGAGGCGCGGAGGCTGTCGCGGCGGTGGACGATCGTCACCGACTTGGCGAAGCGGGAGAGGAAGGTGGCCTCCTCCATCGCCGTGTCACCGCCACCGATGACGGCGATGTCCTGGTCCTTGAAGAAGAACCCGTCGCACGTCGCGCACCAGGAGACACCACGGCCGGACAGCGCGTCCTCGTTCGGCAGGCCGAGCTTGCGGTGCTGGGAGCCGGTGGTCACGATGACCGCCTTGGCGCGGTGGACCGTGCCGGCCGTGTCCGTGACGGTCTTGATCTCGCCCGTGAGGTCGACGGAGACCACGTCGTCGGGCACGAGCTCGGCGCCGAAGCGCTCGGCCTGGGCTCGCATGTTGTCCATGAGCTCCGGACCCATGATGCCGTCCTGGAAGCCCGGGAAGTTCTCCACATCGGTGGTGTTCATCAGCGCACCACCCGCGGTGACGGCACCCTCGAACACCAAGGGCTTCAGCGACGCGCGCGCGGTGTAGAGCGCCGCCGTGTAGCCGGCGGGCCCGGAGCCGATGATGATCACGTTACGGACGTCGGTCACGGCTTGATTCCTCGTCTCTGGAGACTGCGTACTGCTGGCGGGTGCCTGTCTCAGGGCTCTCACCCCACCCAACGGATCCTACGGGGCGTGCATTCCCCAACGTGTCCGAGCACACGGAAGCCGCGAGCGCCGACGGTGGAAATCCGGGGCGGCGCTCGCTTCAGTCGCGTTCAGTTCCGTGCGAAGGACTCGGTGAGCAGCACCTTGCCGGTGGCGTTGGGCGACGCGGCCGCGCTCACACAGGCAGCATCGACGATATACGCGGAGACCTTCGTGCCGTCGGAGTCATGCGGGACGACGACGAGGTAGGAGTTCTTGCCGTCGTAGACGCCCTTCTCGGCGGCCAGCGGTGTGCGGCCGCCGAGGCCCCGCTCGACGCAGTCCGGCACCGAGACGAAGTCATCGCGCTTGGTGCCGCCCTGGTGCATGTCTCCGGGGCTGGACTTGGAGCTGATGCTGGGCCTGTCGGCGGGCGTCCTGCCGCCCCCTCCGATCGACTTCTCGCGGCTGAGGAGCTTGGTGACACGGTCCTCGAGCTTGCCCTTGGTGAAGGCGTGCGGGTCCTCCGAGCGGCCTGAGGCGGTCTCGTTCGAACCCGCCGAGTCGCTGTCCCAGGGCTGGACCAGCAGCACGCCGATCCCCAGGGCGGCCGCGGTGAAGACGGCACCGAGGACAGTGGTGCGGCGGCGCCGGTTCCGGGCACGGCCCCCGCGTCCGGGACCGGTGGCACCACGGGCGTGACCGGCGGGCCCCCGCACGTCACCTCCGTGCGGGGCGCCGTCTGAAGCGGCTGCGGCTGAGGGCAGCGGCTTGGCCGAGGAGAGGGGCGTGTCCGAAGCGGCGGTCGATGTTTCACGTGAAACATCGACGGGGGCTTCGGCGCTGGTTTCACGGTGGCCGGTGCTGTCCGACTGCTGACCTGACGGGCGACGCGTCTGCCGGATCGGCTCCTGGCCTGTCTCTCGGCTCTCTCGGTGCTCTCGGCCCGTCTCCCGCGCCTGCCCGTGGTGGAGGCTCCGGTCGTCGGTGGCGACGGTGGTGTCCAGGAGCGCTTCGGCCGCGAGGGCGGCGTCGATGCGCTCCGCGACGTCGGTGGGCATGCGCGACGGGCCGGGCAGCGTCCCGAGCATGCCGCGGATCTCTTCGAGCGAGGCGTAGACGTCGGTACACAAGGCGCAGTCGTCGAGGTGCTGACGCACATCGAGGGCGCGGGACGGGGCGAGCAGGCCTTCGGTGAGGTCGGAGATCTCGGCGACGTCCGGGTGCTCCATCGAGTCTGTCGTCGTGGTCACGCTCGCCCACCTCCGCCCTTCACTGCCGTCGAATCACTGGAGCCCGCGTCCGGAGCTCCCGTCTGCGGGGGGTCCGCTGCCGGTGGGACGGCTGTCCCCTGCGTACGGTTCCGTCCTGGCGGGTTCTTTCTGGTGCCTCCCCCGCCGCCCGGTGAGCCGCCCTCGCCCGGTGGCTCGGTCCGCAGATGCGTGAGGAGCGGCAGGAGGCGGGCTCTGCCCCGTGCGCAACGGCTCTTCACCGTGCCGGTGGGAACGTCGAGCACTTTGGCCGCCTCGGCCACGGGATATCCCTGCATGTCCACCAGAACGAGAGCGGCGCGCTGGTCCGGCGGCAGGGTGCGGAGGGCCTTCAGGAGCTCGCGGTGCAGATCGCCGCGCTCGGCGGGCGCCTCCGCCGACTCGTGGGGCTCCAGGAGCTGCTCCAGGCGCTCGGTGTCCTCGACAGGCGAGGTCTTCCGGGAGGCCGCCTTGCGCGCCCGGTCGAGGCAGGCGTTGACGGTGATGCGGTGCAGCCATGTCGTCACGGCCGCCTGGCCGCGGAAGGTGTGGGCCGCGCGGTAGGCGGAGACCAGGGCGTCCTGGACGGCGTCCGCCGCCTCCTCGCGGTCGCCCAGGGTGCGCAGTGCCACGGCCCACAGCCGGTCGCGATGGCGGCGGACGATCTCACCGAAGGCGTCCCTGTCGCCGTCGACGTGACGGGCGAGGAGATCCTGGTCGCTGAGGTCACCGAACTCGACGTCGTCCACCCTGGATCCCCTCCCCTCAGCCGTGTCCCGGCCGTGCCCGTCAGCCCGAGAACTTCACGTCCGTGATGGCCTGCTTGAATCCGGCACGGTAGTACCCGTCCTGGGCCGAGTGCGGCACGTGGGTCACCCAGAGCAGGACGTACCGCGCCTTGCCGGGCTTCTTCGCCTTGATCTTCAAGCTTTCGCCCGAGGTCGTGCCCGTGGCGAACTTCTTCATGGAGGCGGTGGAGCCACTCGTCGCCATGGAGTCCGCCGCGTACAACTCGATCGTGGTCTTCGCACCGGGGTAGCGCAGCTTTATCGACACCGCGGCGACGTCCTTGGCCGAGCCGAGGTCGTACATGATGCCGACGCCGGGCTTGTACGGGGCGAGCCGCGGGCCCTCGTTGTAGGTCTTGGACCGCCACAACGAGGACGTGTCCTTGTCGTAGGTGTTGTCGACGCTCTCCGGGTCCTGCGGGTTGCCGTCGGCGACGAACTCCTGAGCACCCTGGATGGTGATCGGCTGCAGGGGCTTGGGCCGGTTCTTGTCGCCCCCGTCCGTGGTCTTCGTCGTGCCCGAGTCACCGGACTTGCTGTCCATCAGGGCGTCCGCGAGCTGCCAGCTGCCGAGACCCAGCGCGGCGATGAGAAGCGCGGAGACGGCCCACTTCAGGGCCTTGCCGGTGCGGCTCTGCAGCGGGGGCGGCGGGGTCGGCACGGCCTGCGTGACGCCCGGGGAGGGCGCGGTGCGGCCGTAGTTGCCCTGCTGGTACGTGGTGCGCTGGTACTCGGGCGGCGCGGTGAAGGCGGGCTCCGGCGGGCGGATGCGGGGCATCTCACCGACGGCCTTCGCCAGATCGTCCGGAGTGGTGCAGGCGGGCTCCTGGCGGGAGGCCGTCGCGCCGTCGTTGGCGAGCGCGCGCATGGAGAGCTCGGACAGACCGCGGTGCACCCCGGCGCGGACCTGGTCCGGCGGGATGAGGCCGATGTCCTTGGGGAGTCCGGACAGACCGTGGGCGTCGTTGTCGTACGGCCAGCGCTGGGTCAGCGCCGCGTACAGCAGAGCGCCGATGGCCTCGGTGTCGGTGCGCTGAGGGGTTTCGGAGCTGATGCCGCGCAGCGCGGCGTTCACGGCGAGACCGCGGATGCGGTACTGGCCGGTGGAGGTGCGCAGCACCGCGCCCGGCGTCAGCCGCAGATGGGCGAGGCCTTCGCGGTGGGCCGCCGCCATGGCCTGGGAGACCTGGCTGACCAATTGATAGGCGTCGTGGGCCTCCAGCGGACCGGAGGCGAGCAGCGCGGTGAGCTCCGTGGCGTCCGGAAGCCATTCGTGCACGACGTACACGAGGTCGTTCTCCTCGACCGCGTCCAGGACCTGGACGAACCGAGGGTCGCCGAGCAGCGCCGCGGAGCGCGCGGCGGCGAGCACCGAGCGACCGCGGGGATGGTCCGCGGGCAGCACGTGCACGCCCACGGCTCGGCGCAGCTTCTCGTCCACCGCGCGCCAGCTGCTGAAACCGTCCAGACGGGTGACGCACTCCTCGAGGCGATAGCGTCTGGCGAGTTTGTGGCCGCTGTGCAGTTCTGGGGGCGTGGTCGCCCCGGGCGGACTCGAGGGCCCCTTCGCTTCCGCCGCGCTTTCGTCCGCCGTGTCCCGCTCCCGGCTCTGGGCCACCCCGTCGGCCGTGGACTGCTCCGCCTTCGCGGTCAGCGGCTCGTCACCGCTGTTGTCTGCCACGTCGACGGCAGCCGTGCTCCGTTCCGCCACCGTCGTTCCTGCCTCCCCATCCGTTGCGCTTCGTCAGACGCCAAAGCCAATTGTGCCCACAGTCCGCCGCTATGCACGACACGCGGTAGCCGACGATGGTTGTGCGGACTGCCGCGGTTCAGCGCCCCAGTCGCCCCCGAACGGTGCCGACCAGGGAGTTGAGCTCCTGGATGCGCATGCGCCGCGCGGCGAGGAAGAAGACGCCGAACAGGACGCCGCAGCCGACGACCAGCGCGGCCAGCGAGCCGAAGACGCCCTGCCCCAGAGCCTTGGTGATCGCGTACCCGGTCGCGGCGCCCAGAATCGCACCCGGTACCGAGGCGAGCGCGAGGCGGGCGTACGTACGGATCACGTTCGCGCCGTCCAGGTCGCCCCCCAGCCGCTTACGCAGTCGCTGCCAGGCGACACCCACCCCGATCGCGTAGGCGAGGCCGTAGGAGGCCGCCATGCCCGCGACGGCCCAGCGGGCGGGCAGCACCACGTAGCAGAGCGCGGAGGCCGCGGCGTTGAAGGCGGCCACGATGACCGTGTTGTAGAAGGGGGTGCGGGTGTCCTCGTACGCGTAGAAGGCGCGCAGGACCACGTACTGCACGGAGTACGGAATCAGGCCGAGGCCGAAGGCCATCAGCATGTAGCCCATGCGGGTGGCGCCGTTGACGCCGGACGAGCCGAACATCAGGGTGCACATCGGGATGCCGAGCGCGAGGAAGCTGAAGGCGACCGGGACGATCGCGACGGCGGTGGTGCGCAGCCCCTGGGAGATGTCGTCGCGCACCGCGCCGGTGTCGCCCTCGTGGGCCGAGCGCGACAGGCGCGGCAGCAGGGCCGCCATCAGCGACACGGTGATGATGGCCTGCGGGAGGCCCCAGATGAGCTGGGCGTTGGAGTAGGCGGAGAAGCCGGTGCCGTCCATGCCGGAGTGCTTGACCGCCGCGGTGCCCAGCTGGGTCACGACGATGGCGCCCGCCTGGTTGGCGAGGACGAAGAGCATCGTCCACTTGGCGAGCATGGCGGCCTTGCCGAGGCCCTGACCCTTCCAGTCGAAGCGAAGGCGCAGCTTGAAGCCGGTCTCGCGCAGGTAGGGGAACATCGCGAGCGACTGCACGACGAGTCCGAGCAGAACGCCCACGCCGAGCAGCCGCACGCCGTCGTCGGGGATCGACGTGACCCGCATGCCCGACTTCTCCGAGGTGCCGTACACCCACAGGAACATGCCGAGCGTCGCGATGATCACGATGTTGTTGAGGACCGGGGTCCACATCATCGCGCCGAACTTCCCGCGGGCGTTGAGGATCTGCCCCATCACCACGTGGACGCCCATGAAGAAGATCGAGGGCAGGAAGTAGCGGACGAAGGTGATGGCCACCTCGTTGGCGGCCGGGTCGCTGGCCACCGGCGTGGAGAGCAGGTGCACCAGGAGCGGCGCGGCGAACCAGCCGATCACGGTGAGCGTGCCGAGAGCCACCATGACGAGCGTCAGGAGCCGATTGGCGTACGCCTGGCCGCCGTCCGCGTCGTTCTTCTGGGCGCGCACGAGCTGCGGGACGAAGACGGAGTTGAGGCCGCCGCCGACGGTGAGGATGTAGATCATCGTCGGCAGCTGGTAGGCCACCTGGAAGGTGTCGCCGAGGAGGCCGATGCCGAGGGCCGAGACGATCATCGCGGAGCGCACGAAGCCGGTGAGGCGGGACACCATCGTGCCCGCGGCCATCACCGCGCTGGACTTCAGCAGACCGGACGCGCGGCCGCCGGACTTCGCCGCGGGCGGCGCCGGAGCGGGCTCGGGCTCCTGCGAGGGCGACGGCACGGAGGGGGGCGCGGCGGCCGGGCGCCGGATGTCGTACTGGGGCTCCTGGTGCTGGCCGCTCTGCTGGTTCGGGTCCTGGTAGTAGCCGCCCGCCTGCTGGTTCGCGTACGGCGCGTTCTGGTGGTTCACGTACGGGGTGCCGCTCTGCGGGGGGTACTGGGCCTCGGGCTGGTAGGAGTACGGCGCGCCGGTCTGCTGCGGGTCGACGTACGGCGCCGGGGCCTGCTGGTACGGGTACGCGGCGCCCTGGCCGTAGTAGCCGGCCTGCTGGTTCGGGTCCTGGTACCCGGCGCCGTGCTGCCCTTGGTAGCCGGCGGCCTGCGGGTCCTGGTACTGGCCTCCCTGTTGTCCCTGGTAGCCGCCCTGCTGCGGGGCCTGGGCGGGGTAGGCCCCGCCCTGGTAGGCCTGGCCGCGGGGGTCGCCCTGGTAGCCGTCACCGAGGTGGGGGTCCTGCTGGTGGGCTTCGGCGCGGGGGCCGGGGTAGCCGCTGCCCTGCTGGTCGCGGAAGAGGTGGGCGAAGGCGTCCGGCTGGTGCCGCTCTTCACCGGCCTGGGTGACGAGGTCGTCCACGCCGACGTACTGGGTCGTCCGGGGGTCGTCGCCGTAGGGCAGGTGCAGGGTCGCGCCGTCCGGCTCTGGGGGAGGCGTCTGGGCCCACACGCGGGGGTCGGGGGCGTGCGGGGGCGACGGCGGCTGCGCGTAGAGCTGCTGGGGGTCCTGGTACGTGCCGGGCGGGGGCGGGGGGTGCGCGGCACGGTCGTAGAGCGCCTCGGCGACCGGGTCCTGGGCGGAGAGGTCCTGGGCTCGGTAGGGGTCCTGGGCGTAGGCATCCTGAACGTAGGCGTCCGGTGCCTGCTGCGGCACCTGGCCGTCCTCATGAGGGCCCGGAGGACGGCCCCCGGCAGCGCCGGAGCCGCCAGTGCCCTGGCCGCGCTCACCGTCGTACGGCGCGTTCATGGTCTACCCCACCTCATGGTCCCCGGGCCCACCGGCCACGACATCGCTCAACGGTCCACTCTCTCACCCGTGTGCGACGGCTCGGTGCTTTCCGGAGCGGTGTCCGGCGTCGGGTCACTCGGCTGCTCGGGTTCACCGGCGCCGGGACCGGGCTCCGGGGCGGTGCCGGGCGTGGTGTCGGCGCCTCCGTCGGAGCCGTCGTCCGGGCCCGACTCGGCCTGCTGCCGGGCCGCCCGCTTGCGCTGGGTGTACATGCGGAACCCGGCGAGCACGAGCAGCAGGACGCCACCGGCGATGACCAGCATCACCGTGGGGGTGACCTCCGTGACGTTGACGTCGAACCGCACGGCCTGGCCGTAGGGCTGGTTGTCCTCGGTGAAGAGCTGGGCGTAGACCCGGACGGGGCCGTTGGCGTTCGCCGTGGTGGTGAACTTCACGGACTGGGTGTGACCGCCGCCCGTGATCTTGACCGGCTGCTCCTCGTACAGACCGTCGCCGATCTTCAGACGGGTGGGGTTCGTCGACGTGAGCCGGAGTTCGAGGTTGTCCACGCCCTGGACGAGGTTGTTCTGGACGGTCACGGGAATCGTCGCGCTGCGGCCGGAGAGCTTCGCCTCGGACTTCTGGATCAGCCGCACCTGGCCCATGAGGCTGGTCAGATATCCCTGCACGCCCTTGCGGAAGCCCTGGGCCGCGTCCGCACGGCCGCGCCACGACGTGGACATCTCGCGGTCCATGGCGCGCCCGAAGGGGGTGATCACCCGGTCCGGCTGGGAGAGGATCAGCTTGAAGCGGTCGAGCTTGTCCTGAGTGCCACGGACCTCCTCGAACGCCGACCGCGGCAGCTCCCGCTTGCGCAGTGACGCCGGGTACGCGGCGGCCGACGGCACCCGCGTGGTGGCGCCCGGGTCGGGCTTGGCCTTCGCGGCCGCCGACAGCTTCTGCGGCTGCGTCCAGCGCTCGTCGTCGAGGGCGGACAGGGCCTTGGCCATCGTCTGCGCCTGGCTCGCCGTGGGCATGCGCTGCGGGGCGACGACGACGCTGCGCTGCTTGCCCGGGTCCTGCATCGTGATCATCAGGCTCTGGGCGAGGAACTCCTGGACGGCGAGCGTGGAGCTCTCGGCCCCCGTCATGTCGCCCTGGAAGGCCGTGGAGAGCCGGGCGTCGGCGACCACGGCCGTGGTGCCGCCGCCGATGGGCCGGGCCGCGCTCGGCGTGTACAGCAGCCCGTTGGTCTCGCGGAGGCTGTCGCTGCGGGCGATCACCCGGTGGGCGCCCGCGGACGTGGCCACGTCGACGATGGCCGGGTCGATGGCGCCGTCGGCGGGCCAGGCGAAGTCGGACGTCGACTTGATGTGCAGGACCGAGTCCACCGTGTCGACGCCGACCTCGGTCGCGTCCTTGAGGTGGCCGAGCGAGCCGGAGACGGCCTTGCCGCTGTGGGCGAGGGAGGCGAGGTCGGGGTCGGCGAACGGGAGCGCGACGACCTCCTTGTCCTTCACCGTCTTCTCGAGCTCGTTGAGCCACTGCTTGGCGATCGCCTGGTTCTTGCCCGGCACCGTCGTGTCGTCGGGCCCCTCGACGTCGTAGTCGGACGTCATGGCCACGACCGAGGCCAGCAGGTCCGGGTCGATGACCCAGGTGACGTCGAGGTCGCCGCCGAGCGACACGAGCCGCTCCAGGCGGCCGCCCGGACGGATCTCCTTCGCCAGGTCCTCGTTCTCGAAGACCGGCGTCTGCTCTTCGTCGGAGTCGGTCCTCGCGGTGAGGTGCGTGGTGGAGATGAGCGGCCACAGGTACGTGGTCTTGGTCTTCGTCTCCGCGGCGCCGTCCTGCCACGGCAGGAACGTCCGCTCGATGCCGAGCACCTGCGGATAGGCCTGGGCCGCGGTCTGCCCCGTCAGCGTCACGCCAAGCTGGTAGACCCCGTCCACGCCGAGGTTGAGGGCGCTGACGGGCACGGAGATGCTGAAGTCCTGCGGGACGCCCGGGGTGAGCTTGGTGACCTTCTTGACGTACTTGCCGCCGACCTCGGTGCCGTCGGCCCCCGGCTGGAAGCCGGTGCGCTTGGCGGCGGCGTCGATCAGGCTGCGGCTGTTGAGGGCGGGCCCGATGCGCAGGCCCACCTGGGCCGCGGTCACCGTCTGCCTGCCCTCGTTCGTGACCGTGCCGGAGATCGTGACCGTGTCGCCGTCACGGGGCGCGCTGGGCGTGAGGGCGTCCAGTGAGACGTCGACCGTGCGGGAGCCCGTGGCATCGGCCTTCAGGCCCGTCTGAACGCCCTTGACGCTCTTGGCGCTCGCCCGTGCGGCCGTCCCGGCGGGTTTCCCGTCCGGTGCGGCGGCGTACGCGGCGGAGCCCGCGGGCAGCTGGAGCAGACCGGCCAGCAGGGGCGCCCCGGCCAGCAGTGCCGTTGTGCGCCGGAGCCACCGGCGGGCAGGTGAGGGGCTGGTCCCCGGGAAGTCTGCCGCCTCGGCCACGCGTTGCCCGTCCCTCGTCGTCGTCAGCTGTGTCGGTGGTTGTCGGTTGCTGCGTCCACGCATGGTAACGAGGTGCGCGGGGGCTAAGTGCCGCGGACTGCTCCACAAGATCGCGAGACCTGGCCGACGGGGGCGCAAGGGGCGAGGTGAGGGCCGCGAAGGGCTGTCGGGCGAGCCGTCGAAATCCGGGCGGCCCGTGGGCGCCGGGGCACGTACCCTTTTCTGTTGTGCCGAACGCCAACGAAGACAATCCCCGTGCCCTGAGTCAGGTGCAGCAGCGCGCCGTGAGCGAGCTGCTGCGTGTGTCCCCCGTCGCGGACGATCTCGCCCGCCGCTTCCAGGAGGCCGGGTTCTCGCTCGCCCTGGTCGGCGGGTCGGTCCGGGACGCGCTCCTCGGCAGGCTCGGCAATGACCTCGACTTCACGACGGACGCCCGCCCCGAGGACGTACTGAAGATCGTCCGGCCGTGGGCGGACGCCGTCTGGGAAGTGGGGATCGCCTTCGGCACCGTCGGCTGCCAGAAGGACGCCCGGGTGGACGGCGCCGAGCAGCGCTTCCAGATCGAGGTGACGACATATCGATCGGAGGCGTACGACAGGACCTCGCGCAAGCCCGAGGTGTCGTACGGCGACTCCATCGAGGAAGACCTCGTGCGCCGTGACTTCACCGTCAACGCGATGGCGGTGGCGCTCCCCGAGAAGGAGTTCATCGACCCCCACGGTGGGCTCGACGACCTGTCGGAGCGGGTCCTGCGTACGCCCGGCACCCCCGAGGAGTCCTTCTCGGACGACCCGCTGCGCATGATGCGGGCCGCGCGCTTCGCGGCGCAGCTGGACTTCGATGTGGCGCCGGACGTCGTCGCCGCGATGACGGCCATGGCCGACCGCATCGAGATCGTGTCCGCCGAGCGCGTCCGCGACGAGCTGAACAAGCTGATCGTGTCCGCCCACCCCCGCAAGGGCCTCGCGCTCCTCGTCGAGACCGGCCTCGCCGCCCATGTGCTGCCCGAGCTCCCGGCCCTGCGCCTGGAGCGCGATGAGCACCACCGGCACAAGGACGTCTACGACCACACCCTGATCGTTCTCGAGCAGGCGATGGCCCTGGAGGAGAACGGCCCGGACCTGACGCTGCGGCTCGCCGCACTGCTGCACGACATCGGCAAGCCCAGGACGCGCCGCTTCGAGCAGGACGGCCGGGTCTCCTTCCACCACCACGAGGTGGTGGGCGCCAAGATGACCAAGAAGCGGATGACGGCTCTGAAGTACTCCAACGAGCTCGTCAAGGACGTCTCACGGCTGGTGGAGCTGCACCTCCGGTTCCACGGTTACGGGACGGGCGAGTGGACCGACTCGGCGGTGCGCCGCTATGTGCGCGACGCGGGTCCGCTCCTCGACCGTCTGCACAAGCTGACCCGCTCCGACTGCACCACCCGCAACAAGCGCAAGGCCAACGCGCTCTCCCGGGCGTACGACGGTCTGGAGGAGCGCATCGCACGCCTGCAGGAGCAGGAGGAGCTGGACGCGATCCGTCCCGACCTGGACGGCAACGACATCATGGAGGTCCTGGGCGTGGGCCCCGGGCCGGTGATCGGCAAGGCCTATAAGTTCCTGCTGGAGCTGCGCCTGGAGAACGGCCCCATGGGGCGGGACGCGGCCGCCGCCGCACTCAAGGAGTGGTGGGCCGCGCAGAACGCGGAGAGCTGAGCGAGCGGGTGGGGTGATGTTTCACGTGAAACATCACCCCACCCGGGTAGGCCGAGGGGCCATGTTTCACGTGAAACATGGCCCCTCGGTGTGTGCTGACCTCAGGCGCGCGGAGTGCCGGTCATCAAGCGCGTGGCGCCCGCGTCATCAAGAGCCGGTCGGCACGTAGGGCTTCAGGCAGAGGGTGAAGTCATCGCCGCCGCCCGTCTCCCGGTACTCGGCGTACTTCCGGCGGTCGCAGCTCCCGCTGTCCTTCTTCTGCATGACCTTGTACTTGGCCTTCTTGTCACCGCAGTCCACGATCTTCAGCTCCGGGTTGGTGGAGTTGGTCGGGTTGCCGATGCTCATGCAGTCGCCGACCTCGGCGGCCGAGGCCTCGTCCTGCCCTGCCAGCACGGCACCGCCCGCGATGGCCGCGATCGCGACCACGGCCACGCCGATGAATATGAACTTCTTCTTGCTCTTGCGGGGCGCCACGGCGTCCGGGCCGCCCTGGTAGAAGGGGACGCCCTGCTGCGGAGCACCCGGGTGCTGCGGGTACGGAGGAGGCGTCTGGCCGTACGGGGCGCCCGCACCCTGAGGCTGGCCGTACGGGGCACCGCCCTGCGGCGGACCGGCAGGCGGCTGGCCCTGAGCGAACGGGTTCTGGCCCTGGGGCGGCGGAGTGGACACGGGGATCCCCCTAGAGGAAAGCGTGAGGCGGGAAAGGAGCGCGATGGCGCGAAACGACCCCCGTAAGTTATCGGGCTCCCACGCGCGCCATGCACCTCAGACGAGCTCTGTGGCACTGATGTGACACTTACTGCTTCCCAAACCTGGCCATAGCGATAGCAATTGCTGCATAAATCAGCGCCACTGAGGCAACCAGTGGGACCGATACGCCGTCCGGGGGCAGCATCAGCGCCGTCACGCCCGCCGCTCCGACAAAGGCGACATTGAACAGCACGTCGTACACGGAGAAGATCCGGCCGCGGAAGCCGTCGTCCACCGCTGACTGCACGACCGTGTCCGTGGCGATCTTGGCGCCTTGGGTGGTGAGTCCGAGGACGAAGGCGGCAGCGAGTATCGGACCCGGCGCGAAGGGCAGGCCAAGGGCGGGTTCGAGGACCGCGGCGGCGGCCGCGCAGGCGATCATCCAGCCGCGGGCGCCGAGCCTCCCCACCGCCCATGGCGTCACCACGGCGGCCACGAAGAATCCGGCGCCGGAGAACGCCACGGCGACCCCGAGGAGCGCGAGCCCGTCGTCCTGCGACGATGACCACGCGTACCGGCACAGCATCAGCACCATGACCGTCAGGGCGCCGAAGCAGAAGCGCATCAGCGTCATCGACAGCAGGGCGTACGCGGCCTGACGGCGCGCGGCGAGATGGCGTACGCCCGCGAGGAGACCGCGCGCGGTCCCCGCGAGCGCCACCCGCAGCTGCGGCTGCACCAACTCCTTCTCCGGGCCGAGAAGCTCGCGGGACATGCGCAGCGAGGCCAGTGCCGAGCACAGATAGAGGGCGGCACCGAGGAGGACGACGGCCGCGTCCGAGTCCGCGACGACGATGCGGACGACGAAGGCGAGCCCGCCGCCCGCGGTGGCCGCGAGCGTCCCTGCGGTCGGTGACAGGGCGTTGGCCATGACGAGCCGCTCGGCGTCGACGACGCGCGGCAGGGACGCCGAGAGGCCCGCGAGGACGAAGCGGTTGACGGCCGTGACGCACAGGGCGGAGGCGTAGAAGAGCCAGTCCGGCGCACCGCCGAGCATGAGCGCGGCCGTGACGGACGCGAGGACGGCCCGCAGCACGTTGCCGTACACGAGCACCTGACGGCGCGGCCAGCGGTCGAGCAGGACACCGGCGAACGGGCCGACGAGCGAGTACGGGAGCAGCAGGACCGCCATCGCGGAGGCGATCGCCGCGGGCGAGGTCTGCTTCTCCGGCGAGAAGACCACGTAGGTGGCGAGCGCGACCTGGTAGACGCCGTCCGCGCCCTGGGAGAGCAGCCGCACGGCGAGCAGCCGCCGGAAGTCCCGAAGGCGCAGCAGAACGCGCAGGTCACCGACGACAGCCATGGCGCACAGCCTCACATACGCGGAGGGTCCCCGGGCGGACGACCCGGGGACCCTCGGCAGGTCAGGTGTTCAGCGCGGTCAGCGCTCGACCTCGCCCTTGATGAACTTCTCGACGTTCGCGAAGGCCTCGTCGTCGAAGTACTGCACCGGCGGGGACTTCATGAAGTACGAGGACGCCGACAGGATCGGGCCGCCGATGCCGCGGTCCTTGGCGATCTTCGCGGCGCGCAGGGCGTCGATGATGACACCGGCCGAGTTCGGGGAGTCCCAGACCTCGAGCTTGTACTCCAGGTTCAGCGGGACATCGCCGAAGGCACGGCCCTCGAGGCGGACGTACGCCCACTTGCGGTCGTCGAGCCACGCGACGTAGTCGGACGGGCCGATGTGGACGTTCTTCTCGCCCAGCTCGCGGTCGGGGATCTGCGAGGTGACGGCCTGCGTCTTCGAGATCTTCTTGGACTCGAGGCGGTCGCGCTCCAACATGTTCTTGAAGTCCATGTTGCCGCCGACGTTCAGCTGCATGGTGCGCTCGAGACGGACACCGCGGTCCTCGAACAGC
The DNA here is from genome assembly GCF_056435225.1 of Streptomyces sp. NPDC043996. NCBI lineage: Bacteria > Bacillati > Actinomycetota > Actinomycetes > Kitasatosporales > Streptomycetaceae > Streptomyces > Streptomyces sp. NPDC043996. The sequence continues at coordinate 369,172 of NZ_JBWKEY010000010.1, read as the reverse complement.
TTCGCCATGACGCGGTGCGTGATGGTGGCGCCGACCTGCGACTTGATGTCGTCACCGACGATCGGGACGCCCGCCTCGGTGAACTTGTCCGCCCACTCCTTGGTGCCGGCGATGAAGACCGGGAGGGCGTTGACGAAGGCGACCTTGGCGTCGATGGCGCACTGCGCGTAGAACTTCGCGGCGTCCTCGGAACCGACCGGCAGGTAGCAGACCAGGACGTCGACCTGCTTGTCCTTGAGGACCTGGACGACGTCGACCGGGGCCTCGGTGGACTCCTCGATGGTCTGGCGGTAGTACTTGCCCAGACCGTCGTGGGTGTGGCCGCGCTGGACCTGGACGCCGCTGTTCGGCACGTCGCAGATCTTGATGGTGTTGTTCTCGCTGGCACCGATGGCGTCCGCGAGGTCGAGGCCGACCTTCTTCGCGTCGACGTCGAAGGCGGCGACGAACTCGACGTCACCGACGTGGTAGTCGCCGAACTGGACGTGCATCAGGCCCGGGACCTTGCTGGCCGGGTCGGCGTCCTTGTAGTACTCGACGCCCTGGACCAGCGAGGCGGCGCAGTTGCCCACGCCGACGATGGCTACGCGAACCGAACCCATTCCGGTTGCTCCCTGTGTGATCTCGGTATTCCGGATGACGCCCCGCGGAGTGCGGGGCCTCACTTGGTGGTGTCGTCGGACGCATCCGGCGGCGGGGTGCTGCCCCGCCGCCGGGGCAGGACGCCCGACTCCCCAGCTGTGCTGTTCTGCTGAGCGGAGCCTTCGGGGGCGGACCGTTGCTGGTCGCGTCCCGCTCGCTCGCTCTCGATGAGCTCGTTCAGCCAGCGCACTTCGCGCTCCACGGACTCCATTCCATGGCGCTGCAGCTCAAGCGTGTAGTCGTCGAGGCGCTCCCGGGTGCGGGCCAGGGAGGCGCGCATCTTCTCGAGACGCTCCTCCAGGCGGCTGCGGCGCCCTTCGAGCACCCGCATCCGGACGTCTCGCGAGGTCTGCCCGAAGAAGGCGAAGCGGGCGGCGAAGTGCTCGTCCTCGTACGCGTCGGGGCCGGTCTGCGAGAGCAGTTCCTCGAAGTGTTCCTTACCTTCCGCCGTCAGCCGGTAGACGATCTTGGCGCGGCGCCCGGCCAGCGGGGCCGCCAGGGCTTCGGTGGTGGTGCCCGACTCCTCGATCAACCACCCGTTGGCCACCAGAGTCTTCAAGCACGGGTACAGCGACCCGTAGCTGAAGGCGCGGAACACGCCCAGTGATGTGTTGAGCCGTTTACGCAGCTCGTAGCCGTGCATCGGGGACTCGCGGAGCAGGCCGAGGACAGCGAACTCGAGGATGCCTGAGCGCCTGCTCATGGTCTCCTCCTGTCTGTCCGGTCTGCCGGTGACGGCCCTTTATGCCGAGCTGATGTATCGGCTCGATACATCACGACGATAGAACGACGTGCCTGCTGCGACAAGAGGGGGAACGGTGAACGGCGTCACATCACCGATTCGTAGGAAGTAACTTGCCTGTTTTGGGGTGAACTTCAGCGCTAAGAGGGTTTTGACGGTGCGTAGTCTGTGCGCCATGCATACCGCCGGGAACCGAGTGACGCGGGATGGCGTCGTCGGCCCCGGTGCCGTGCGGATGGGTGCCGGAACGGACGCATCCGTACATCGGGGGGACCGGAAACCAGCTGCCGTTTCCAGGCGCGGAACACCGCGCCTGCCCGAGGAGTAGTCGTTCGATGAGCGAGCACCGTCGCAAACCGCCGCAGGGCGGCGGACGCGCCGCGGCCAGGCGCGGCGCGTCCGCCGCGCCGTCGGGGCGCCGCGCCGCGCCGCGAGGAGCCAGTGAACCGCCGCCCTCGTCGCACGGGCCCGGGGCCCTTGAAGGCGAGGAGCGATCGTACGGGGGGCGGGCCGAGGCCAGGCGCGCCGCCCGCAACGGCTCCGTGGGCGGTGGGCGCCGCCGTGGCGCAGAGCCCTCGGGCCGAGGCCGCGGGCGGGGCTACGGCCCGGCCAAGAAGCGCTTCATCGACTATCCGCGCGCGGGCAAGAGCGGTCCGCGCCGCTGGATTCCGTCGTGGCGCCTGGTCACCGGATTGATCATCGGCTTCTTCGGCAGCCTGCTGGCGGTCGCGGGCATCGCGTACGCCTTGGTGGAGGTGCCGAAGGTCGCCGACACCGCCATCGCCCAGAACAACGTCTACTACTGGGCCGACGGCTCGCAGATGGTCGCGACCGGCGGTGAGACCAACCGCCAGATCATCAAGTACGAGGACATCCCCGAGGCGATGCGCAACGCCGTCATCTCGGCGGAGAACAAGACCTTCGACCAGGACAAGGGCGTCGACCCGATGGGCATCGCCCGCGCCATGGTCAACATGGCGAAGGGCGGTCAGACCCAGGGCGGCTCGACCATCACGCAGCAGTACGTGAAGAACGCCCGCCTGGACGACCAGTCGCAGACGTTCACCCGTAAGTTCAAAGAGCTCTTCATCTCCATAAAGGTCGGCCGGACCGTCAGCAAGGAAGAGATCATGGCGGGGTATCTCAACACCGCCTACTACGGCCGCAACGCCTACGGCATCCAGGCCGCCGCCCGTGCCTACTTCGGCAAGGACGCGGAGAAGCTGAACCCGAGCGAGTGCGCGCTGCTCGCGACGGTCCTGAAGGGCGCCACGTACTACGACCCCGCGGGCTACCCGGAGATCGACCCTGCGGCCTCCGCGGACGCCAACAGAGAGCGGGCCAAGAAGCGCTGGGCCTGGATCCTCGACGAAGAGGTCAAGGACGGCCGTATGGAGGCCGCCCAGCGCGACAAGTACACCAAGTTCCCGAAGCTGAAGAGCCCGCGCTCGAACGTCAAGCTGAGCGGTCAGATCGGCTATCTCGTCTCGCTCGCCAAGGCGTACGTCGTCAACAACACCGACATCACCAGCCAGCAACTGGAAAAGGGCGGCTTCGAGATCCACACGACCTTCGACAGGAAGAAGGTCAAGGAGCTCGAGAAGGCGGTCCAGAAGGTCCGCAAGGCCAAGATCAAGCCCGATGTGCGCCCGGACAAGGACAAGCACGTCCAGTTCGGCGGTGCCTCGGTGAATCCGAAGACCGGTGAGATCGAGGCCATCTACGGCGGTGAGGACGCGACCAAGCACTTCACCAACAACGCCGACACGACCGGCGCCCAGGTCGGCTCCACGTACAAGCCCTTCGTCCTGGCGGCCGCCTTCAAGAACGGCATCCGCGACAAGAACGGCATCGCGGAACAGGCGGACGGCCAGCGCACCATCATCAACCCGAAGAGCCTGTACAGCGGCAAGAACAAGCTCAAGATCAAGAACTACGACGGCACCGTCTGGCAGGACAAGGACGGCAAGGAATGGCTCCAGACCAACGACGGTGACCGGTCCTACAACGCGCCGTCCTACAAGATCGACCTGCGTGAGGCGATGCGGGAGTCGGTCAACTCCGCCTATGTGCAGCTCGGCATGGACGTCGGGCTCGACAAGGTGAAGGCCGCGGCCATAGACGCGGGCCTGCGGGACGACAGGTCCATGGCGGGCGCCACCTATCCGTCCTTCTCCCTCGGCACCTCCTCACCGAGCGCGATCCGCATGGCCGGCGCGTACGCCACGTTCGCGGCCAGCGGCAAGCAGCGCGAGCCGTACTCGGTGAAGGAGATCAAGCGGGAAGGCGAATCGGTCTACACGCACGACGGCGATACCAAGAGCGCCTTCAGCCCCGAGGTGGCCAACAACGTCACGGACGTCCTGAGGACCGTCGTCGAGAAGGGCACCGGTACCGCGGCGAAGCTGCCCGGTCGCCAGGTGGCGGGCAAGACCGGTACGACCGACGGCAACAAGTCCGCCTGGTTCGTCGGCTACACCCCGCAGCTGTCCACGGCGATCAGCATGTACCGGATGGACGACGACGAGAGCAACAAGAAGCGCGAGTTCCTCGAGATGTTCGGCACGGGTGGAGAGCAGAAGATCCACGGTGCCTCGTTCCCCGCGCAGATCTGGAAGGACTACATGGAGGAGGCGCTCAAGAACGAGCGCTCGATCCCCTTCCCGACGCCTGGGCCGATCGGAGAGATCGTCGGCCAGCCGGTGGCGCCTCCGCCGACGCAGACCGAGGAACCGGAGCCGAGCGAAACCCCGTCGCCCACGCCCACGGAGACCAAGTCCTCCGAACCCCCTCCGTCGGAGACCCCCGACCCCACCGGCTCCTGCAAGCCGGGGAAGCCGGGCTGCGAGGACGACGGAGGGAACGACAACGGCGGTGACGACAACGGCGGCGTGATCGGCGACCCGGGCGGCCAGACACCACCGCCTACGGGCGACGACGGCGGCAATGACAACGGCAGCGGCAATGGCAATGGCAATGGCAATGGGAACGGCCATAACGGCAACGACGGAGGGATCTTCGGCGGGCCGACCGGCGGCGACTGACGCCGGACGCTTCCGCGTGTGTTTCACGTGAAACCGTGTGTTTCACGTGAAACAAGGCCGCCGCACCGAGGAGGTGCGGCGGCCTTGTCGTTTCTCCGAAGGCTTCCCGCTGAGGGCCGCGCATCGCCCCGCCACGCTCCTCTTGGCCGATGGATCCTCTCGGGCGCCACTGACGCGTACGGGGGCCCTTCCGTCACGCCCGCCCGGAGTTCCGAGGCAGGTACGGCAGGATGAGCGGCATGCCCAGCGCAGAGAAGATGCCCCCCACACGCGCACATCCACCCCTGAGCGAGCAGCCGCGGCCCGTGCTTCCCACGGCCCGGGACGAGGTCGCCGCCGCCGGCAGCGAGCTGATCGGCGGGCCCATCGGCCGCCGTGCGCTCCTCACGGCGCACTGGTGGACTCCCGTGCGCGTCATCGCACTGGTCGCCATCGGAATGTTCGCGCTCGGCATGGTGCAGAAGGCACCGTGCTACAACGGCTCCTGGTTCGTCGGCGCGAGCTCGCAGTACACGCACGCGTGCTACTCCGACATCCCCCACCTCTACCAGGGCCGCGGTTTCGCCGATGGGCTCGTGCCCTACTTCGACAAGCTGCCCGGAGACATGGAGTACCTCGAGTACCCCGTGCTCACGGGACTGTTCATGGAGGTGGCCGCCTGGCTGACGCCGGGCAGCGGCAGCCTGCAGCACCAGGAGAAGTTCTACTGGATGGTCAACGCGGGGATGCTGATGGTCTGCACGGCCGTCATCGCCGTCTGCGTGGCGCGCATCCACCGGCGCCGCCCCTGGGACGCCCTGCTGGTCGCCCTGGCGCCCGCCTTCGCGCTGACGGCCACCATCAACTGGGACCTGTTCGCCGTCGCCCTCACCGCCGCCGCGATGCTGATGTGGTCACGGGGGCGCGTGGTCGCCTTCGGGATCCTGCTGGGCCTCGCCACGGCCGCCAAGCTCTATCCCGTCCTGCTGCTGGGGCCGCTGCTCGTGCTGTGCTGGCGGGCGGGCAAGTGGCGGGAGTTCTTGACCGCCGCCATCGGGACGGCGGGCGCCTGGCTGGCGGTGAACCTGCCGGTGATGGTGGGCGCGCCCGACGGCTGGGACAAGTTCTACAGCTTCAGCCGGGAGCGGGGCGTCGACTTCGGGTCGTTCTGGCTGATCCTCGCCCAGCGCATGGACGACCCGATGACCACGGACACCGTGAACAAACTGGCGATCGCGCTGATGCTGCTCGCCTGCCTCGGCATCGCCGCGCTCGGCTTCATGGCGCCCAGGCGCCCCCGCTTCGCGCAGCTGGCCTTCCTGATCGTGGCCGCGTTCATCCTCACCAACAAGGTCTACTCGCCGCAGTACGTGCTGTGGCTGGTTCCGCTCGCCGCGCTGGCCCGTCCGCGCTGGCGGGACTTCCTGATCTGGCAGGCGTGCGAGGTCGCGTACTTCCTCGGCATCTGGATGTACCTCGCGTACACGACGAGCGGAGACGCCCACAAGGGGCTGCCGACCGAGGGCTACCAAGTGGCCATCGCCATTCATCTGCTGGGGACGCTGTACCTGTGCGCCGTGGTCGTACGCGACATCGTCATGCCCGAGCGGGACGTGGTGCGGCGGAGCGGCGACGACGACCCCTCCGGCGGCGTCCTTGACGGGGCGCCGGACGTGTTCGTCCTCGGGCCCGCGGCGCAGCCATCGCGGTATCCCGAGGGGGACGATGGCGGGACGTATGTGAAGTGGGGGTCTACAGAAGACCGTTCGCCCTGAGCGAACAAGCCGAAGGGCCGGGCACGACATCCGTCGCGCCCGGCCCTTCGCCGTTGCGGCTGCGGGTCAGCGATCGACGATCCGGTCGAACTGCGTGGTCGTGTGCCGCAGATGGGCCACGAGCTCCTCGCCCACCGTCGGCTCCGGCGCGTCCGACGGCACGAACAGGAGCGACACCTGCATGTGCGGGGGCTCGGCGAACCAGCGCTGCTTGCTGCCCCAGACGAACGGGGACAGGTTGCGGTTGACGGTCGCGAGGCCCGCGCGGGCCACGCCCTTGGCGCGCGGCACCATGCCGTGCAGCGCCTTCGGCGCCTCCAGGCCGACGCCGTGCGAGGTGCCGCCCGCGACCACGACCAGCCAGCCGTCGGACGCGGCCTTCTGCTGGCGGTAGCCGAAACGGTCCCCCTTGGCGACGCGCGTCACGTCCAGGACCGCGCCCCGGTACTCGGTCGCGTGGTGGTCGCCCAGCCACAGGTGCGTGCCGATGCGCGCACGGAAGTGGGTCTGCGGGAACTGCTGTCGCAGGCGCACGAGTTCATCGGCCTTGAGATGGCTGACGAACATCGTGTGCAGCGGCAGCCCCGCCGTGCGCAGCCGGTCCATCCACCCGATGACCTCGTCGACGGCGTCCGAGCCGTCGGGCCGGTCGAGGGGCAGGTGGATCGCGAAGCCCTCGAGGCGCACGTCCTCGATCGCGGCGTGCAGGTGCGGCAGATCCTGCTCGCTGACGCCGTGGCGCTTCATGGAGGACATGACCTCGATGACGACGCGGGCCCCCACGAGCCCGTGCACGCCATCGAGCGACGACACGGAGCGGATCACGCGGTCGGGCAGCGGAACCGGCTCCTCGCCCCGGCGGAACGGGGTGAGGACGAGCAGGTCGCCGCCGAACCAGTCCTTGATCCGGGCGGCTTCGTAGGTCGTCCCGACGGCAAGGATGTCGGCGCCGAACCGCGTGGCCTCTTCGGCGAGGCGCTCGTGTCCGAAGCCGTAGCCGTTGCCCTTGCAGACCGGGACGATGCCTGGGAACTGGTCAAGCACGTGCTTCTGGTGTGCCCGCCAGCGCGCGGTGTCGACATAGAGCGTGAGCGCCATGGCTGGTCCCGGAACCTTTCTGGGGTCTGCGGTGTATCAGAGATATGAAGGGAATTGAGACAGGAGACTGCGCGGGATCAGCGACGCGACATGTAGATGTCGAGCGCCTTGTGCAGCAGCTTGTTCAGCGGGAAGTCCCACTCACCGACGTATTCGACGGCCTCGCCACCGGTGCCGACCTTGAACTGGATCAGGCCGAAGAGGTGGTCGGTCTCGTCCAGCGAGTCGGAGATTCCGCGCAGGTCGTAGACGGAAGCGCCCAAGGCGTAGGCGTCGCGCAGCATCCGCCACTGCATCGCGTTCGAGGGCCGGACCTCACGCCCGATGTTGTCGGACGCGCCGTAGGAGTACCAGACGTGTCCGCCCACGACGAGCATCGTCGCCGCCGAAAGGTTCACGCCGTTGTGCCGCGCGAAGTACAGCCGCATGCGGTTGGGGTCCTCGGAGTTGAGGGCCCGCCACTGCTGCTGGAAGTAGCTCAGCGGCCGCGGCCGGAACTTGTCGCGGATCGCCGTGATCTCGTACAGGCGCTGCCACTCGGGCAGGTCGTTGTAGCCGCCCTGGACGACCTCGACACCGGCCTTCTCGGCCTTCTTGATGTTGCGGCGCCACAGCTGGTTGAAGTTCTTGAGGACCTCGTCCAGCGAGCGGTTGGCCAGCGGCACCTGGAAGACATAGCGGGGCTGCACGTCGCCGAATCCGGCGCCGCCGTCCTCGCCCTGCTGCCAGCCCATGCGGCGCAGCTTGTCGGAGACCTCGAAGGCGCGCGGCTCGATGTGCGTGGCCTCGATGTCGCGCAGCCGCTTCACGTCGGGGTTCTGGATGCCCGACTTGATCGCGGGAGCGTCCCAGCGGCGGATGACGACGGGCGGGCCCATCTTCACCGAGAAGGCGCCCTGCTTCTTCAGATGCGCGAGCATCGGCTGCAGCCAGTCGTCCAGGTTCGGCGCGTACCAGTTGATGACCGGGCCCTCGGGCAGATACGCGAGATAGCGCTTCACCTTGGGCAGTTGGCGGTAGAGCACCAGGCCCACGCCCACCAATTGGTGGGTCCGCTCGTCGAACCAGCCGAGGCTCTCCGAACGCCATTCACTCTTCACGTCTGCCCATGCGGGGACCTGGCAATGGCTCGCCGACGGCAGGCTCTGGATGTACGCCAGATGTTGCTCTCGGCTGATGGTCCTCAGGGTCAGGCTCATTCGCGGCGCTCCTCGGGCTGGTGTGTCCCCATGGGTACAGGGGCTCCGGCTCTAGCGCCGAAGCCTACTGCGCCCTGCGAGCGCCCCGTCTGGGCGTATGGAACCTTCTCTCTGGTCCGTCTCCGACCAGGGGTGGTCCGGACCGGTCCGAAACCGGTCCGGAAGGTCAAATGGGGCGGCGCTCTGGTCTCCCACGGCCCCCGCCCATCACGGGAGGCCGCTGTCGGTCACCAGAGGCCGCCGGTGGTCACCAGAGGCCTCCGAAGAGGCCGCCGTGCGCCATGCCGAGGAAGAAGCCGACGGCGCACGCGCCGAGGCCGACGATCAGGAAGAAGCGCTCCCGCGTCGTGACCGAGATGAACTGCCCGTACGCGCCGGTGAAGATCCCCACCAGGCCGGTCCAGGAGCTGAGCAGATGGAGGTTGTGGAACATCGCGGACACGAAGGCGATCGCGCCGAGGATCAGCGTCACGCCCAGGAGCGTGTCCTGGAGCGGATGAGGCTTGCCGTCGGTGGCGAAGAGCGAGCCGGCGGTGTCGCGTCGCATTGTCTGTGCCATGGAGGCACCTCCCGCGGAGAGCAGCGCATCGTAGCGCCATACACACCCGATGTGTACAGATTCTGCCCGCCCGCCGTCGGATTTCAACCGGAAGCCTCTGTGCGGGTAGTCTGTACCGTCTGCACCGGTGTCTGCCTTGATCAGTCACTGCCCAGTCACTGACTGGTACAGCCGCATGACACGGCTCCCCTCGGACCTCCGATCGGGGCGCTCAATTGTCAGTGGTGGCCGATACCGTTGCTTACGCATCACGACCCTCCTGCCACGGAACGACCGTGGCCGCTGAGTCCAAAGGAGGTGGGTTCCACATGCGTCACTACGAGGTGATGGTCATCCTCGACCCCGATCTCGAGGAGCGAGCTGTCTCCCCGCTGATCGAGAACTTCCTCTCCGTCGTCCGTGAGGGCAACGGAAAGGTCGAGAAGGTCGACACCTGGGGCCGTCGTCGTCTCTCGTACGAGATCAAGAAGAAGCCCGAGGGCATCTACTCGGTCATCGACCTGCAGGCCGAGCCTGCGGTCGTCAAGGAGCTCGACCGCCAGATGAACCTGAACGAGTCGGTCCTCCGGACCAAGGTCCTCCGTCCCGAGACCCACTGAGCCCTGGCTCAGCTCCGTTGAGCCCTGAGGCTCAGCGGCACTCGGGATCCGAGTAGCAGTACCAGCAGCCAGCAGCAAACCCGCCGAGAGGTACCCCCAATGGCAGGCGAGACCGTCATCACGGTCGTCGGCAATCTTGTCGACGACCCCGAGCTGCGCTTCACCCCGTCCGGTGCGGCGGTCGCGAAGTTCCGCGTCGCGTCCACTCCCCGCACCTTCGACCGGCAGACCAATGAGTGGAAGGACGGCGAGAGCCTGTTCCTGACCTGCTCGGTCTGGCGTCAGGCGGCGGAGAACGTCGCTGAGTCGCTCCAGCGAGGCATGCGCGTCATCGTGCAGGGCCGGCTGAAGCAGCGGTCCTACGAGGACCGTGAGGGCATCAAGCGCACGGTCTACGAGCTGGACGTCGAGGAAGTCGGCGCCAGCCTGAAGAACGCCACGGCCAAGGTCACCAAGACCACCGGTCGCGGCGGCCAGGGTGGATACGGCGGCGGTGGCGGCGGCCAGCAGGGCGGCGGCTGGGGCGGTGGCTCCGGCGGCGGCCAGCAGCAGGGTGGCGGCGGTGCTCCCGCCGACGACCCCTGGGCGACCGGTGCGCCGGCCGCCGGTGGCGGCGGTCAGCAGCAGGGCGGCGGCGGTGGCGGCTGGGGTGGAAACTCCGGCGGCTCCGGCGGCGGCTACTCGGACGAGCCCCCCTTCTAGCCTCGGGCCGTAGGCCTCAGGGCGAGAAGGCGGGTCGTACCCACACTTCTTGATCACACAGGAGAAACACCATGGCGAAGCCGCCTGTGCGCAAGCCGAAGAAAAAGGTCTGCGCTTTCTGCAAGGACAAGGTCCAGTACGTGGACTACAAGGACACGAACATGCTGCGGAAGTTCATTTCCGACCGCGGCAAGATCCGTGCCCGCCGCGTGACCGGCAACTGCACGCAGCACCAGCGTGACGTCGCCACGGCCGTGAAGAACAGCCGTGAGATGGCGCTGCTGCCCTACACGTCCACCGCGCGATAAGGGAAGGGTGACCGAAACATGAAGATCATCCTGACCCACGAGGTCTCCGGCCTCGGTGCCGCTGGCGACGTCGTCGACGTCAAGGACGGCTACGCTCGCAACTACCTGATCCCGCGGAACTTCGCGATTCGCTGGACCAAGGGTGGCGAGAAGGACGTCGCGCAGATCCGTCGTGCGCGCAAGATCCACGAGATCGCGACCATCGAGCAGGCCAACGAGATCAAGGCCCAGCTCGAGGGCGTCAAGGTCCGTCTGGCCGTCCGCTCCGGCGACGCCGGTCGTCTCTTCGGTTCCGTCACCCCGGCCGACGTCGCTTCGGCGATCGAGGCTGCCGGTGGCCCGAAGGTCGACAAGCGCCGCGTCGAGCTGGGCGCGCCGATCAAGACGCTGGGCGCCCACGCGACGTCCGTGCGTCTGCACCCCGAGGTTGCCGCCAAGGTCAACGTCGAGGTCGTCGCTGCCTGAGCATTGCGCTCGCAGGACTGAGTGAAGGGGCCGCACCCATGGGGTGCGGTCCCTTCGCCGTGGAGGCGCGGTGTGGAGTTCGCCGTGGGGTGCGGTGGAGCTGACCGTTTCACGTGAAACGGCCGTTTCACGTGAAACATCGTGTTGGCTCCAGCTGGTGGCTGGTGGCTGGTGGCTGGTGGCTGGTGGCTGGTGGCCGGTGGCCGGTGGCCCGCGCTCGCGTCAGCGCGTCGCCCCTGTGACGATCCAGCGGCCCGACCGGGAGCGCAGCCACAGCGTGAGCATGCGCACGGTCATCATGAGCGTCATCGCGACCCACAGGGTGGTGAGTGCCCCACCGAGGGTGGGCACGAGCAGCGCGACAGGCGTGAACACCGCCAGGGTGATCAGCATCGCCCAGGCCAGATAGGGCCCGTCCCCCGCGCCCATGAGGACGCCGTCGAGGACGTAGACGATGCCGCAGATCGGCTGGGCCAGGGCTATCACCATCAGGGCGGGCAGCGCCGCGTCCTGGACGGCGCTGTCGCTGGTGAACAGCGGGACGAAGACGGGCCGGGCCACGATGACGAGCAGGCCGAGGACGACACCCGAGGCGAAGCCCCACTGCACCATGCGGCGGCAGGCGTCGCGCGCGCCTTCCGCGTCGTTCGCTCCCAGGTAGCGGCCGATGATGGCCTGCCCGGCGATCGCGATGGCGTCCAGGGCGAAGGACAGCAGGCTCCACAGGGACAGGACGATCTGGTGGGCGGCGATGTCGGCGTCGCCGAGGCGGGCGGCCACGGCGGTGGCGATGACGAGGATCGCCTTCAGCGACAGGGTGCGGGCCAGGAGCGGGACGCCGGCCTGTGCGCAGGCCCTGATCCCGGCCGCGTCCGGGCGTAGTGAGGCGCCGTGGCGCCGGGCGCCACGGACGACGACGGTCAGATAGACGGCGGCCATGCCGAACTGGGCGAGCACGGTGCCCCAGGCGGACCCGGCGATGCCGAGGCCCGCGCCGTAGACGAGGAGCACATTGAGCAAGCCGTTCGCGACGAAGCCCCCCACGGCCACGTACAGCGGTGTCTTGGTGTCCTGGAGGCCGCGCAGGACACCGGTGGCGGCGAGCACCACCAGCATCGCGGGGATGCCGAGGATGGAGATCCGCAGATAGGTGATCGCGTACGGTGCCGCCGAGTCGGAGGCGCCGAAGAGGTCCACGACCGCGGGCGCCGTGGGCAGAGCGACGGCGATGACGGCGGCGCCGAGGATCAGGGCGAGCCAGATGCCGTCCATGCCCTGCCGGATGGCGGCCTGGAGGTCTCCGGCGCCGACGCGTCGGGATACGGCGGCGGTGGTGGCGTAGGCGAGGAAGACGAAGACGCTGACGGCCGTGGTCAGGAGGGCCGAGGCGATGCCGAGACCGGCGAGCTGCGCGGTGCCGAGGTGGCCGACGATGGCGCTGTCGGCCATGACGAAGAGAGGCTCCGCCACGAGCGCGCCGAAGGCGGGGACGGCGAGTGCGACGATCTCTCGGTCGTGTCGTCGCCGGGCGGCCTTGGGCGCCGCGGGAGCCTGTGTCATGGGCACCAATCTAATCTTCCACAGGTAAGAGATGCAATTGACTTAGGACCCTTACTCGGGTCCGGGTTGGGCGTCGCGGCCGACCACGCGCGGGGAGATCTTGGGCCGACCGGGGAAGTTTTTCTTCTGCACAGCCGGTGGATGGGAAAGGTGCAGGTCAGAGCGGGTGCGGAAAGTGCCCTGAGGGCTTGTTCACAGGGCTGTCCACCGGGTCGTGCACAGGTTTCCCGGGGTTCTCCACAGCATCGGGCCCGTCATACACAGCGCCTGTGGATAACCAGATTGGCTGACGGTGCCCGCGGGCCTACCGTGGTGCGGCGCCCGCCTCGTGCTGTCCTCGCGGAAACCAGGCAAATCCGACGCGTCAGAACCGGAGCTGGGCCCCCTTATTTGTCAGTGTCGTGCCGTAGGAAAGAAGGGCACGGCGAGGTCCGCGCGGCGGACGGGAGGAGGCGGCCCGGTGAGCATTTCCGAGCCCTTGGACGACCCGTGGGCCGACAGTGGTCCGGAGGACCGTCTGCCCGTGTCCGGCCCGCGCCGCGACGGCGGCCGAGGCCGTGACGAGCAGCACGATCGCGGCTGGGACGGCGGCGGCCCCTCGTTCGAGCGCGTACCGCCTCAGGACCTGGACGCGGAGCAGTCCGTGCTCGGCGGCATGCTGCTGTCGAAGGACGCCATCGCGGACGTCGTCGAGGTGCTCAAGGGGCACGACTTCTACCGCCCGGCCCATGAGACGGTCTTCACCGCGATCCTCGACCTGTACGCCAAGGGCGAGCCCGCCGACCCCATCACGGTCGCCGCCGAGCTCACCAAGCGCGGTGAGATCACCAAGGTCGGCGGCCCCTCGTATCTGCACTCGCTGGTCCAGACGGTCCCGACGGCGGCGAACGCCGAGTACTACGCGGAGATCGTGCACGAGCGCGCGGTCCTGCGCCGCCTGGTCGAGGCGGGCACGCGCATCACGCAGATGGGATACGCGGCGGACGGCGACGTCGACGAGATCGTCAACAGTGCCCAGGCCGAGATCTACGCCGTCACCGAGCAGCGCACCAGCGAGGACTATCTGCCGCTCGCGGACATCATGGAGGGCGCGCTCGACGAGATCGAGGCGATCGGCTCCCGCAGCGGCGAGATGACGGGCGTGCCCACCGGCTTCACCGACTTCGACTCGTTGACGAACGGCCTGCACCCCGGCCAGATGATCGTCATCGCGGCCCGCCCCGCCATGGGTAAGTCCACCCTGGCCCTCGACTTCGCGCGCGCCGCCTCCATCAAGCACAACTTGCCCAGCGTCATCTTCTCCCTGGAAATGGGGCGCAACGAGATCGCGATGCGCCTGCTGTCCGCGGAGGCGCGCGTGGCGCTGCACCACATGCGCTCCGGCACGATGACGGACGAGGACTGGACCCGGCTCGCGCGCCGCATGCCCGAGGTCTCGGCGGCGCCGCTCTACATCGACGATTCCCCGAACCTGTCGATGATGGAGATCCGCGCGAAGTGCCGCCGCCTCAAGCAGCGCGCCGACATCAAGCTCGTGATCATCGACTATCTGCAGCTCATGCAGTCCGGTGGCTCGAAGCGCGCCGAGAGCCGCCAGCAGGAAGTCTCGGACATGTCGCGAAACCTGAAGCTGCTCGCCAAGGAGCTGGAGGTTCCGGTCATCGCGCTCTCGCAGCTGAACCGTGGCCCCGAGCAGCGCACCGACAAGAAGCCCCAGGTCTCCGACCTGCGTGAATCCGGCTCCATCGAGCAGGACGCCGACATGGTGATCCTGTTGCACCGCGAGGACGCCTACGAGAAGGAGTCACCGCGCGCGGGCGAGGCGGACATCATCGTGGGCAAGCACCGTAATGGCCCCACGGCGACGATCACGGTCGCCTTCCAGGGCCACTACTCGCGCTTCGTGGACATGGCGCAGACGTAACGCACAAGGCCGCGGGGTCTTGGATTCCGGGGCCCGTGAAGAAACTGATCATCTCCTGGGGAGTGGGGTCGTGGGCGACCGCGGCGGCGGCCGCGGCGCCGCGGGGGAACAGGTTCCGCTCGTACGCGATGAGGGCTGCCTCGACGTCGTCGGGGTGTGCGGCGAGGGCCTTTCCGAGTTCGGCGCCGTCCTGCATCGCCAGGCCCGCGCCTTCACCGTTGGGCGTCGCGAGGTGGGCGGCGTCGCCGAGCAGGGTCACTCCCGGCACTCGGTCCCAGCGGTGCCCGACCGGCAGCGCGTGGAGGGGGCGCAGGACCGGTGCGGTGTCGCCTTCGGTGATCAGGGCGGTGAGTTCCGGTGCCCAGCCGTCGTACTCCTCCGCGATCCGCGCGGTGGCCGCGGCGGCATCGGTGAAATCGACGGTGGCGAACCAGTCCTGCGGCTTGGCCAGTGTGATGTAGGAGTGGAGGGTTCCGCCCTGCTCCCGGTGCGCCACGAGCCACTTCCCGTTCCCGTCCGGGTCGAGTGCCACGAGTGTCCCGCCACCGACCGCCTTCGCGGTGGCCGGGTGCCGGGTGTCGGCGTCGGGCAGGCGGGTCTCGACGAAGGACCGGCCGACGTATGCGGGTGTGGCGGCGGAGAGCAGCGGGCGGACGCGTGACCACGCGCCGTCCGCGCCGATCAGCAGGCTCGTGACGGCGGTGGCGCCGCCCGCGAAGGTCACCTCGTGGCGGCCCCCGGAGAGGGCGCGGACGCCGGTGGCCTTGTGGCCCCATCGCACGGTGCCGTCAGGGAGTGCGTCGAGCAGGATCCGCCGTAGCTCGCCGCGCTGCACCTCGGGGCTTGTGCCGGTGCCGTCATCGGCCCTTTCGAACAGGACGGTTCCGTTCCGGTCGAGGAGCCGTATCGCTTGGCGGCCCTCCAGGACGAGGGCTTGGAACTCGTCCATCAGGTCGGCCGCCTTGAGGGCGAGTTGGCCGTTGCGCTCGTGGATGTCGAGCATCCCGCCCTGCGAGCGCGCCGCCGGGGAGGACTCCGCCTCGTAGACCGTGGCGGGGATGCCATGGAGGTGCAGGACGCGGGCCAGGACGAGGCCGCCGAGACCGGCGCCGATGATCGTGACAGGGGTGCGCATGGGGCTCCTTTGCGTGTCGTGCACCTGCGGGATGGCTGCGGCTGGGTCACTGGAAGGAAGGCGGCCTGCGGGGCGGTGCCACCGGTGCGGGGCAGCGGCTCAGACGACGATGATCCGGCGTCCTCGGGTGTGACCGGCCTGGCTGTCGATGTGCGCCGCCGCCGCGTCGGCGAGCGGGTACGACTTCTCGACCGGAATGTGGAGCTTGCCCCGCGCGATGAGGTCGGCGGCCTCGGCGAGGGCTCGCGGCACGTTCCCGGTCACGCCGGAGAACCGGGCGCCGAGGTCCGGCGCGCTGAGGTCGGCGATCGAGATCACCTTCCGCGGGTCGCCGGTCAGTTCGGCGAGTTCACGGATCACGCCAGATCCGGCCAGGTCGAGCGCCGCGTCGACAGGGCCGAGCCTTCGCACCCGCTCGACCCAGCCCTCGCCGTACGTCGTGGCCAGGGCGCCCAGGCCACGCAGATAGTCCTGGTTCGCGGCCCCGGCCGTGCCGATCACCGTGATGCCGCGGTCGCGGGCGATCTGGAGCGCCGCCGATCCGACACCCCCGGACGCGCCGCTGACCAGCAGCGTCTGCCCAGGCCGCACCCCGACCTCATGGAGGACGCGCAGCGCGGTCTCCACCACGGAGGGGTATCCGGCGGCCTCTTCGAACGTCAGGCTCTCGGGCTTATGGGCCCAGGCCGCAAGGACGGCGAACTCGGCGTACGTGTTCGAGCCGCGTCCGAATACGTGGTCTCCGGCTTCGACCCCTTCGACGCCCGCACCGACCTCGTCCACCACCCCGGCGGCGTCCTGCCCGACCCCGGCGGGCAGCTCGATCGGGCGGGCCTGCTGGAACTGGCCTTCGCGGATCCTCCAGTCGACGGGGTTCACACCCGCCACCCGCACGGCGATGCGTATCTGGCCGGGGCCCGCGTGGGGCTCCTCGGCGTCTTCGAGGTGGAGAACGTCCGGACCGCCGAACTCGGCGAAGCTCACTCTCTTCATGCCGCCGACCGTAGCACTAGCGGTTAGGGTTTTGAAACGGTTTTTGTTTTGAATCTGGTAGTGTCAGGCCATGACCGTGCCGACGACCGGACGCCGCGAACGCAAGAAGGCCGCGACCCGCCAGAAGATCGCCGACACCGCCCTGCGGCTCTTCCTGGACCGTGGGTACGACGCGGTGGGCATCCGTGACGTGGCCGCCGAGGCCGACGTGGCCGTCACCACGCTCTTCTCCCACTTCGCCTCGAAAGAGGCCCTGGTGTTCGAGCAGGACGACAACTTCGAGCAGCGCCTCACGCAGGCGGTCACCGGGCGCGCGCCGCATGAACCGCTCATCCCCGCACTGCGCCACGAGATCCGGGCCATGGTCCGGCACTGCACGGCCGAGGGCTCCGCCCCGATCTACCGCATGATCGACGAGTCACGCGCCCTGCGGGAGTACGAGGAGTCGATGCGGCTGCGCCACGCGGAGTCGCTGGCCACGGCCCTCGTCGCCGATCCCGACCTGCCGCAGAGCGCGACGGCCTGCCGGACGCTCGCGAGGTTCGTGATCGACGCCTATGCGCTGGCCCGTGAGGCGGCCGAACCGGAGGCCGCGGTGGACGAGATCTTCCAGATGATCGAGGCGGCCTGGGACGCCGCCTGACCTTCCGCGACCCTCACCCGCGAGGCCGGGCCCGCCCTGGCGGCAGGCCCGAGGACGTCAGCCCCTCCACGAAACCCGGCATCTGCTCTGACCAGGAAGGTTCAGGCGCTTGCCTTCGCGCCACGGGGCGCGAGCTTGACCAGGGCCGGGTGGCGCTGGGCGGACAGGGCACTACGGACGACGAACTCCTTGTAGAAGGCCGCGGTGCGCCCGGTGAGCACGCGCTCGACGGGGGTGTCGTCGTCGCGCACGAACTGGATGAGACCATCGCGGCGGCCCAGGCTCAGGCACTGGTTGACGTAGCGGAAGCGCAGCGGGCGCGGGGTGCGGCCCGCGAGACGGTCAGTGATCGCCTGGGCCACGTGCCCGGCGGCCGGCAGCCCGGTGGCGCAGGCCATGCGCAGCTCCTGCCCGTTCTGCCGACGGGCGGCGGCCGCGTCACCGATGGCGTACACATCCGGGTGCGACACCGAGCGCAGTGTCTCGTCGACGACCATGCGGCCCTGGTCGTCCACCGCGAACCCGGCCTCGCGGGCGATCTCCGGCACACGGAAACCCGTCGTCCACACCACCGTGTCCGCGGGGAGGAGCGCGCCATCGGCGAGCAGGACGCCGTCCGCGCGGACCTGCGTGACCCGGGCGCCGTCCCTTACCTCCACGCCCAGCCGGTCGAAGACGCGCCGCAGGTGCTGCCGCCCTCGCTCGGACAGCGCCGCGCCGAGCTCGCCCCCGCAGACCAGGCGTACCTTCACCTCAGGTCGCGTCTCGGCCAGTTCGGCCGCCGCCTCGATGCCGGTGAGTCCGCCGCCGACGACCGTGACGCTGCCGCCTTCGGACAGGCGTGCCCGCAGCCGCGCCGCGTCATCGGCGACCGCGAGCGTGTACGCGTGCTCCGCCACCCCCGGCACGGCGTCGCGGTCGGCGAAGCTGCCCAGGGCGTAGACCAGGGTGTCGTACGCGAGGGGCGCGCCGTCGGCGAGGACGACCTCGCGGCGGGTGGCGTCGACCGCGACGATCCGGTCGACCACCAACTCAACGGGCGCTCCCGCGAGCAGCTGGGCGATGGGCCGCTGCCGCACGACCTGACCCGCCGCGACCTGGTGCACACGGACCCGCTCGACGAACCGGTCACTCGCGTTGACCAGGATCACGCGGGTTCCGGGGCGCTTGGCGATCGACTTGGCCGCGACCACTCCCGCGTAGCCCGCTCCCAGAACCACGATGCGCGCTGCCATCACGCTCTCCTTCCGACGTCCCGACGCCGATGTGGCGTCACAAGGTCGACGGGATGAGGGCGCCGATCCGTGACATCTCCCGGCGAGACGTGGGCCACATGGCCGGGCGCGGGCGTCAGGCCGACTGCGCCGCGGCGAAGGCGAGCTTCGCCGGATTCACCAGGTTGCGCACGGCCGTCACGTTCCCGTCCTCGAACTCCAGATGCATCACGGCGATGAGCGCACCGCCGAGGTGCGCCACGACCGCCGGTTCGCCGTTGACGGTGCGGACGTCGAAGACCGCGCCGGCGACGCGTGGATGGGAGGCGACGCCGATCAGCAGGCGTGCGACCTTGTCCGCTCCGAAGACCGGGCGTCGTGCCGCGGACACCTTGCCACCGCCGTCCGACCAGACGACGACGTCCTTGGCCAGCAGCCGCTCAAGCCCCGCCACATCGCCGTCCGTCGCCGCGGTCAGGAACTGGCGCACCATCTCCGCGCGGTGCTCCGGGTCCGCGGTGAAGCGCTGCCGCGGCTGCCGCACATGGTCACGGGCGCGCCGGTACAACTGCCGCGCATGATCTTCCGAGACCTCCAGCACATCCGCTATGTCCGCGTGCGGATATCCGAAGGCCTCACGCAGGACGAAGGCCGCCCGCTCGGCGGGCGTCAGCCGTTCCAGGAGGACGAGCAGACCGATCGACACGGAGTCACGCTGCTCGACGGTATCCAGCGGACCCAACTGTCCCGTGTCGGTGAACACCGGTTCGGGCAGCCAGGGGCCGACATAGCTCTCGCGGCGGGCGCGCGCCGAGCTCAGCCGGTTGAGGCAGAGGTTGGTCACCACCTTGGAGAGCCAGGCCGACGGCGTGTCCACCGGCCCGCTGCCGGCCCAGCGCATATACGCGTCCTGCACGACGTCTTCGGCTTCGGCGGCTTGGCCCAGCATCCGATACGCCAGGCCGAACATCCGCGGGCGGTTCTTCTCGTACGTGGCCAGCTTGTCCATCGGCGCGGCTTCCCGATCTTGGTCATGGGGCAGAGGGACCACCCTCCCCGCCAGGGCATCCGGTGCGCAACAGGGGGTGTTTCACGTGAAACATCACAGGAGGCGCGGCGTGGTCGGTCAGGATGCCGTCGCGATGCGCCTTCGGGTGACGGGGCACCTCGTAAATGGACTCGACGCGGGGACTATGCCCCCTATGGACTGGCCCCATGACGAACGAAGATCTGCTTCCGGCGACCCGAAGGGCCCTGACCCATCGCATCGCCACCGCCCAGGCACAAGGGCGCGCCCCGTCGCTGACCGCCGCCGTCGTGCGCGGGGGCGAGCTGGTGTGGACCGGTGCGCGTACCTCGGTGGAGGGCCACGGACCGGACGAGAACGTGCAGTACCGCATCGGGTCCATCACCAAGACGTTCACCGCTGTCCTGGTGATGCGTCTGCGCGACGAGGGCCTTCTTGATCTGTCCGACCCGCTGGAGAAGCATCTGCCCGGCACCGGTGTCGGTGAGGTCACCATCGCCGATCTGCTGTCGCATCAGGGTGGCCTCGCGGCTGAGACCCCCGGTGAGTGGTGGGAGCGCAGCTCCGCGACCCTGCGGCCCGAGCTGAGTGACGTTCTGGGCGAGCAGCCCTTCAAGCACCCCGCCGGCCGCCGCTTCCATTACTCCAACCCCGGCTACACGGTGCTCGGTTCGCTGATCGAGGAGCTGCGCGGTGCCCCGTGGGAGGAAGTGCTGCGGCGTGAGGTCCTCGAACCCCTCGGTCTGCACCGGACGAGCGGGCAGCCCCAGGCTCCTCACGCAGGTGGTTGGGCCGTGCACCCGTGGGCCGACGTGATGATGCCCGAGCCGGTGGAGGACCTGGGGCTGATGGCTCCGGCCGGTCAGCTGTGGTCGACGACGGCCGACCTGGGGCGGTTCGCCGTCTTCCTGATGCACGGCGACGACCGTGTGCTGCGCGTGGAATCGGTCCGGGAGATGCGGACGCCCACAGCCATCGCCGGAGAACCCTCCGAGCAGGCGTACGGTCTCGGCGTCGGCATCGTGCGGTACGACGGCCGCACACTCGCCGGGCACGGGGGCTCGCTCCCCGGTTTCGTCGCCGCCCTGTGGACCTGCGAGGAGGACGACGTCGCCGCGGTGGTCCTGGCCAACTGCACGTCGGGGCTGCCCGTGATGGTGACGGCGGCCGAACTCGTAGGGATCGTGGCGGAGGCCGAGCCGCGCATCCCCGAGCCGTGGCGGCCCCTGCCGGAAGTCGACCAGTCCGTCCTGGAGTTGGCCGGGCCCTGGTACTGGGGGACGAGCCTCCAGGTGCTGCGCCTCGCGCCTGAGGGCGCCGTCCAGCTGGGCCCGGCGGCCGGTGGCGGGCGCGATTCGCTGTTCCGGCCGAACGGTGACGGGACGTGGACGGGGCTCGACGGGTACTACGCGGGGGAGCTGCTGCGGGCGGTTCGGCGTCCGGACGGGTCGGTGAGCCATCTCGACGTGGCGTCCTTCGTCTTCACACGTGAGCCGTATGACCCGAAGGCTCCGGTACCGGGTGGGGTGGACCCGGCGGGGTGGCGAGGGCTCGCCTAGGGCTTCAGAGCGACCAAGGGTGGCTGTTTCACGTGAAACAGCCACCCTTGGCGTGATGTGTGAAGGGAGTCATGCCCGCTTCCCGATTCCCCCGCTTCTGCCTTCCGTTCCGCACAGGGGGCTACATCCGCTTCAGAGCTGCAGCTTGAAGCCCACGTGTGAGGCCGTGAACCCCAAGCGCTCATAGAAGCGGTGGGCGTCGGTGCGGCTGACGTCCGAGGTCAGCTGCACCAACTGGCAGCCCTGACGCCGGGATTCGTCGACGGCCCACTCGATGAACCGGGTGCCGAGGCCGCTGCCCCGCTCCTCGGCGTGCACCCGCACTCCCTCGATGATCGACCGGGTGGCGCCCTTCCGGGAGAGGCCCGGGATGATCGTGAGCTGGAGCGTGCCTACGACGCGGCCCTCGCGCACGGCGACGACCAGGTGCTGGTTCGGGTCCTCGGCGAGCCGCTCGTACGCCGTGAGGTACGGGGTGAAGTCGTCCAGCGACTCGCGCTGGGCGCCCAGGGGATCGTCGGCCAGCATGGCCACGATCGCGGGGATGTCGTCGCTGATGGCGGGGCGTATCTCAAGATCTCCCATGGCCGCACCTTATGCGCACGCCGCCCGAGTGGTCAGCCCGGGCGGAGGCCTCCGCCGCCCGGGCCGTTGCCGCCGTCAGGCCGGTGTGCGTACCGTCTCGACCGCCCTGACCAGCGGGGCGAGCTCCGGGTTCTTCGCGGCCTCGTCGAGCGCCTCACGCAGGGCCGTGTCGTTCGTGGGCCGTGCCTCGGCGAGCAGCGTGGTGCCGCTTTCGCTGACGTTGGTGTAGATGCCGCGCCGGTCCGTCGGGCACAGATAGCGCGAGAGCAGGCCGCGTTCCTCGAGCCGGGTGACCAGGCGGGTGGTGGCGCTCTGGCTGAGGACGACGGCGTCGGCGACCTGCTTCATCTGCAGATGGCCACCCTCGCCGTCGTGCTGGCGGC
This sequence comes from Streptomyces sp. NPDC043996, assembly GCF_056435225.1. Taxonomy (NCBI): domain Bacteria; kingdom Bacillati; phylum Actinomycetota; class Actinomycetes; order Kitasatosporales; family Streptomycetaceae; genus Streptomyces; species Streptomyces sp. NPDC043996. The sequence continues at coordinate 347,037 of NZ_JBWKEY010000010.1, read as the reverse complement.
TGAGGACGTCGAGAAGGCTGTACTCCCGCACGCTCAGGTCGTGCTTGGCCTGGAGTGCGCGCTCGACATGAGCCTCGATCTTGCCGTGGAGCAGGGAGAGCGCGCACCAGCCCTGGGCGAGCGCGGTGAGTGCGGGGTCGGTCGCTGTCATGCCTGTTCCTCCGTCTTCTGCGTCCCCGGAGCCGCTGCGTCCGTCTTCTGCGTCTCGGAGTCGCTGCGTCCAGGATAGTCGACTGCCGCAATATCCGGCGCTTGCAATTAACCCGCGTCTGCAACTATTGTGGACGCACGTTAAGCGCTCCTGCAACCGTCTGGAGGGTGGCTCCCATGCCTCTCGCGCTTCTAGCCCTCGCGATCGGGGCTTTCGGAATCGGCACCACAGAATTCGTGATCATGGGGCTTCTTCCCGAGGTCGCGGGTGACTTCGACGTCTCCATCCCCACCGCCGGGTTCCTCGTCACCGGCTATGCCCTGGGCGTCGTGCTCGGCGCCCCGCTGATGACCGCGCTCGGCACGCGCATCTCGCGCAAGCGGATGCTGATGCTGCTGATGGGCCTGTTCATCGCGGGCAATCTGCTCTCGGCCGTGGCCCCGGCCTTCGGCGTGATGCTGGCCGGGCGCGTCGTCGCCTCGCTCGCCCATGGCGCCTTCTTCGGCATCGGCTCGGTCGTCGCGGCCGAACTGGTCGCACCGGAGAAGAAGGCCGGGGCCATCGCCACCATGTTCTCGGGCCTGACCGTGGCCAACGTGGTCGGCGTACCGCTCGGCACCTTCGTCGGCCAGGCCATCGGCTGGCGGATCACCTTCGTCATCGTCGCCGCCCTGGGCGTCGTCGGCCTGATCGGTGTCGCCAAGCTCGTACCTGACCTGCCCAAGCCCGCAGGCGTGAGCCTGCGCCACGAGGTCGGCGCGTTCCGCAATGTGCAGGTGCTGCTCGCCATGGCGATGACCGTCCTCGGCTTCGGCGGCGTGTTCGCGGCCATCACCTACATCACGCCGATGATGACCGAGGTCGCCGGCTACTCGGAATCCGGTGTGACCTGGCTGCTCGTCCTGTTCGGCCTCGGCATGGTCGGCGGCAACCTGATCGGCGGCCGGTTCGCGGACCGCGCGCTGATGCCCATGCTGTACGTCTCGCTCGGCGCCCTGGCCCTGGTGCTCGGCCTCTTCACGCTCACCGCCCACAACAAGATCGCCGCGGCGGTGACCATCGTCCTCATCGGCGCCCTGGGCTTCGCGACCGTGCCGCCGCTGCAGAAGCGGGTCCTCGACCAGGCCTCCGGCGCACCCACGCTCGCCTCCGCCGTCAACATCGGCGCCTTCAACCTGGGCAACGCCCTGGCGGCCTGGCTCGGCGGGGTCGTCATCTCCACGGGGCTCGGCTACACCGCCCCCAACTGGGTCGGCGCCCTGCTCGCCGCCTCCGCTCTCGCCCTCGCGATCCTGTCGGCTGCCCTGGAGCGCTGGTCCGCCGCGCCCAGCAAGGTCGTCACGGGCCACACCCCGGTCGCCGAGAGGGTGACCGCCGCCCACCACTGACCCACCCGCCGCAGAGCATCACCCCGCCCCGCGGACCACCGGAGCCTGACTCCGGCCCTCCACCGATGACCGTTCCACCAAGGAGAACCCCCTCGTGAGCACCACCCCCGCTGCTGTCGCCCCGCTGACCACCGCCGATGCTGAAGCCCTCGTGAACGCGGCCCGCCGCGCCGCCGAAGCGGCCGGTGTCACCGTCAGCGTCACCGTCCTCGACGCCGGTGGCCACCTGCTCGCCTTCCGGCGCGACGACCGGGCCGTGCTGATCTCCGGCGAGACCAGCACCCGCAAGGCGTACACCGCGCTCCAGCTGAACGCCCCGACCGCCGACCTCGTCGATGCGGTGCAGCCCGGCGGCCTCTTCCACACGCTGCCCACGGCGCTCGACCGGCCGCTGCTGTTCATCGCGGGCGGCGTGCCCGTGCACCGCGACGGCCGCCTCATCGGGGCGATCGGCGTCGGCGGTGGCGCGCCGGAGCAGGACCACGGCTTCGCGACGGCGGCGGTGCAGGCGCTGGCCTAGGGCCCGCCAGGCTCCACTGAGCCTCTCCTCTCCGCAGCAGAAAGCCCGTTCGCACGCACCGCTTGGGTGTGTGAGAACGGGCTTTCGCGTGTCCGCGGCCCCGCTGGGCCTCAGCCCGCCGCCACCGTCAACGGAGCGAACCGGCGCGTCCAGTCTCCGGGCAGCTCCGAGACTCCGTACGTCATCACGGAGTTGAAGGCGACGGACTCCATGCCATTGGCCTTCACCCAGGTCAGCAGCGTTTCGTGGCGCACGTCGATGTCCGTGCGCAGCGGGCGGTCCGTGCGGGTCCCGAGCGAGGCGATGAGCGCCTTGGCCGTGTCCGTGTCCCGGGCGATCAACGGGCCGATGACATGGGTGTCCATGTTCGGCCAGGCGCCCGCGTAGCCGATGATCTCGCCGTCCGCCTCCGCCACCCGCAGCTGGTCCGTGAAGGCCGGGAGCCGAGTGATCATGTGGGTGCGGTCGAGGCCGAAGACCTCGGTGTCGAGCCGCACCAAGGTGGGGAGGTCCTCCGCCGTCGCCGCCCGCGTGGTGATGTCCGGCACCGGTGCCGAAGGGCTGAGATTGAAGTGCCCCTTGACCATTTCGGCGCGGCCGGTGTTCTTGAAGCCGAGCTGTTCGTAGAGCGGGCGGCCGTTCGGCGTCGCGTGGAGCGTGAGCGGGGTGGTGCCCGCGGTCTCGACGACATGACGCATCAGATGGCGGCCGATGCCCTTGCGGGCCTGCCGCTCGGCGACCAGCACCATGCCGATCGCCGAGAGCCCGGGGTTCTCGTACGGCCCGTAGTGCGTCACGACGCACGCGGCGATGAGACCGGGGCCGTCGGGGGCGTCGATGCCGTAGCCCTTTCCGGCCGCGAGGAGGAGTCCCCATTTGTGTTCCTCGCGGGGCCAGCCGCGGTCTTCGGACAGATCGGCGCAGGCGGTGAGGTCGCGGGGGGTGAGCCGGCGGATGGGCAGTGCGGAGAGGGAAGGTGTCGACACGCGGTCAGGCTGTCTGACGCACGACCTCGCCGTCCACCACTTTGTGGGGAGAAGCACTCTGCTTTTGGCCAAGCTGCCGGTGATCACGCTGATCTCGCTGGTGAGCGGTGCGCAGTCGTCGGCCGCGACGGGTCATGCCCCAGGGCTTGAGCACGGAGATGGCCGTCATGAAGAGGTAAGCACTCAGCGAGACGATGGGGCCCGCGATGAGGTCGGTCGAGCTTGCCAAGGGCTCTCCCGCCGACACCCTCTCAGCGGCCTCGCTGACCCCCGGACGCAGCGCGAAGGTCGACGCGGCCGTCGTCGCCAGGGTCAGCCAGAACTTCGTGTAGACCCAGCGATGGCGGGCGAGCCCCCAGGACGTCCCGAGGGAGAGCAGAAGGCCGCTCAGCAGCGTGAGGAACGCCAGCGGCAGGACGAGCCAGTCGGTGAAGACCTTCATCGCGCGGACGGAGGCTTCGACGGCCGGATCGGAGTCGGTGGTGATCGCCGCCGTGGCGAGTGCGAGGAGCCCAAGGGTGAGCCCGAGCCAGCCGGCGGAGGCGGCGACATGGACGACGAGGATGGCCCGACGAGCGGGGCGACGTAGTTTCACGTGAAACACCGTGCCGGGCGTGCTGGCCGACGGCGTCTGACAGCGGGAGTAACCGCGCGTACTAGCCTCGGCGTACATGGCACGCCTACACCTCTTCGACCTGGATGGAACGCTGCTGTACGGCACGGCGGCACCCGTGGAGATCTCCCGCCAACTGGGCCTGGACCGGGAAATAGCCGCGATCGAGCGAGATTTCATCGGGGGGCACATCGACTCGGCCGGGTATGGCCTACGGGTGCGTGAGCTGTGGGCAGAGCTCACGGACGCGCAGGTGGCGGCGGCCTTCGACGGGGCGCCCTGGCTATCCGGGATCCAGGACACCTGGGCCGAGATCCGGGCGAACGGTGACTACTGCGCCGTGGTCTCCCTCTCGCCCTCGTTCTTCGTGGAGCGTCTCCTCGGGTGGGGTGCGCACGCCGCGTTCGGCTCGCAGTTTCCCGCTGTTCCGTTCACCGAGCCCGTGAAACCCGAGGGCATCCTCAACGCCGCGGCCAAGGTGGAGATCGCGAACCGGCTCTGTGAAGAGTTGGGGGTGGCTCCGGCCGACTGCGTCGCCTATGGCGACTCGCTGTCCGATCTGGATCTGTTCACCGCGGTGCCCGTTTCGGTCGCGGTCAACGCGGACCCGCGCCTGGTGGAGCTGGCCACGCACACGTATGTCGGGCGAGATTTGCGAAAGGCGTACGAACTGGTGCGCACGCCGGTATAGGAAGCAATTGGCGGGCGCGGATCCGGTAATTCCGAGTGAGCGAAGGGCACTTGTGTGTGCGACGGCTGCCGGTATGGTCGACTCCGGCTGGAGCCGGGCGTGTTCCGGTGCGCGCCGAGTGCGCCGGGAAGTGCGCCCCAGGGGCGCACGCGCAGATCAACAAAGCTTAACGGGGTAAAGAGATCGAAAACCCCTTCTTTTCGCTATGGGCTCCGCACAATGGATATAGATGCGATGCTGCCGGTGAGGTGACTGCGGCCAATGTCACATTTGCTCCCTACTTGTCCGTAAGGCGTGGGGTGCCAGGGTTCAATGTGATCGACATGGGCAGCCGAGGCAGGGCGGGTACAGCGAGCATCTTCCGGTGAGGAAGTGCGCGGACCGACTGAGAGATGTTCGAGGCGAGGCACAGCATGGACGCTCCGACCACCACGTCGGCGGGCAACGGCACTTCCGGGGACAACGGCAGTGGTTGGTTCACGCCACGCAGGGCGCCACAGCGATCGTCCGACGCGGAGCCGTCTCAGCCGGAGGGCGTCGAGAGCACCGAGGGCCACGATGGCCGCGAGGGCCCGGCGGGTGCGAAGCCGGGTGCCGCGCCGGGAGCCGACAGCGGCGACCACCAGGCGCCGCCGGGGCGGCGAGTGTCCTCGATACGGCCCCTTGGTAGACCCTCCGCTGGGGCCATCGGAATGAGTGGGGCTGCGGGGGCTGTTGGGGCTACCGAGGCCCAGGCAGCCGAGGTTTCCCAGGGGGCTGTGGATGCCACTGAGTCCCAGGAGTTCCGGGAGGTTCAGGAACCCCGGACGGTCCAGGACCCCCGGGACGTCCAGGATCCCCAACAATCCCGAACGGTTCAGGACCCCCCGCAGCCCAGGGCCGCTTCCGAGGCAGGCACGGCCCGAATACCGCCCACCTCAAGCTCCTTGCCGAGCCCGAGCCCGGGCGTGAACCCAAGCCCCATCCCGGCCGCGAACCCGCAGGGCCCTCCGAGGCCAATCCCCAGCGCGCACCCGCACACGACCCCAAGGCCGGACCTGAGCCCAGCCGTGACACCCGCCGTCCCCGAGGCGGGCGCCGCAAGGGCCGGAGCCGCACTCTCCTTGAGGTCCAGGACCGAGCCCGCACCCGCAGCACCGGCGGTACCGGCAGCACCGGCGGTACCGGTGGCACCCGCAGCACCGGTGGCACCGGCCGTACTGGCGGCACCGACAGCCCCACCAGAAGACGCGAAACCGTCCCTCCCCAGCGCCCCGAAGCCGTCCCCGGACGCCTCCCCCGACGCTGTCCTTGTCCAGCGCACGATGGCCGAGATCGCTCCCGTAGCCGACAAGGTCACCTCGTACTTCTACGCGCTTCTCTTCACCCGCCACCCCGACCTGCGCGCGCTGTTCCCCGCGGCGATGGACACCCAGCGCGACCGGCTGCTCGCGGCGCTCCTCACGGCCGCGGAGCACATCGACGACACCGACGTCCTCGTCGACTATCTGCGCAACCTCGGCCGCGGGCACCGCAAGTACGGCACTCAGGCCGAGCACTACCCGGCCGTCGGCGAATGCCTGATCGGCGCGCTGAGCCGATACGCGAGCGCCGTCTGGGACGAGGAGACCGAGGCCGCCTGGGTCCGCGCGTACACCACGATCTCCCAGGTCATGATCGACGCGGCCGCCGAGGACGAACTGCGGGCGCCCGCCTGGTGGTACGCCGAAGTCGTCTCGCACGACCTGCGGACGCCCGATATCGCTGTCATCACGGTCCGCCCCGACCAGCCGTACCCGTTCCTCGCGGGGCAGTACACGAGCCTGGAAACGCCCTGGTGGCCGCGTATATGGCGGCACTACTCATTCGCTTCGGCGCCCCGCTCCGACGGGCTGCTCGCCTTCCACGTCAAGGCGATACCGGCCGGCTGGGTCTCCAACGCGCTGGTGCACCATGCCCGGCCCGGTGATGTGATCCGGCTCGGGGCTCCGGCCGGTTCCATGACCGTGGACCACAGCACGAACAGCGGGCTGCTCTGTCTCGGCGGCGGCACCGGCATCGCGCCCATCAAGGCACTGGTCGAAGACGTCGCCGAACACGGCAGGCGACGCCCAGTGGAGGTCTTCTACGGCGCCCGCACCAACCACGACCTGTACGACATCGACACCATGCTGCGGCTCCAGCAGACCCACCCGTGGCTTGAGGTCCGCCCGGTCGTCGACGACCGGGCCCAACTGCCGGACGCGGTCCGCGAGTACGGGCCGTGGAACGAGTACGACGCCTATCTGTCGGGCCCGCCCGGCATGATCCGCAGCGGTGTCGACGCACTGCGGGACGTGGGGATCCCGGCGGGCCGCATCCGGCACGACGCGGTGGAGGAACTGGTCGCGGCCGGCGACTGACCCACCCGCCGAAGGGCGGGCCGCTAGACCTCCGCCCCTCCGCGGAAAGGTTCATGCAGGCTGGAGCTGTCGTCGAGCGACGATGTCAGCCCAGGTCAGGCGCGTGCATCGCGCGTACGCCCTCGATGTTGCCGTCCAGGTAGTGCCGCAGCGACAGCGGTACGAGATGGACCGAGGCGATGCCCACGCGCGTGAAGGGAACGCGGACGATCTCGTACTCGCCGCTGGGTTCCTCCACCTCGGGACCGTGCCGCAGGGCCGTGTCCATGGACTCCAGACGGCAGACGAAGAAGTGCTGCACCTTCACCCCGGTGGCGCCGCCGTCCTCGCCGATGTGCTCGACCGTGTCCACGAAGCACGGCACCACATCGATGATCTTGGCGCCGAGTTCCTCGTGCACCTCACGGTGGAGCGCGTCGACCACCGTCGCGTCCTCCGCTTCCACCCCACCGCCCGGAGTCACCCAGTAGGGATCCACGCCGGGCTTGGTCCGCTTGATGAGGATCAGGTCGTCCCCGTCGAGGAGGACGGCACGTGCGGTGCGCTTGACCACGGGTCGGACGGTCATGGGAGAAATGTGGCCCGGACTGTTCCACGTGAAACATCGCGAACCAGCCGGGGACGGCTTCACGCCCAGTCGACCGCAGCACGCAGCAGCCACTCGTGCGCCCGCGCGATGTGCGGCATGGCGAGTGTGCCGGTGCGTACGACGAGGAAGTACGTGCGCAGCGGAGGGACCGCCGGTTCGAGCAGCGCCGCGATCTCGCCGCGCTCCAGGGCGGGCGCACACAGATAGCGCGGCAGGACGGCGAGCCCGGCGCCGGTGGCCACACAGGCAAGGACGGCCCGGAGGTCCGGCACGATCACGGCGCCCGCCGCGGCCGGGCGGGAGTCGAAGACGGCGGCCCAGTAGCGCGAGACCAGCGGCAGCGTCTCGTGGACCTCCACCACCGGCAGGTTCTCGACCGTGAGGGCGCCCTTGCGGCGCAGCTTGCCGGGGCCGATCCGGGAGGCCAAGGCCGGCGCCGCGACCAGCACGTGCTCCTCGTCGCACAGGGGTGTCGCGGTGAGCAGGGCACCTCGGGGGCGGGCGGTGGTGATGGCCAGATCATGGTGTCCGGCGGCGAGGCCCTCCAGGACCTCCTCGGCGTTGCCGAACGACGCCCGCAAGGCGAGGCTCTGGCCTTCGCCGCCGGTCAGCGCGGTCAGGGCAGGGAGAGCGCGTTCCGCCGTGAACTCCGGCGGCCCGGCAAGATGCAGGGTGCGGACCGACGCGTCCTCGTCGAGCCCGGCCTCGGCGATCTCCACGAGCGCGTCGAGGTGCGGGGCCGCCTTGTGGGCGAGTTCGTCGCCCATGGTCGTGGGCGTCACCCCACGGGCCTGGCGCAGGAAGAGCGGACGGCCCAGCTGGCGCTCCAGCGTGCGGATCTGGGAGGTCACCGCGGGCTGCGACAGGCCGAGCAGAGCGGCGGCGCGTGTGAAGGAGCCGGCCCGGTGCACGGTCACGAATGTGCGCAGCAGGGCCAGATCCATGTCGTCACCCTCTTCTCCGTGTCGGCCCCCGGCGCACCTCAACTATAAATTTGTCGATAGGTTGCTGTCGCTACTGTGATTGGACACTGACACAGAGTCAACTAGCCTTGTTCGCGCGGTTCTTCGCGCGCGGAACCGAGGACGGTCCGAGCCACGAGGGGGGAGGTTCGGACCGTCCGTTGTGCGTAGCCGCCCACGAGGCCGGGGAGGGGCCAGGCGGGCGGGAACCGCCCAGTGCGGCGGCGCGGAGGGGCTCAGTCCGCCGTCTCGTCCAGCGCGCGCAGCACATCCGCCACCAGATCCTCGACGTCCTCGGCCCCGGCCGAGAAGCGGATGAAGCCGTCCGGAACGGCGTCTCCACCCCATCTGCCGCGCCGCTCGGCCGTGGAGCGCACGCCGCCGAAGCTCGTCGCGTCGTCCACCAGCCGCAGCGCCTCGAGAAAGCGGTCCGCACGCGCGCGTGACGGCAGCTCGAACGACACCACGCACCCGAAGCGGCGCATCTGGCGCGCGGCGATCTCGTGCGACGGGTCGCCGGGCAGCCCCGGGTAGCGCAGGCCGGTCACGTCGGGGCGATCGCGCAGCGCCTCGGCGAGCGCCAGGGCGTTGGCGTTCTGCCGGTCGACGCGCAGCTGGAGCGTCGCGAGCGAACGATGGGCGAGCCAGGCTTCCATGGGGCCCGGAATGGCGCCGACGATCTTGCGCCAGCGCCGTACGGCGGCCGTGTGCTCGGCGTCGCGGCAGGCCACGTACCCCAGGAGGAGGTCGCCATGGCCGGTGAGCTGCTTGGTGCCGCTGGCCACGGAGAAGTCGGCGCCGAGGTCCAGGGGGCGCTGGCCGAGGGGGGTGGCCAGGGTGTTGTCGACGGCGACGAGGGCGCCACGCGCGTGTGCCGCGTCGGCGAGCCGGCGCACGTCGCAGACGTCGAGGCCGGGGTTCGACGGGGTCTCCAGCCACAGCAGGCGGGCGCCGTCGAGCACGTCGAACTGCGCGTCGTCGGCGGTGGGAGCGGTGCGCACCTCGATGCCGTACGCGGTGAGCTGGTCGCGGACCAGGGGCAGCGCCTGGTACCCGTCGTCCGGCAGTACGACGGCGTCGCCGGTGCGCAACTGGGAGAAGAGCACGGCCGAGATGGCGGCCATGCCGGAGGCGAAGACCAGCGTCTCCACGTCCGTGCCAGGCGATTCGAGCGCGCCGATGGCGTGCTCCAGATGGGTCCAGGTCGGGTTCTCGTCGCGTCCGTAGGCGTACGGCCCCGTGGGCTCGCCCGGCAGGTGGAAGTGCGCGGCGAAGACCGGGCCCGGAAGCGTCGGTTCGTGCTTCACGGGCTCGGGGAGTCCGGCCCGTACGGCACGGGTGCCGTCGCCGGTGGCCGCGGCCCGGGGAGCCGGGCCGCTCGTGTCGTCGTCTCCGGTGTGCGCCGGTATCCGTTCCGGTCGTGTCATGCCGCCCGCCCTTCCACCGCGTTCCGTACGGCGTCGAGCAGGCCCTCGCTCGCCGTTTCGACCATCTTCAGGCACTCCTCGAAGCCCTCCATGTCCCCGTAGTACGGATCGGGGACGTCCAGGTCGGAGTCAGGGCCCGCCGAGGGGTCGTACGAGCGCAGCAGGCGCACCTTGTCGGCGTCCCGCGGGGTGGGCGCCAGGCGGCGCAGCGTGCGCAGATGACCGCGGTCGAGCGCGATCACCAGGTCAAGGCGGTCGAACCAGTCGGCGTGGAACTGGCGGGCCGCGTGCGCGGTGTCGAAGCCCGCGGACGCGAGGGTGGCGACGGTCCGCGGGTCGGCGCCGTCTCCCTCGTGCCAGCCGTCGGTGCCCGCGCTGTCCACCAGGACGAGACCCTCGAGGCCCGCGTCACGCACCCGCGCGCGGAAGACCGACTCGGCCATGGGCGAACGGCAGATGTTGCCGGTGCACACGAAGCACACGGCGAACGGCGCGGCCGCGGGGCGGGAGGAGGAAACGGAAGACGACATCGGCTCGCATCAATCCTTGGGGCGGGGGTCTCGGGCGGGGCCTCGGGGCGGGAGACCTGGGGCGGTCCCGGGCCGGTCAGTCCTTGTGGTCGGGCAGCGCTACGTTCAGCGCCCAGGACACGACCGAAATGATCAGGCCACCGAGCACGGCGGTCCAGAAGCCCTCGACGTGGAAACTGACGTCCAGCTTGTCGGCGAGCCATGAGGTCAGCATCAGCATCAGGGCGTTGACCACCAGGGTGATCAGGCCGAGCGTCAGGACGAACAGGGGGAAGGTGAGGACCTGGACGATGGGCTTGACCAGGAAGTTCACCAGACCGAAGAGCATCGCGACGACGAGCAGCGTGAGGGTCTTCTTGCCCGTGCTGTCCCCGGTGAGCGTGATCTTGTCGAGCAGCCACACGGCGACGGCCAGGGCCACCGCGTTGGCGAGCGTCTTGACTACGAAATTCTTCATGTGTCTGATCGTGGCAGACAGAGGTCAACAGTGGTCGGTCCATGACCAGGGGCAAGGGGCGTACAGGAGCGATGAAGGCATTCCGACTGGACGAGCTGGAAGCGGAGCGCGCTGCCAACGACGGCGCCTATCTGCAATTTCTGCGAGAGCGGAACATGTCGGTCGGGCTCTACGCGCTGAACGCCGGGGAGACCGATCCACAGCAGCCGCACCGACAGGACGAGGTGTACATGGTCGTCAGTGGACGCGCCTCGATCACGGTCGGCATGGAGACGACGCCGGTCGCGCGCGGCAGCGTCGTGTACGTCCCGGCCGGAGTGCCGCACAAGTTCCACCACATCACCGAGGACCTGCGGGTTCTCGTCGTCTTCTCGCCACCGGAGCGGTGACGTGGGCCGGGCTTCGCGGGGCGGACGCGCGGCGTTTCCCCCGCGAGGTGTGGCCCGCTCGTGAGGCACAGGTCAGGGTGGTGCCCCCCGGGTTCCCTAGGGGTCGAATCAGGGGAGGGCAAGGGATCACGCGGCCCCGAACGGCCACTTTCCGCCCTAGCATCGAATGCATGACGTGAGAATTCTTCACGTGGCGGAGTCCGCGGTGGCGGAGGCCGTAGGAGCGGAGTCCGCAGCGGCGGAGATAGGGAAAGGCGAGGGAAATGAGTGAGATCTTCACGGGCATGCCCTGGTGGGTGAAGTGGGTCGCGGTGCCGGTCATCGCTCTCGTCGTCTTCGGCGGGCTGATAGCGAGCGTCGTCGGCTTCGTGTTCGGCCTGCTCTTCAAGTTGCTGCTCTTCGTGGCGCTGGTCGGCGGACTCATCTACGTCGTACGGAAGTTCATATCCGGCGCCACCGCGTCCCGCAGCGACTGGTGATGTCCTGCGGCGGTTCCCCCCGGAGAGCGCGCGGCGGTTCCCCCCGGAGGGGGAAGTTTCCCCAGGCGGCGCCCTAGAGCGGTGGCCAACGGTTAGAGTCCGAAAACCGACGCGGGCGATCCCCGCTGGTGGGCCCACTGCCCCCACCCGTGTGTCCCCGGCACGGGCGGACCCCCCATGTGCACCGGGAGTGACCCATGGCCACGGTTGACGTCTCACCCGCGGAAGCCCAGCCGACCGCCCCCACGCGGGCGGCGGACCCAGGCCAGAGGGCCTCACATCCGGACTCAGCTTCCGCCGCCACTGGCATCACCACGGGCGACACCGGAGCAACCGGCGTGGGGCCGACCCTGATTGGCTCCGTGCAGCGCGCGATGCGCCTGCTGGAAGCCGCCGCGTCGCACCGGTGCGGGGCACCCGCGAAGCAGCTGGCCCGTGAGTCCGGGCTCGCGCTTCCCACCGCCTATCACTTGCTGCGCACGCTGACCCACGAGGGCTATCTGCGCAGGGAGCACGGGGTGTTCGTGCTTGGCGAGGCGGCCGAGCGGCTGGGCGGCAGCGCGGCACAGCAGCACCGCCGCTCCAAGGTCGGCGAAGCCCTGGCGCAGTGGCGCGACGCCATCGGTGTTCCGGTGTACTTCGCCATCTACCACGAGGGCGAGATCGAGGTCGTGTCGATCGCCGACACCTCGGGCAATCCAGCCGTCGAGGAGTGGGCCGACTTCCGCGAGACGGGTCACGCCCACGCGATCGGGCAGTGCCTGCTGGCCCAACTCGACGACGCGACACGGCGGGAGCACCTCGACCGCCACCCGGTGCGCTCCCTCACTCCGAACACGGTGCGTGACGAACAGGCGTTGCTGCGCAGGCTGGACGCGCTGGGCCGGATGTCCCCGGTCGTGGAGCACCAGGAGTACGCGCTGGGTACGGTCTGCGCCGCGATCCCGATCACGGTGGGCACCACAGCGGCCACGATGGCCATCTCCGTTCCGCTGGACCAGGCGGACCGGCTGCTGCCCGCGGCACGCGTCTTGCAGAGCGAGGCCGGAAAGCTACTAAGGACACTCGCCTTCTCTATCAGCATCTGAAAACTCACTCCTTGTGATCTGGTATGCACGTTGAGCAAGATGACACGAGTGTCAGGGAGCTGGTTCCTGGCGATGGAAGGCTAGTGACGGGGTAGGCGGCGATGCGAGAGTCGGTCCACGCAGAGGTCATGATGAGCTTCCTCGTGTCGGAGGAGCTGTCCTTCCGCATCCCGGTGGAGCTGCGGTACGAGATGTGTGATCCCTACGCCGTGCGCCTGACCTTCCACTTGCCCGGTGACGCGCCAGTGACCTGGGCCTTTGGCCGGGAACTCCTGGTCGATGGGGTGGGCGGGGCCTGTGGCGAGGGAGACGTGCACATCGCGCCGACCGACGGCGGGCAGCTCGACGAGGCGCTCATCAGGCTGCAAGTGGGAGCCGACCAGGCGCTGTTCAGGGTGGGCATTCCACCGCTGCTCGCCTTCCTGGACCGGACGGACAAGCTGGTGCCGCTGGGGCAGGAGCGGGCGCTCGCCGACTTCGACACGCATCTGGACGAGGCCCTGAACCGGATCCTCGCGGAGGAGCAGAGCGCGGGCTGAACGCCCACGCACGCAACGGGAAAAACGACACAGCGGATCGAGACATTCCACGGCGGGGCGATCAGGCGGCGGGGCGATCGGGCGACGGGTGATCGGGCCGACGAGCCGCCGGGTGCCGTGGTGGCGGGCGCGCGCGATGCGGGCCGCGAGGGAGGGGGAAGTCAGGGCTTTCGGCGGCGGCCCGTGCCGCCGCGGCTGAGGCGAGGGCGGGGGGAGGGGGCACCGGGGTGCGGGGGCGTGGCGCCCGGGGAGCCCGGGATCCCGCCCGGACCGGCGGCTGGTCCCTCCGGAGCTGCCGAAGCCCCCGGCCCCACAGGGCCGGACCCCACCGGCCCCGGCCCTCCGGGGCCAGGGACGCCCTGGAGGGCGCCAAGGGCCGTCGCCGGGCCCTTGCGGTCGGCGGAGACGACCAGCGCGGCCAGCGCGGTGGTGACGGGCACGGAGGCGACGAGGCCGATCGAGCCGATCAGGGTGCGGACGATCTCCTCGGCGATCAGCTCGCTGTTGGCGACGGTGCCCACGCTGCTCTGGGCGATGGAGAAGAGCAGCAGAAGGGGGAGAGCGGCACCCGCGTAGGCGAGGACCAGGGTGTTCACGACGGAGGCGATGTGGTCGCGGCCGATGCGGATGCCCGCGCGGTACAGACCGCGCCAGCCCATCGTCGGGTTGGCCTGGTGCAGCTCCCAGACCGCGGAGGTCTGCGTGACGGTGACGTCGTCGAGCACGCCGAGCGAGCCGATGATGACGCCCGCGAGCAACAGACCGCTCATGTCGATGTCGGGATAGAGGCCGTGGATCAGACCGGTGTTGTCGTCCGTGTTGCCGCTCAGGGAGGCCCAGCCGATGAAGAGCGAGCCGAGCAGTCCGATCAGGAGGAGGGAGATCAGGGTGCCTAGTACCGCGACCGAGGTCCGCGCTGTCAGGCCGTGGCACATATAGAGCGCGATCAGCATGATCGCACTCGCCCCGACCACCGCGACGACCAGCGGGTTCGAGCCCTGCAGGATCGCGGGCAGGATGAAGAAGGTCAGGATCAGGAAGCTCACCGCGAGGGCGACCAGGGCCATCACACCGCGCAGCCGTCCCACCACGACGACGGCCAGGGCGAAGACGGCGGCCAGCAGCGCCATCGGGACCTTGCGGTTCACATCGGTGACCGAATACTGCAGGCCCTCGGGGGCCTTGGGCTCATAGGCGACCACCACGCCCTGGCCCTGGCGCAGTTGGCGGGGGGAGTCCGGCTGGACGATCTCGGTGAACGTGTGGCCCTTGTTCGGGCCGCTGGTGACCTTGACCGTCGCCTGCTTGCAGGTGCCCTCGGCACGGGACTGGGCGGACTGGCCCTCGGCGGTGGAGGTGTCGCCGTTGGGCGGGGTCTGGGAGCCGTTCACGTCCTTGCAGGGGAGCTCGCGCACTTTCGTCACGGTCGCCGACTGGGTCTGCCGGTCGAAGCCGACGCCCGTGCGCTCGTGGGCCGGGGTGCCGCCGGGCCACAGCACGATCAGGCCGACGACGACCGCGGTGGCGAAGGGGATCAGGACGGCGGCGATCACCTTGCGCAGGTGCTGGGAGACGGGTGCGGCCGGTCCATGGCTGTGGGAGTGCCCGTGCCCGTGCGGCGGCTCAGGGACGGGCGGGGGTGTGGGGGGCTCTGTGGTGGTCACGGCCCGATCATCGCAAGAACGGAGGGGGGCCTCTGTTCACCGCGCCCGATATGACGCTAGCGTGGAGGCACCTTTGCACACGCGGGAGCTCGGAGCACCGGGCTGAGAGGGCGCTGACCTCCGTACGAACGGGACATCTGACCGTACGGAAGCCGCTGCGTCGACCGCCGAACCTGTTACCGGGTAATGCCGGCGTAGGGAGTAGGTCTCATGACCACATCGGACACACGCACGCCTGCCTCCGACCAGGGCGAGAGCCCGAGCGGAGCCGGGAAGTCCATCGGCTGGCACAAGGCGTACATCGAGGGCACGCGCTCCGATCTGCGCGTGCCGGTCCGTCAGGTGCACCTCACCAACGGCAAGGCCGTGACCCTGTACGACACCTCGGGTCCGTACACGGACCCGGAGATCGACACCGACGTGCGCCGGGGGCTCACCCCGCTGCGGGAGAACTGGATCATCGCCCGCGGCGACACCGAGGAGTACGCGGGCCGACCGGTCCGCCCCGAGGACGACGGCATCAAGCACACCTCGCCGCGCGGCGGCCTGCGCAACCTCGACGCCGTCTTCCCCGGCCGCCCGCGCCAGCCGCGCCGCGCCCGCGCGGGCCAGACGGTCACGCAGCTCGCGTACGCGCGTCGCGGGGAGATCACACCGGAGATGGAGTACGTGGCCATCCGGGAGAGCCTGGCGCCCGAGGTCGTCCGCGACGAGATCGCGGCGGGCCGCGCGGTGCTCCCGGCCAATGTGAACCACCCGGAGATCGAGCCGATGATCATCGGTAAGCGGTTCCTGGTGAAGGTCAACGCCAACATCGGCAACTCCGCGGTGACCTCCTCCATCGAGGAGGAGGTGGACAAGATGACGTGGGCGACGCAGTGGGGTGCCGACACGGTCATGGACCTGTCCACCGGCCGGAACATCCACACGACCCGCGAGTGGGTCCTGCGCAACTCCCCCGTGCCCATCGGCACCGTGCCGCTCTACCAGGCCCTGGAGAAGGTCGACGGCAAGGCCGAGGAGCTGACCTGGGAGATCTACAAGGACACGGTCATCGAGCAGGCCGAGCAGGGCGTGGACTACATGACGGTGCACGCGGGCGTCCGCCTGCCGTACGTCCCGCTCACCGCGAACCGCAAGACCGGCATCGTCTCGCGCGGCGGCTCGATCATGGCAGCGTGGTGCCTCGCGCACCACAAGGAGAGCTTCCTGTACGAGCACTTCGAGGAGCTCTGCGAGATCCTCGCGGCGTACGACGTGACGTACTCCCTCGGTGACGGCCTGCGCCCGGGGTCCATCGCGGACGCCAACGACCGCGCGCAGTTCGCCGAGCTGGAGACCCTCGGCGAGCTGAACAAGATCGCCAAGGCGCACGACGTGCAGACCATGATCGAGGGCCCGGGCCATGTCCCGATGCACAAGATCAAGGAGAACATCGACCTTCAGCAGGAGATCTGCGAGGAGGCGCCGTTCTACACGCTCGGCCCGCTGACCACGGACATCGCGCCCGGGTACGACCACATCACCTCCGGCATCGGCGCCGCGATGATCGGCTGGTGGGGCACGGCGATGCTCTGCTACGTCACGCCCAAGGAGCACCTCGGCCTGCCGAACCGCGACGACGTGAAGACCGGCGTCATCACGTACAAGATCGCGGCCCACGCGGCGGACCTCGCCAAGGGGCACCCGGGCGCGCAGCAGTGGGACGACGCGCTGTCGGACGCGCGCTTCGAGTTCCGCTGGGAGGACCAGTTCAACCTGGCCCTCGACCCGGTCACGGCCCGGGAGTTCCACGACGAGACGCTGCCCGCGGAGCCCGCGAAGACGGCGCACTTCTGCTCGATGTGCGGGCCGAAATTCTGCTCGATGAAGATCTCTCAGGACATCCGCAGGGAGCACGGGGGTACGCAGGCGGAGATTGAGCGGGGCATGGAGGAGAAGTCGCAGGAATTCGCGGCGGCAGGGAATCGGGTGTATCTGCCGATCGCGGATTGATGTGGCGGCGGCCGTCGCCGGCGGGCCTGCCCGCGGTGCCCGAGGTGCCCGCGGGCAGGGCTGCGGTGCCGAGGGGCGGGTCGTGGGGCGGCCGTTGGTGTGGTGCGTGCGGGCAGCGTAGGGCCCTCTCCTCGCGTGGGTCGTGCGCCCGAGGCGGTGTCCGGCTCGCGGTGTGACCGGAGTGGCCCCGTCGCCGGGCGGCGACCGGGCCGCTCCCGTCGCCGGTCGGCGACCGGATGACGTGCTTCGGATCACTCGGGCTTGTGCTCGGGTCCTCCGTAGTCCGGACTGGAGAAGTCCGGGCTGGAGTAGCTCGGCCGGGTGCCGGTGGTGGAGCCGCCCTCGGGGCTGCTGAACCCCGGCTTGTGATAGCCGAGTTGCGGCATGCGCCCGGACGGGCCGGGCGACGGGGACCGGCCCGCGGACGCGGGGCCCGCCTTGGCGAGCGCCTCCCGCAGGAACGGCAGGATGCCGCGTTCCAGGAGTGCCTGGGCCCAGGCCTCCCTGGCTCGTTCCACTTCCGCGTTCCGCTCGTCGTGCGAGCCTGCCTGGAGGGAAGTGGAACCGTTGCGCAGGGCGGTCAGGAGCAGGCCGACCGCGGCGACCAGGATGGCGCCCGCCGTGAGCGCGCCGAACAGCCACCCCGCGGTGAGCAGGGTGTCCGCGAAGGCGGGCTCGGGGCTGAGCATCTTCAGGATGTACCCGACGAGCAGGAAGATCGCGGCGGCCGCGCCGGCGAGCAGCGGCGCGAGCACCGCGATCACGGCGACCGCCCCGGCCCCCGCGGTCTCGGTGACCTCGCCCATCGTGGCGAGTCCGACGCCGCTGGTTCCGGCCTCGGCCGGGGTGGAACTGGAACCGTTCCCTTCATGGATCGATGAGGAAGTGGAGGGTCCGGAGTCACGCAGATCCTCACGGGCCTTCACATACTGGCGGTATTCGGCCGCCGCGGCGGCCGTGATCAGTGCGGTGGCGTTGAGAGCCATCGTGCGCAGCTGCTCGGGGTTGAGTCGCTGGCCCACCGCGGCCAGCTCCGGGCGGTTCGGTGCGGTGCGCAGCGCCTCATCGAGGATCCGCGCGTATTCGGGGCGGTCCTCATTGAGCAGGTGTGGAGCGCTGTTCATGTGCATCCCCCGATGCTCCGTAGGGCTGGGGCTCGCATGGTCACGAGCCGTCGGGCAGAAACGGAGGGGAGCCTGCTACGGATAGAGCGATGGTAGAGCCGTGACGGCACGCGGTGACAGGGGCTTTCCAGAATTGGCCCGCTGGCCAGCGAGATCCTGTACTGACGTGCTTACTCGTGCCTTTGCCCCGAACACGCTCAGTTAGCCAGCGGGAGTTGGCAGACCAGTAGCTTTCCGGCCATGGTCACTCCGCCGTCCATGGCGATGGCGAGGCCGTCGGCGTAGATGTGCGGGCCCTCGATCACCGGGCGGCCGTCGTCGTCCGCGTCGTACTCGGAGCCGACCTCTCCCAGGAGGTACGGAATGGGGCTGTGGCCATGGACGATGCGGCTGCCGCCGTATACGTCGAGGAGTTCGCGCACGGCCTGGGAGCCGTTCTCGTCGCGGAAGGCGAAGCGCTTGGTGAACTTGCGGAAGAGGTCCCAGTATTCGTCCGCGTCGTTGCGCGTGAGGGCCTCGCGGATGGTGTCGTTGACTTCCTCGATGGAGTCGCCGTAGTCGAGGTACGCGGTGGTGTCGGAGTGCACGAGCAGGTGCCCGTCCTCCTCCTCGATGGCGTCCAGGCGGGCCATCCACTGCAGGTGATGGTCCTCCAGGCGCTCCATGTCGGTCTTCTGACCGCCGTTCAGGAGCCAGGCGGCCTGGAACGTGGCGGTGCCCGCGCCGGAGTTGACCGGGGTGTCGCCGAACTTCTTGGCGCCGATGAGCAGCAGTTCGTGGTTGCCCATGAGGGCCTTGCAGTAGCCGCCCGCGGCGGCGGCCTCGGCGGACAGGCGCATCACGAGGTCGATGACGCCGATGCCGTCGGGCCCGCGGTCGGTGAAGTCGCCGAGGAACCACAGCCGGGTGTTGCCCGCGCACCACTGGAGGTCGGCGTCGATGAGCCCTTCCGCCTGGAGGGCCGCGACCAGCTGGTCCAAGTAACCGTGTACGTCGCCGACGACGTACAGCGGACCGAGCTCCTCCGCGCCGGGCGCGGGCGGCGGCTCGGGCATCTCGCGCACCTCGACCTGGACGGTGTCCCCGCGGCGGCTGATGACCGGCAGGTCGCGCTCGGTGGGGGTGTAGCCCTCGGGGTCCGCGCCCGCGGAACCGGGATGCGGCGGCACGGTGCTCGCGGCGGGGGCGGGGTGACTGGAGTGAGCCGTGTGGGTCGATTGAGCCGATTGAGTCGTGTGGGTCGAGTGAGCTGTGTGGGCTGCCTGGACTGTCTGGGCTGCCTGGGCTGAGTGCGTGGCGTGTGGGGCGTGGGGCAGGCCGGGGTCGGCGGGGTGCGCCGGGGCGCTCGTGGGGCGGGCCTCGCCGGGGCCGACGGGCTGTCCCTGAGGGGCGGCGGTCGGGTGGCCCTGACCGAAGGCTCCGGGGTGCCCCTGAGCGGCGGCCTGGGAGGGCGCGGGGGTGCGCGGGTGCGCCAGGCCCCCGGGCAGCTGCTCGACGGAACGCGCCTGCGCGGGCACGGTCGTGGCGAGGCCGCCGCCGGACAGGGGGGCGGAGGCGCCTCCCTGCGCGGGGGCACCGGCGGAGAGGGCTCCCGCACCGCCTGGGGTGGCGTCCGGGCGCCGCGGCGACTCCGGGCGCCCTGTGGCGGACTCAGGGTGCCCCGCGGCGGGTTCCGCGTACCCGGAGGCGGGATCCGGGTACCGCGGGGTGGACTCTGGGCGCCCCGAGAGGGACTCCGAGCGCCCCGGAGCGGACTCGGGGTGGCGTCGGGCGGACTCCGGGTAGTGCGGAACGGATTCCGGGTGTCCGGGAGCGGCCGTGCCTCCAGGCGCGGCCGCGTGCGCCCGCTCCGCGCCCCGCGCGCGGTCGTCCGCCCCCTGCTCGGCGGGATGGTTGCCGGTCTCGCGGACGCCTTCGTAGACGTATGCGGGAACGCGGAAGTCGCGCAGCGTCGCCGTCCGCACCTCGGGTCCCTGACCGGCCCCCTGAGTCATCGACCCCTCCACCACCATTGCGCCGCATCTGCACCGTGATCGGACTGCCTGGTCGCAGCGGCCCGCGGTGTCGTCCGCCCATCATAGGAATGCGGCTGTCGCTGTGTGGTGCACCAGGGGTGGTGAATCGACGGGGAGCCCCAGTTCACCGTGGTTTTCGCCCGAATTGGCCCGAGGTTTCCCCACTGGTCACGCAGGTGGGGGCAGGTGGCGCCGGGCGTCAGCCGTGGCCGGGTGAGCGGGGTGGACTGACGGTCGTGCGCGGCGGACGTCGCTCGGACGAGGTGCGCACGATCAGTTCCGTCGGTATCACCTGCTCGACGGGCCGGCCGGTGTCCAGGCCCTCGATGGCGTCGATGAGCAGTTGGACGACGGCGGTGCCGATGCGGCGCGGCTTCAGGGAGAGCGTGGTGATGGGCGGTTCGGTGGTGGCGTACACGGTCGACTCGCTGCAGCAGACCAGCAGCAGGTCGTCCGGGACGCGCAGGCCGTAGCGGCGGGCCGCGGCCAGCAGGTCGGTGCCGTTCGGGTCGAACAGGCCGTAGACGGCGTCGGGCCGGTCGGGGCGGGCGAGCAGGCGGTCGGCGGCGACCGCGCCCGCGCACGGGTCGTGCGCGGGGTAGGACTCGTACACCGGGTCCTGTCCCACGCGCTCGCACCAGCGCAGATAGGCGGTGGTGGACAGATGGGTGTACGTATCCGTGGTGGTGCCGGTGAGCAGGCCGATGCGGCGGGCCCCGGCGGCGGCGAGGTGCTCCAGGATCTCCAGGACCGCGGCCTCGTGGTCGTTGTCGACCCAGGCCGTGACCGGAAGGGACCCGGCCGGGCGGCCGTCGGAGACCACCGGGAGGCCCTGGCGGACCAGCTCGCTGACCACCGGGTCGTGGTCGGAGGGGTCGACGACGACGGTGCCGTCGAGCGCCACGTTCGACCAGACGTCGACGGGGCTGCGGCGCGAGGTCGCGGGCAGGATGACGAGGGCGTAGCCACGGGCGAGCGCCGCGGAGGTGGCGGCTCTCGCCATCTCCGCGAAGTACGCGAACTCCGTGAAGGTGAAAGGTTCATCCCCGTACGTCGTCACGGTCAGGCCGATGAGTCCCGACTTGCCCGTACGGAGCGTCCGCGCGGCGGCCGACGGGCGGTATCCGAGCCGGTCCGCGACCTCGCGGACATGGCGTCGGGTGGCATCGGGTAGTCGTCCTTTGCCGTTGAGCGCGTCGGAGACGGTCGTGATGGAGACACCGGCTGCGGCGGCGACGTCTCTGATCCCGGCTCGGCTCTGCCGGTTGCCTCGGCGTGCGGTCTCCGCTCGGCTCACCTGGTGCTTCCCTGCTGCTGTCATGGCGAGCCGATAGTAGGGCTCATGGGGGTGGGTAGTGCGGGCGCATATTCACCCGTTGACAGGCACGATTCTGCATGGCGTTTGCCGGTCAATGACCTTCGAAAACAAGGGAGTTGGGCGCTCAGTCCGGCATCGCCCCCTTGTCGTCGCGTGGGGGCCTGCCAAATGAGCGAGGTATCGAAGAGGTCTCAACTCACCTTCACGGGGGACGCGCGCCACGGAGCGAGCCACCGGCGCGTGCGTCTGGGGGGAGCGCTCCCCCCTCGGACGCGCGCGGTGGGCGTGGCCGTGCCGCGGGTTTCGGTCCCGACGGGTCCCCCGCTTCATCGGCGCTTCGCGCCCCGTCCTCAAGCGCCGGACAGGCTGGCTCAGGCGCCGGACAGGCTGGTTCGAGCGCCGGACGGGCCGGTTCAAGCGCCGGACGGGCTGGTTCGTGGCGCCGCGCGTCGCCCTCGGGGCGTGGCGCGTGGGGATTGGGGCCGCCAGGCCATTCGCAGGGACGCCGAATCCTCATAAGGTGAGAATCATTGAAGGCTGCATGATCACGAGGAGGACCGCGGTGAGCGAGACGAGCCCCAGGCTGCGCGCCGAGCTGGAAGGCATTCCCACGTACAAGCCGGGCAAGCCCGCCGCGACCGAGGGCCCGCAGGCGTACAAGCTGTCCTCGAATGAGAACCCGTATCCGCCGCTGCCCGGCGTCCTCGAGACCGCGATGGAGGCCGTGCGGTCCTTCAACCGGTACCCGGACATGGCCTGTACGGGGCTGATGAGCGAGCTGGCGGACCGCTTCTCGGTGCCGGTGTCGCACGTCGCGACGGGCACCGGCTCCGTCGGTGTCGCCCAGCAGCTGCTCCAGGCCACCTCGGGGCCCGGGGACGAGGTGATCTACGCCTGGCGGTCCTTCGAGGCGTACCCGATCATCACGCAGATCAGCGGGGCCACGTCGGTGCGGGTGCCGCTGACCTCCGGGGAGGTGCACGACCTCGACGCCATGGCGGCGGCCATCACGGAGCGCACCCGTCTGATCTTCGTCTGCAACCCCAACAACCCGACGGGGACCGCCGTCCGCAGGGCCGAGCTCGAGCGCTTCCTCGACCGGGTGCCGAAGGACGTCCTGGTGGTGCTCGACGAGGCCTACCGCGAGTTCGTCAGGGACCAGGAGGTTCCCGACGGCATCGAGCTCTACCGCGACCGGCCGAACGTCTGTGTCCTGCGGACCTTCTCCAAGGCCTACGGCCTGGCGGGCCTGCGCGTCGGCTTCGCGATCGCGCACGAGCCGGTGGCGGCCGCGCTGCGCAAGACGGCGGTGCCCTTCGGGGTGAGCCAGCTCGCGCAGGACGCGGCGGTGGCCTCGCTGCGCGCGGAGGACGAGCTGCTCGGCCGCGTCGGCTCCCTGGTGGGCGAGCGCACCCGGGTCCTGGAGGGGCTGCGGGCCCAGGGCTGGACGGTGCCCGACACGCAGGCGAACTTCGTGTGGCTGCGTACGGGCGACCGGACCGCGGACTTCGCCGCCGTCTGCGAGCAGAGCGGGGTCACCGTGCGGCCGTTCCCGGGCGAGGGCGTCCGCGTCACGATCGGTGAGACCGAGGCCAACGACATCTTTCTGAAGACGGCGGAGGCCTTCCACAAGGAGCGCTAGCGCTCCGCAAGGGGCTCTGGCGCTCCACAAGCTCCAGAACCCCGCGCGGCGCTCTAGCGCCGCTGGCCGGAACTTGAGGTTCCGGCCCGTACCGCCTCGATCCACGGCGGCCCGCGTCCCCTCGCCGGGGGCGCGGGCCGCCGCTGTTTGGGGGCCGGGCGCCCGTGCGGTGCTGGGGCCCTACCCCGTTCCCCTGGGTAACGGGACCCCCCTTTCACGCCTCGACAGTGCGTACGACATAATGCTTGTGAATGTGAACGCGTTCACAAGCGTGTCCCACTTGCTCCGCAGTTGTCTATGACATAAGGGGCAAACTGCCGCTATGACGACGGCACGTAAGGAGAAGTCGACGTGGACCTGGCTCTAGCGCCGGAAACCCTGGCGCGATGGCAGTTCGGCATCACCACCGTCTACCACTTCCTCTTCGTCCCCCTGACGATCTCCCTGGCCGCCCTCACGGCGATCCTTGAGACGGCCTGGGTGCGGACGGGCAAGGAGCACTACCTCAGAGCCACCAAGTTCTGGGGCAAGCTGTTCCTGATCAACATCGCGATGGGCGTCGTCACCGGCATCGTGCAGGAGTTCCAGTTCGGCATGAACTGGTCCGACTACTCGCGATTCGTCGGAGACGTCTTCGGTGCGCCACTCGCCTTCGAAGCCCTGATCGCCTTCTTCTTCGAGTCGACCTTCATCGGCCTGTGGATCTTCGGCTGGGACAAGCTGCCGAAGAAGCTGCACTGCGCGACGATCTGGATGGTGTCGATCGGCACGGTCCTGTCGGCGTACTTCATCATCGCCGCGAACGCCTTTATGCAGCACCCGGTCGGCTACAAGATCACCGAGCGGGACGGCAAGAAGCGCGCCGAGCTGACCGACTTCGCCAAGGTGCTGTTCCAGGAGACGACGCTCGTCAACTTCTTCCACGTCATCGCGGCGACCATCCTGGTCGGCGGCGCCTTCATGACCGGCATCGCCATCTTCCACCTGCGCAAGAAGCGGCATGTGCGCACCATGCGCATGTCGCTGCGGCTCGGCCTGGTCACCGCGTTCGTCGGCACCCTGCTCACCGTGATCAGCGCCGACACCCTCGGCAAGGTCATGTACGAGCAGCAGCCGATGAAGATGTCGGCCGCCGAGGCCCTGTGGGAGTCGGAGAAGCCCGCGCCGTTCTCGCTGTTCGCGTACGGCGACGTCGCCAAGGGCCACAACGAGGTCGCCATAGAGATTCCCGGGGTCCTGTCCTTCCTCGCGAAGAACAACTTCAGCGCGGAGATCCCCGGCATCAACGACCTCAACAAGGAAGCCCAGGAGAAGTTCGGTCCCGGTGACTACCGGCCCAACATCCCCACCACGTACTGGTCCTACCGCTGGATGATCGGCTTCGGCGGCGTCTCGATGGCCCTGTGCACGGCCGGTCTCTGGCTCACGCGCCGGAAGGTGTGGCTCGCCCCGGAGCACCACACGGGCGCGGACGAGGTGCCGAAGCTGATGCTCACCAAGAACAGGGAGCTGAACCCGAGGCTCGGCGACTGGTGGTGGCGTCTTTCGCAGTGGACGCTGATCTTCCCCCTCATCGGCACCGCGTGGGGCTGGATCTTCACCGAGACGGGGCGCCAGCCCTGGGTCGTCTACGGAGTCCTGAAGACTGAGGACGCGGTCTCCCCCGGCGTCTCGCAGGGCGAGGTGCTCACCTCGCTGATCGTCTTCACGCTGCTCTACGCGATCCTCGCCGTGATCGAGGTCCGGCTGCTCCTCAAGTACGTCAGGAAGGGTCCGCCCGAGCTGACCGAGGCCGACCTCAACCCGCCCACCAAGATCGGTGGCCCGCCCGGCGGTGCCGGGGCGGACGCCGATGACGACGCCGACCGGCCCATGGCCTTCTCGTACTAAGGAGCTGGGCGCACATGGAACTGCACGACGTCTGGTTCGTCCTGATCGCCGTCCTGTGGATCGGCTACTTCTTCCTCGAAGGCTTCGACTTCGGGATCGGAGTCCTCACCAAGCTGCTCGCCCGTGACCGGGTCGAGAAGCGGGTGCTCATCAACACCATCGGCCCGGTCTGGGACGGCAACGAGGTGTGGCTGCTCTCGGCGGGCGGCGCGACCTTCGCCGCCTTCCCCGAGTGGTACGCGACGCTGTTCTCCGGGTTCTATCTCCCGCTGCTGATCATTCTGATCTGCCTGATCGTGCGCGGTGTCGCCTTCGAGTACCGGGCCAAGCGGCCCGAGGAGCGCTGGCAGACCAACTGGGAACACGCGATCTTCTGGAGCTCGCTGATCCCGGCGTTCCTGTGGGGCGTGGCCTTCGGCAACATCGTGCGCGGGGTCAAGATCGACGCGCAGAAGGAGTACGTGGGCAACTTCTGGGATCTGCTCAACCCGTACGCGCTCCTCGGCGGTCTGGTCACGCTGACCCTGTTCACCTTCCACGGCGCGGTGTTCGCCGCGCTCAAGACGGTCGGTGACATCCGGCTGCGGGCGCGGCGCCTTGCGCTCGTCCTCGGTCTGGTCACGGCGGTGCTCGCGCTCGGCTTCCTGGGCTGGACGCAGGCGGACAACGGCGACGGCGCGAGCCTGATCGCGCTGATCGTGGCCGTGGTGGCCCTCGTCGCCGCCCTCGGGGCGAATCAACTCGGACGCGAGGGATGGGCGTTCGCGCTGTCGGGCGTCACGATCGTCGCCGCCGTCGCGATGCTCTTCCTGACGCTCTTCCCGAACGTCATGCCGTCGTCGCTGAACGAGGACTGGAGCCTCACGGTCACCAACGCCTCGTCGACTCCCTACACCCTGAAGATCATGACTTGGTGCGCGGGCATCGCCACGCCCGTTGTGCTGCTCTACCAGTCGTGGACGTACTGGGTGTTCCGCAAGCGCATCGGTACGCAGCACATCGCGCCGGACGTTCCGTCCGACGCGGCGCACTGAGTCAACTCCCCCTACGCCCACGGTCCCTGGGAGGGTGTGTTTCACGTGAAACCAATCGACCCGCGCCTGCTCCGGTACGCCCGCGCCACGCGCTGGTTCCTGATCGCGGTGGTGGTGCTCGGCCTTGCCGGGGCGGGCCTGGTCGTGGCCCAGGCGATGCTCATCGCCGAGATCGTCGTGGGTTCCTTCCAACACGGGCTCTCGACCGGGGCGCTGAGCACGCCGATCCTGCTGCTCACGGCCGTCGCTGTGGGCCGTGCGACCGTCGCCTGGCTCACCGAGCTGGCCGCGCACCGGGCGAGCGCGGCGGTCAAGTCGGAGCTGCGCGGGCGGCTCGTGGAGCGTGCGGGCGCGCTCGGGCCGGGGTGGCAGATGGGGTCCCCCTCGTCCGAGCGGGGCCAGGAGTTCGCGGAGGGGCAGCGGACGGGTTCGCTGATCAATCTCGCGACCCGGGGCGTGGACGCGCTCGATGACTACTTCTCGCGCTATCTGCCGCAGTTGGGGCTCGCGGTGGTGGTCCCGGTGGCGGTGCTCGCGCGCGTCGTCACCGAGGACTGGGTGTCGGCGGCGATCATCACCGGCACGCTGCCCTTGATCCCGGTGTTCATGGCCCTGATCGGCTGGGCCACCCAGGCCAAGATGGACCGCCAGTGGCGGCTGCTTTCCCGGCTCTCGGGCCACTTCCTGGACGTGGTCGCGGGCCTGCCGACGCTCAAGGTGTTCGGCCGAGCCAAGGCGCAGGCCGAGGCGATCCGCAAGATCACCGATGAGTACCGGCAGGCGACGATGCGGACGCTGCGCATCGCCTTCCTGTCGTCGTTCGCCCTGGAGCTCCTCGCGACGATCTCCGTCGCGCTGGTCGCGGTCACCATCGGCATGCGGCTCGTCCACGGGGACATGGAGCTGTACGACGGTCTGGTCGTCCTGATCCTCGCGCCCGAGGCGTATCTGCCGCTGCGGCAGGTCGGGGCGCGGTACCACGCGGCGGCGGAGGGGCTCGCCGCCGCGGAGGAGATCTTCCGGGTCCTGGAGACACCCGTTCCCGCCGGGGGGAGCGGGGCGGTGCCCGCGGGCCCGCTGCGCGTGGAGAACCTGACCGTCCGCTACCCGGGCCGGGCGGTGGACGCCGTCAGCGGGGCCTCGTTCACGGTCGGGCGCGGGGAGACCGTGGCCCTGGTCGGGCCCAGCGGCTCCGGCAAGTCGACCCTGCTGAGCGCCCTGCTCGGCTTCGTCAAGCCCACCGCGGGGCGGGTGTGCGTCGGCGACGCGGAGCTGGCGGATGTGTCCCTGGAGCGGTGGCGGGAGCAGGTGGCGTGGGTGCCGCAGCGGCCGCACCTGTTCGCGGGGACCATCGCGGACAACGTCCGGCTCGCCCGGCCGGACGCGGACGACGCGGCGGTACGGGGCGCTCTGCGCGCGGCCGGGGCGCTGGAGTTCGTGGACGCTCTGCCGCTGGGGGCCCAGGCCGTGCTCGGGGAGGACGGGGCCGGGCTCTCCGCGGGGCAGCGGCAGCGGGTCGCGCTGGCGCGGGCGTTCCTCGCGGACCGGCCCGTGGTGCTCCTCGACGAGCCGACCGCGGCGCTGGACGGGGAGACCGAGGCGGGCATCGTGGACGCGGTGCGCCGCCTCGCGGTGGGGCGGACCGTGGTGCTCGTGGTGCACCGGCCCGCGCTGTTGGCTGTCGCCGACCGGGTGGTCCGGGTGGACGGCGTGCGGAACGGCGACCTGGGGGCTGAGGGTTGTGCCCGTGTGGTCCGTCCAGTGGGCGGATCGGCGGTTCAGGGTGAGGGGGATGAGAAGGCGGCTGGCGTTCCTGGTGACAGGGCGGCTGTCGTCCGTGCGGAAGGGGCGGCGTCCGGCCGTGATGGGCTGGCGCCGGGCGGCCTTGGCGAGGGCGCGAAGGCCACCGGAGGCGAGGGCCGGGCGGCTGGCCTCGGTGCGGGGGCGACGGCTCTTCACAGCGGGGCGGTGACGGTCGGCCGCCGGGGTGATGCGGCTGGTCGCGGGGGCGAAGCGGTCGTTCTCGGGAGCGAAGCGGTCGTTCTCGGGGGTGGGGCCGCTGTTCTCGGGGGTAGGGCCGCCGTTCTCGGCGATGGTGAGGCGGTCGGCCGTGGCGATGGTGTGGGGGCTGGCCGCGCTGGTGAGGGCGGCGGTGGGCGCGTCCGTGGGGGTGTGGGTGTTGGGGTGCCCCGTGAGGGTGTGGGTGTTGAGGTGCCCTGTGGGGGTGAGGGTGTTGGGGTGCCCCGTAGTGGTGCGGGTGTCGAGGCGTCCCTTGGTGGTGCGGTAGGCGGGGTGTCCCGTGTGGGTGCCGGAGCCGGGGCCCCCCGTGGTGGCGTGCTGGCCCGGGTGCGGGCGGTGGCTCGGGTACGGCGGGGGCGGCTCGCCCTGGCGCTGCTGCTCGGCAGCCTCGCCCTGGGCAGTGCCGTCGGGCTGATGGCCACCTCCGGGTGGCTGATCTCGCGGGCGTCGGAGCAGCCGCCCGTGATGCACCTGATGATCGCCGTCACGGCGACCCGCGCCTTCGGCATCGGGCGGGCCTGCTTCCGCTACACCGAGCGCCTCGTGTCGCACGACGCGGTCCTTCGGATGCTGGCCGACATGCGGGTGACCGTGTTCCGGCGCCTGGAGCGCCTCGCGCCCGCCGGGCTTCGCGGCACGCGCCGCGGCGACCTGCTGTCCCGGCTCGTCGCCGATGTGGACGCGCTCCAGGACTACTGGCTGCGCTGGCTGCTGCCCGTCGGCGCCGCGGCCTTCGTGAGCGCCGGAGCGGTCGGCTTCACCGCCTGGCTGCTCCCGGAAGCGGGCGCCGTCCTCGCCGTCGGCCTGCTGGCCGCCGGGGTCGGGGTGCCCCTGCTGAGCGGCGCCGTGGCCCGCCGCGCGGAGCGGAAGCTGGCCCCCGCGCGCGGAGCGCTGGCCACCCGGGTCGCCGATCTGCTCACGGGCACCGCCGAGCTGACGGTCGCGGGCGCGCTGCGGCGCCGTACCGCGCACGTCCGCGAGGCCGACGCCGAGCTGACCCGGATCGCGTCCCGGACGGCGAGCGCCACGGCCCTCGGCGACGGCCTGAGCGCGCTCGTCATGGGCCTCACCGTGGCTGCGGCGGCGCTCGCCGGGGTGCAGGGCGTGCAGGACGGGCGCCTGAGCGGAGTCGCGCTCGCCGTGGTCGTCCTGACGCCGCTCGCCGCGTTCGAGGCGGTGACGGGGCTGCCGCTGGCCGTGCAGTACCGCCAGCGGGTCAAGAAGAGCGCCGAGCGGGTCCACGAGGTCCTCGACACGCCCGACCCCCTCCCGGACCCCCTCCCCGACCCGGTCCCCGCGGCCTCGGCCTCGCCCGGACCGGAGGGGCCCAAGGCGCCCGCCGCCGCGCCGCACACGCCCTTCCCGCTGCGCCTCGACGGACTGAGCGCCCGCTACGAGGGCCAGGAGCGGAACGCCCTCACCGACGTGTCCCTGACCCTGGAACGCGGCCGCCGTGTCGCCGTCGTCGGCCCCTCGGGCTCCGGCAAGACCACGCTCGCGCACGTGCTGCTGCGGTTCCTGGGCACCTCCGGCGGTACGTACACGCTGGGCGGCACGGACGTCGCCACCGTCGACGCGGACGGCGTACGGCGCCTGGTGGGCCTGTGCGCGCAGGACGCGCACGTCTTCGACAGCTCCGTACGCGAGAACCTGCTGCTCGCCCGCAGGGGCGCGGACGACGACGAGCTGTACGGGGCGCTGGCGCGGGCCCGGCTCGACGGCTGGGCGCGCTCCCTGCCCGAGGGCCTGGACACGCTCGTCGGGGAGCACGGGGCCCGTCTGTCCGGGGGCCAGCGGCAGCGCCTCGCGCTGGCCCGCGCGCTGCTCGCCGACTTCCCCGTCCTCGTCCTCGACGAGCCCGCCGAACACCTCGACCTGCCGACCGCGGACGCCCTCACCGACGATCTGCTCACGGCCACCGAGGGCCGTACGACCCTGCTGATCACGCACCGTCTCGCCGGACTCGACAAAGTTGACGAGGTGGTCGTCCTGGAAGCCGGGCACGTGGTGCAGCGCGGCGCGTACGAGGACCTGGTGGCCGTCGAAGGGCCGCTGCGGCGGATGCGGGAGCGGGAGTCGGCGGCGGACCTGCTGACGAGCGCGGTGGGCTGACGCCGTGGGGCAGGTCCCGGTACCGGCACCCTTCGGGGTGCCGGTACCTCTGGGGCAGCCACTGCCCCCTGGAAGCTCATCGACGTACCCGCCGCCCCCGGTCTCCTCCTCTCGACTTTCCCCGTCAAATCGGACTAACTACGCTCAAGGCATGTCCGCCTCCCCGGCTCCCGCCGCGCCCCCGCCGCCCCCGGAGGCCGCATCGGGCACGGCAGGTACGGCAGGTACGGCAGGCACGGCGGGCACCGAGGGCGCGGGTACGGCGGAGCAGGCCGACGCCGCGCGGGCGGCCCGGAGCCTGCACGGGCTCTCCACCGAGCTGACCGCGCGCGTACCGCAGCTCCTGGAGGCGATGCGGTCCGTCGGCACCGGACTCGAACTGCACACCACGCTGGACCGCATCTGCGAGACGGCGGCCGAGCTGACGGGTGCCCGCTACGCGGCGATCGGCGTCGTCGCCGAGGACGGCGAAGGCCTCTCCGACTTCGTCTACCACGGCATCGACGAGACCACCGCCGAGCGCATCGGCCGCCTTCCGGACGGCCACCGGGGCCTGCTCGGCGCGCTCATCCACGAGCCCGGGACGCTGTGCCTCGCCGACCTGGCCACCGACCCGCGCTCCTGCGGCTTCCCCGCCCACCACCCGCCGATGCGCACCTTCCTGGGGGTGCCGATCCGCGTCCAGGGGGAGATCTTCGGGAACCTGTACCTCACGGAGAAGCGCGACGGGGCGGACGCCGCGGGGGCGGCGGGATTCAACGACTACGACGTGCACATGGTGCGGGTGCTCGCCACGGAGGCGGGCATCGCGATCGGCAACGCCCGCCTGTACGAGGCCGCCAAGCAGCGCGAGCGGTGGATCGACGGCTCCGTGGCGGTCACCACGGCGCTGCTCTCGGGCTCCGACGCCGAGGACGCCCTGGTCGTCGTCGCGGAGCAGGCGCGGCACCTGGCGGACTCGGCGGCGGGAATCGTGCTCCTTCCGGACGACGAGGGCGGCATGGAGATCGTCGCCGTGTCCGCGGCGGAGCCGTCCGGTGCGATGGGCGTCACCATCCCCCCGGAGAGCCGCATCATCGCGGACCTCCTGGACGGGCGGGCGGTGTTCATCGACGACGCGGCCACCGACCCGCGGATCATGACCGATCTCGCGCGCGGCTACGGCCCCGTGATGATGCTGCCCCTGCAGAGCGACGGCCGCGTCCTGGGGACCCTCGTCACGCCCCGCGCGCGGGGCGGGCGGCCGTTCACCGAGACCGAACGGACGCTCGCCACCCAGTTCGCCTCGCAGGCCGCGCTAGCGCTGATGATGGCCGAGGCGCAGCGCGACCGGGAGCGGCTCGCTGTCTACGAGGACCGCGATCGCATCGCCCGCGACCTGCACGACCTCGTCATCCAGCGGCTCTTCGCCACCGGGATGATGCTGGAGAGCGCGCAGCGCAGGTCCGTCGTGCCGGAGGTGCGGCAGGGCGTCGGCAAGGCCGTGGACGAGCTGGACGTGACGATCCAGGAGATCCGTACGGCGATCTTCGCGCTCCAGCAGGGGCCCGCGGAGGCGCCATCGGGGCTGCGGACGCGGGTCCTGCGCGAGATCAACATGGCGGCCGTGCCGCTCGGCTTCAAGCCCTCGCACCGCTTCCTCGGCCCCGTCGACACGGTCGTCGGGGAACTCGCGGGCAAGAACCTCATCGCGGCCCTGCGCGAGGCGCTGTCGAACGCGTTCCGGCACGCGGGCGCCGCCCGCATCGAGGTCGTCGTCGACGCCACGCTCGTCCTGCCCGACGGCCGTCCGGGCGTCCGTCTGACCGTCGCCGACGACGGCGTCGGCATCTCCGAGGGCGGCCGCCGCAGCGGCCTGAAGAACCTCAAGCGGCGGGCCGAGTCCCTCGGCGGCGACAGCTGGTACGGGCCGGGCCTCGGCGAGGACGGCGGCGGCACGACGGTGGTGTGGCAGGCGCCGCACTGAACCGGGGCCCGGAGGGTGTGCTGGACGGGGCCCGGCGTGCGCGGGGCCTGGGGGCCGCGCTGCGGCGTGCGCCCGGACGACCGGCCGCTGTTCGGCGGTACCCACGTGCGCCGTACGGGTCACCCGGTCCCCCGCGTGTACGAGTCCACGGGGCGGCGCGCGCGGGGGCGGGCAACGATCCGATGCATGCGCCCACGTCCACGCCGTCCGCTCGTCGCGCGCCCTTACCTCGTGCCGGTCCTGCTGTGCGCGCTCGTCGCCGCGGGCACCCCGGGGAGCGCGGCCGCCGAGGAGCCCGGAGGGACCGACGGGCCGGGCACCAGTGCCGAGGTGGCACGCCTCTACGAAGAGGCGTCACAGGCGACCGAGGCCTACGAAGCGGAGCGGCGCGCGGCCGGAGTCCAGCGCGCCCGCGTCACGGAACTCAACCGGCTGCTCGCCCAGGAGCGCTACCAGGTGGCCGCCCTGCACAAGGACCTCGGCCGGATGGCGAGCGCCCAGTACCGCGCCGGGGGCGGCCTGCCGCTCACCGCGCGGCTGCTCCTCGCGGACAACCCCGACGAACTGCTGCGCGGCAAGCGCGTCCTGGGGCAGGCGGACCTCGCCGTCACCAACGCCGTCGCCAAGACGCAGCGGGCCGCCGCCCGGCTCACCGCCGCCCAGCGGACAGCGCAGCGGGCGCGGGGCGTCCTGGACCGGCGCACCGCGCGCCTCGCGCGCCTGAAGCGGGACATCGCGGCGAAGCTGGAGTCGGCGCGGTGGACGCTCCAGGGCGAGGCCGACGCGTCCGTCGCGGCGGGCCGGTGCCGGGGCGCCGTCCGGCTCGCGCAGCCGGAACCGCCCGCCACGCGCGCGTGGATGACGCCCGTGGAGACGTACGAGCTGTCCGCGGGCTTCGACAGCGCGGGCGAGCGCTGGGCGCGGCGGCACACGGGCCAGGACTTCGCCGTCGACATCGGCGCGCCCGTGCGGGCGGTGGGCGAGGGGCGCGTGGAGCGGGTGGCGTGCGGCGGCGGCTTCGGCATCGAGGTCGTGGTGCGCCATCCGAACGGCTACTACACGCAGTACGCGCACCTGGCCGCCGTGACCGTCGACCAGGGGGAGCGGGTGCGCGCCGGGCAGTGGCTGGGGCAGGCGGGCACGACCGGCAACTCGACCGGCCCGCACCTGCACTTCGAGGTGCGTCTGACGCCGGACCTGGGCTCGGGCGTGGACCCGGCGAAGTGGCTCGCGGAGCACGGGGTGGCCCTCTGACCGCTCCGGCCCGAGCCCGGCGCCAGCTCCGGGGCGGGGTAGGCGCAGACTCCCGACGGGCTGTTCCGTACGGGCTGTTCCGTACGGCCTGTTCCGTACGGCCTGATCCGTGCGGGCTGATCCGTAAGGGAGTTGACCCTCGTACGCGCTAACTCCCGTACGTGGAAAGACGATTCTCCAAGATGCGTTCGATCACGACCGCGACGCCGTCGTCGTTGTTGGCGACCGTGCGGCCCGACGCGGCGGCGACTACGTCCGGGTGGGCGTTGCCCATCGCGTACGAGACTCCGGCCCAGGTGAGCATCTCCACGTCGTTCGGCATGTCGCCGAAGGCGACGACCTCTTCGGGGGAGATGCCGCGCTCGGCGCAGCACAGCGCGAGGGTGCCCGCCTTGGTGACGCCGGGGCCGCTGATCTCGAGGAGCGCCGTCGGGCTGGAGCGGGTGATCTCGGCGAGGCCGCCCGCGGCCGTGCGGGCGAGGGCCAGGAAGGCGTCCGGCGTCAGCGTCGGGTGGTGGGCCAGGAGCTTCAGGACGGGCCCGTCCTCGGCGGCGGCGTCCGGCGCGAGGAGCTTCTCGGCGGGCGCCACGCTGATCGCGGGGTCGAGGCGCAGGGGCGGGTACGCGGGCTCGTGGTGCACCCCGCCCGTGCGGTCGACGGCGAAGGACGTGCCGGGAGCGGCGGCGCGCAGCAGCCGGACGACGTCGAGGGCGCTCGCCGTGGGCAGCTCGCGCACCTTGGTGAAGCGGTGGTCGCCCGGTCCGCCGTGCAGGTCGACGACCGCCGCGCCGTTGGCGCAGATCGCCAGGCCGTGGCCGTGCACGTGGTCGGCGACCACGTCCATCCAGCGGGCCGGGCGCCCGGTCACGAAGAAGACCTCGATCCCGGCCGCCTCGGCGGCGGCGAGCGCCGCGACCGTGCGCTCGGAGACGGACTTGTCGTCACGCAGCAGCGTGCCGTCCAGGTCGGTGGCGATCAGCCGGGGCGGGAGGGGGGAAGCCGGGGGCCGGGCGGTAGCTGAGGTCACGTACGCGATTGTCCCGCATATGCGCGCACGGGTGTGTGGCGGGGCGCACATGTGAGTGGTCTTCGCCCCCGCACGCCCCGGTTGCACCGTGGGCCCCGGCGCACGAGCCCTCGCCGCGGGGCGGCCGTGGCGCTCCGGCCGCGCCGGGGCCGCCGCTCCGGCCGCGCGGGGCGCCGCTACAGCTGTGCCAAGGCCTCCGTCGCGATCCGTTCGAAGACCTTCTCGTCCGCCGCGAAGTCCGTGTCCGGCAGCGGCCAGTGGAGCACGATCTCGGTCACGCCGAGCGCGGCGTGCCGGCCCGCGAAGTCCACGAAGGCGTCGAAGGAGTCCAGCGGCCGGTCCGGGGTGAAGCCGGTGAGCAGGATCTTGTCCAGCTCGCCGGGGTCGCGGCCGACGTCGGTGCAGGCCTTGCCGAGGCGCTCGACCTGGCCGCGGATGGCGGCGAGGGACTCGTCCGGGGTGCCGGTCGCGGAGATCTTCGGGTCGCCGGTGGTCACCCAGGCCTGGCCGTGGCGGGCGGCGAGCCTGAGGCCGCGCGGCCCCGTCGCGGCCACCGCGAACGGCAGCCGGGGGCGCTGCACGCAGCCAGGGATGTTCCGCGCCTCGTAGGCGGCGTACCGCTCGCCCTCGTACGTCACCGAGTCCTCGGTGAGCAGCCGGTCGAGCAGCGGCAGGAACTCACCGAAGTGGTCCGCGCGTTCACGGGGTGTCCAGGGGGCTTCGTCGGCGCGGCGCAGGGTGGAGGCGTCGAAGCCGTCGCCGCCCGCGCCGATGCCGAGGGTGATCCGTCCGTTCGACACGTCGTCCAGCGTGATCAGCTCCTTGGCGAGCGTGACCGGGTGCCGGAAGTTGGGGGAGGTGACGAGCGTGCCGAGGCGGATCCGCTCGGTGGCCGCGGCGGCGGCGGTCAGCGTGGGCACCGCGCCGAACCAGGGGCCGTCGCGGAAGGTCCGCCACGACAGGTGGTCGTAGGTGTACGCGGTGTGGAAGCCCAGCTCCTCCGCGCGCTGCCAGCGCTCCCTGCCGCCTTCGTGCCAACGGCGGACGGGCAGGATCACGGTGCTCAGACGCAGACTCATGCCGCCGAGCCTACGGCGATCAGCCAGCGCCCGCCGGGCCAG
The DNA here is from genome assembly GCF_056435225.1 of Streptomyces sp. NPDC043996. Taxonomy (NCBI): domain Bacteria; kingdom Bacillati; phylum Actinomycetota; class Actinomycetes; order Kitasatosporales; family Streptomycetaceae; genus Streptomyces; species Streptomyces sp. NPDC043996. The sequence goes on along the minus strand of NZ_JBWKEY010000010.1, from coordinate 311,666 downwards.
GACCCGGTGCCTCCAAGGGCCCCGGAACACCCGTGGCCAGGCCCTTCGCCGCGCGCCCCGCGCTCAGCGGACCCTTCCGTTGAGCCAGGGCGTGAGCGAGATCATGCGGATGAGTTCCTTGTACGTGGTGTCGCCGGGCAGCGGCACGACGAGCCAGTAGCCCGGCGGGAAGCGCCGCCCCTTGACGTGCGCGAGGCCGTCCAGGAGGGAGCGCACGAACGGGGGCGCGTGGTCGCGCGGCACGTCGTGGAACTCCACGCCCTCGACGGTGATCAGCGCGTCGTCGTCGGGGTAGAGCCGCACGGACACCCGCGGCAGACCGCCGAACTCCACGAACGCCTCGTGCGGCAGCGAGCCGTCGGGGTCGGTGGTCACCTCGACGCCCGCGGCGGTGCGGCGCGAGGTCTGGTCGGCGCCTATGTCGTGGCTGACCTCGAAGGCGCGCGCGTGCTCCCGGGCGATCTCGCGCAGGGCGCCCACGGCGGCCTCGGTACTGGGCAGATGTTCCATACCCCGTGATCCTGCCTGGTCAGTGAGGTGCGGGAAAGCTCAGATAGCGCGGGGGCACGGCGGCGGTGAGCCAGACGCCGTTGGCGCTGACGTGGAAGACGTGGCCGTCGCCGTGCATCGCGCCCGCGTCGACGGACAGCACCACGGGGCGGCCCCTGCGGGCGCCCACCCGGGTGGCGGTCTCGCGGTCCGGCGAGAGGTGCACGGCGTGGCGGCTCATGGGGCGCAGGCCCTCGGCGCGGATCGCGGGGAGATGGCGGGCGACGGTGCCGTGGAAGAGGCGCGCGGGCGGGGCCGCCGGGGGTAGCTGGAGGTCGACGGCGACGGAGTGGCCCTGGCTGGCGCGGATCCGCTCGCCGTCGAGGGAGAAGCGCCGCTTGTCGTTCGTGGCCACCACGTGGTCCAGCTCGGCCCTGGTGAAGGCGAAGCCGTGGGCTGCGGCCGCCGCGATCAGCGTCTCGACGTCCACCCAGCCGCTGTCGTCGAGCGTGATCCCGATGCGCTCGGGCTGGTGGCGCAGGTGCTTGGAGAGGTATTTCGACACCTTTACGGTGCGCTGGCTGTCCGGGGCGGCTCCGGCTCCGGCCCCGGGCCCGGCCCCGGTGTCGGCCCCAGCCCTAGTCCCGGCGCCGGTGCCGGGAGAGACCGTTGCGGCCGCGGCTTCCGTTCCTTTGGGAGGTTGTCCTTTGGGAGGTTGTCGTTCTTTCATTTCTTCAGCGTCGCGGTCCACCGTTCTCCCCGCACTCGGTTTTTCGCCATGGGATTTTCATCGAGGAATACCGAGCCAGAGGTTTGATCCACAACCAAGTCGAGTTATCCACAGGTGACTTGGGAATTCTGTGGACAACTCTCAGGCGATAGGCGGCTTTTGAGTAACTGTGTCAGTTATGCCCTGACTTGCGGCAAGCGCGTCCAATGTTCTGCTGTGGAGCTCACGTTCAGTGGCCGCCGTGATGAACGCCGCCGCGTTCTCCCGGCCAACCAGCGCCTGGACCGCGCTCATTGTGTCGGCGGGAAGCGCCACGTACTGAAGCTCCTCACCCTGCCGGGGGGCCTCCTCGGCCGCGAGGTGACGGCGCAGATAGCGGGTGGCGAACAGCCGCATCGCCCGCGCCAGTTCCGCGTCGACCGACTTCTGCGCGAGTGGCCGCAGTCTGCGGATGAGAGAGGCCGCCTCGGCCGCGTCCGCCTCCGTCGGCGGATGGTGTCCCAGATAGCGCGCGAAGACGTGCTCGTTCGTGAACTCCAGGAAACGTGCGGCGATGTGCTCGACCTGTCCCCGCAACTCCCGCAAATGGCCCGCGATAGCCGACAGCGGAACTCCCGCCGCGTGCAACTCCGCCGCCACCGCCAGTTCCTGGGGACTCGGCACCAGGAACTCGTCGTCCTTTCCGGGCAGTGGCTCCAGCACGCCGAGCGCGACGGCGTCCTCGACCGCCGCGTCGTCCGTGGTGCCGCCGAACGCCGCCTCCAGCTCCGCGCGGGTGATCCGGTCGGCCTTCTCGTCCGTCCAGGGCCCGTCGACCTCGGCGACCAGGCCGAGCACGCCGCCGAGCCCGCGGCCCGCGTCCCAGGCCTCCAGGAGATCCTTGATGGACGCCAGGGTGTACCCCCGGTCGAGCAGGTCGGCGATCTGCCGCAGCCGCGCCAGATGCGCGTCGCCGTACACATTGGACCGCCCGCGCCGCTCGGGCCGGGGGAGCAGCCCGCGGTCCTGATAGGCCCGGATGGTCCGCACCGTGGCTCCGCTGTGGTGGGCGAGGTCCTCGATGCGGTACTCCGCGCGGTACTCGACCTGGGGTGCGCCCGGCGGTGCGGCGTGGGCTTCCGCCGGGCGCCGTCCCCCGGCTCCCTCGCTGTGCTGTGCGTCCAACGCTCCCCCGCTCTGTCCCGGTGGCACCGGCGGTGCTCCCCGCTAGGCGATGGCCGCCCGCCCGGCCGCCGCCACCGCGGCCCGCGCGGCGGGCGAGCGCGCCAGATACGCGACGGCACCGCGCAGCGAACCCTCCTGCGACGGATGGTACGACCGCCGCAGATAACGGGGCACGGCCGCGCCGATCTGACGCCAGGACGGAAGGAGTCCCTTGCGCACGGCCCTGTCGTGCGCGAGCAGCGAGTACCGCAGCCGCCCGGCGAGGCGGGGGTCGTGGCGGAGCAGATAGGCGGCGCCCCAGATCCACAGGTACAGCATCACGGGAGCCGTGACCGCCATGGCCGCGAGCCGCCGCGCGTACCGGGACGCGTTCGCGCCCCCGCAGTGCTCGTACATGTCGAAGGCGACCGCGCGGTGCTCGACCTCCTCCGCGCCGTGCCAGCGCAGCAGGTCCAGCATCACCTCGTCCGCCCCGGCCCGGTCCAGGCCCTCCGCGCCGAGCACCCAGTCGCCGAGCACCGCCGTGAACTGCTCGATGGCCGCGACGATCGCGAGCCGGAAGCGCAGCCACTCCTGCGTCGGCACCGGCGCGCCCAGCGGCGGCCGCTCCCCGAGGAGCCGCTCGAACAGGAAGTCCACGTAGGCCGTGAACCCGGCCGTGTCCAGGCGCTGCGCCGCCAGGTGGTCGAGCACGTGCGCGTGCTGCACGCTGTGCGTGGCCTCCTGCCCCATGAACCCCTTCACGTCCGCCCGCAGCACCGGGTCGGTGATCAGCGGCAGGGCCTCCTTGAAGACCTTCACGAACCACCGCTCACCGGCGGGAAGCAGCAGGTGCAGGACGTTGATGACATGGGTGGCCGTGGGCTCGCCCGGGATCCAGTGCAGCGGGGTGCCGTCCCAGTCGAACGAGACCCGGCGCGGCACGATCGCGTAGTGCGCGCCGGGCTCCCCACCCTGCCCGGGAGGCGGCGTGGCGTCCTTCTCCGTGCTCACAGCGGTGGCTCCCCTCGGGTCGCGGCGGTGGCCGCCGTGCTCACAGCGGTGGCTCCATCCGGGCTATCGCCCGCAGGGCCCTGGGCGTGAAGCGGGACATCAGGTGCGCGCCCCGCGCCTCCGGGGTGACCGGCACCACCGCCTGGTTGCGGACCACGGCGCGCAGCACGGCGTCGGCGACCTTCTCCGGCGGATAGTTGCGCAGTCCGTACAGCCTGGCCGACCTCTTCTGGCGGCGGCTCTCCTCCTCGGCGGAGACTCCGGCGAAGCGGGCGGTCGCTGTGATGTTGGTGTTCACGAAGCCGGGGCAGATCGCGGACACGCCGATCCCCTGGCCCGCGAGCTCCGCGCGCAGGCACTCGCTGAGCATCAGGACGGCGGCCTTCGACGTGCTGTACGCGGGCAGGGCCCGGGAGGGCTGATAGGCCGCCGCCGACGCGGTGTTGACGATGTGGCCGCCCTGGCCGCGCTCGGCCATCTGCTTGCCGAAGAGGCGGCAGCCGTGGATGACGCCCCACAAGTTGACGTCGAGGACCCGCTTCCAGTCCTCGGCGCTGGTGTCGAGGAAGGCGCCGGACAGGCCGATGCCCGCGTTGTTCACCAGGACGTCCACCACGCCGTACTCGGTGGCGACCTTCTCCGCGAGCTTCTCCATCGCCTGCTCGTCGCTGACGTCGACCGTCTCGGGCCAGGCCTCCGGGGCGCCGACGAGGCGGGCCATCTCGGCGGTGCGCGCCGCGCCCTCCGCGTCCCGGTCCACGGCCACCACCCGCGCGCCCGCCTCGGCGAACGCGAACGCCGTGGCCCGCCCGATGCCGCTGCCCGCGCCCGTGATCAGCACCAGCTGCCCCGAGAACCGCTCGGCGTACGCGCCGGGGCCCGCCGTGGCCGCCGCCACCGGCGGCGCGCCCTCCTCGTGGGTGAGGACGAACTGCGTGATCCACCTGGCCAGCTGGTCCGGGCGGGTGCGCGGCACCCAGTGCTTGGCGGGCAGCGTCCTGCGGGTCAGCTGCGGCGCCCACCGCTCCAGATCGTCGTAGAGCCGCTCGGACAGGAACGCGTCGCCCGACGGCGTGATGAGCTGGACCGGCACGTGCGCGTACGCGTCCGGGCGGGGGCGGCGCAGCCGGGGGCGGACGTTGTCGCGGTAGAGCCAGGCGCCGTGCGCGGCGTCCGACGGCAGGGACGCGGTGGGATAGCCGTCCGCGGGCACCTTCTCCAGGCGCTGCAGCAGCCGCGGCCAGCGCTTGCCGAGCGGGCCGCGCCAGGCGAGCTCGGGCAGCACCGGGGTGTGCAGCATGTACACGTACCAGGACTTGGCGCCCTGGCCGACGAGCTGGGCGGCCCGGCGCGGCGTCGGCCGGGTCATCCGCCTCCTGATCCAGTGCCCGAAGTGGTCCAGGGACGGACCCGACATCGACGTGAAGGACGCGATCCGCCCCTGCGTGCGCGGGACCGTCACGAACTCCCAGGCCTGCACCGAGCCCCAGTCGTGCCCCACCAGGTGCACCGGCCGGTCCGGGCTGACCGCGTCGGCGACCGCGAGGAAGTCGTCCGTCAGCTTCTCCAGCGTGAAGCCGCCGCGCAGCGGCCTGGGGGCCGTTGACCTGCCGTGGCCGCGCACGTCGTACAGGACCACGTGGAAGTGCTCCGCCAGGCGCGTGGCCACCTTGGACCACACCTCCTTGGAGTCCGGATAGCCGTGCACGAGCAGCACGGTGGGCCGGCCCTCCTCGCCGAGCTCGGCGACGCACAGCTCCACGCCTCCGGTGCGCACCCAGCGTTCGCGCGCGCCCTTCAGTTCCACGGTCGTCATGCGGCAGCCCTCTCAGAGCCTTCCTCGGATTCTTCGGACCAGCGCCGCACGTGCGGCAGGTCGTCGTCCAGCCAGAACGCGCTCTCCTCGGGGTCCGCGGAGTCGGTGACGACCAGGATCTCCTCGAACTTCGCGCCCGTGCCCCGGAATCCGAGGTGCGGCTCGACCGCCCACAGGCCCGGCTGCGGCGGGTGATCGGAGAACTTGTACGGCGACCACAGCGGTGACCAGCCGTCCCGGTGGCCGCGCAGGGCGTCGCTCGCGAGGCCCTTCAGCGACTGCGTGCCGAACCCGAACAGGTGCGCCGAGAAGGGCCGTTGCCTGACCCGGTCGACCTTGTGGGCGATCACGCCGAAGGGATAGGCGCGATGGCGGTTGGCATACCCCTGGCGGACCATCAGGTGGTCCACGTGCTCATAGATCTCGCGCAGCGGGCGGCGCTCGCGCACCTCGCGCAGGATCAGCTCGCGGTGCGCCTCCAGGTCGGCGAGCAGCTTGTCGTGCACCGGGTTGAGGCCGAGGCAGCCCGAGTAGCCGATGTCGGCCGTGTAGCCCTCGAACACCGGGGCCATGTCGAGAATGAAGGGCATCCCCGGCTCCAGCCTGCGGTGGGTGGGGAAGAACTGCAGCGGTATCCGGAAGTTCACGAACGCCGTGCGGTCGCCGAACCAGGCGAACGGCAGGTGGAACCAGTCCCGCACGCCCCGCTCCCGCAGCCACGTCCGCTGCATCCGCGCCGCCTCGCGCTCCGTGACGCCCGGCTTGAGCTGGGCGGCCACCGCCTCCGCGCACTCGTACGCGAGAGTCTGCACGCGGCGGAACCCCCGCAGCTCCGCGGAGAGTTCACCCTTCACTGCTGAGGTCATGCCACCCGTCCCGTCCGTCCCGTGTGCCGGTGCGCGCCCGCCCGGCGGGCCCCGCCCGCCGTGAGCGCCGCCGCGCCGCCGCCTCCGCGGCCGCCCTCGCGCCGCCGTCCCCGTACGCGCTCGTAACTTGACACTGATGAATGTGACAATGCTCGACGGCTGCGTCAATAGGTCTGCACGAGCCCAAGGGACAGGTCCGGGAGAACCCCGAGGGCTACGCCGGAAGAACCCGCAAGGGTCGACTTTCGGACGACCCTTACGGGCCCGTAATACTCCAGAGTGACGCCGGACAAGCCCCAGGACTGACGCCCCCGTGTGGTCTGCGCCACTAGCGTCGAACACGTGAATGTGATCGCGACCGAAAGCCTGAGCAAGCGGTTCCCGAGGGTGACCGCGCTTGACCGGCTGACCTTGGACATCGGGCCCGGTGTGACCGGACTCGTCGGAGCCAACGGCGCCGGCAAGTCAACGATGATCAAGATCATGCTGGGCCTGTCGCCCGCCACGGAGGGCCGCGCCACGGTGCTCGGTCTCGATGTGGCCACCAGCGGTGGCCAGATCCGTGAGCGCGTCGGCTACATGCCCGAGCACGACTGCCTGCCACCCGACGTCTCGGCCACCGAGTTCGTCGTCCACATGGCGCGCATGTCCGGCCTGCCGCCCGCCGCGGCCCGTGAGCGCACAGCGGACACCCTGCGCCACGTCGGCCTCTACGAGGAGCGCTACCGCCCCATGGGCGGCTACTCGACGGGCATGAAGCAGCGCGTGAAGCTCGCCCAGGCGCTGGTGCACGACCCGCAGCTGGTCTTCCTGGACGAGCCGACCAACGGCCTCGACCCCGTCGGCCGCGACGAGATGCTGGACCTGATCCGGCGCGTCCACACCGACTTCGGGATCTCGGTCCTGGTGACCTCGCACCTCCTGGGCGAACTGGAGCGCACCTGCGACCACGTCGTCGTCATCGACGGCGGCAAGCTCCTTCGCTCCAGCTCCACCACGGACTTCACCCAGACCACCACCACCCTGGCCATCGAGGTCACCGACAGCGACGAGCACCCGGACGGCACCGCCGCGCTGCGCGCCGCCCTGGACGCCCGCGGCGTGCCCACCCACGCCGACGGCGGCGGACTGCCCGGCGCCGGACACACGGTGCTGCTCGACGCCGCGGACGAGTCGGCGTACGACCTGGTCCGCGACACCGTCGCCGACCTCGGCCTCGGCCTGGTCCGGATGGAACAGCGCAGGCACCACATCGCGGAGGTCTTCCGCTCCCAGGACGAGCCGGCGGAGCAGGCCTCCGAGCGCGCCGCCGCCTGGGCGGCGACCGCGGCCGCCGCCCAGCAGGCAGGGAGCGGGCGCCCCCTGGCCGCGCGCAGCGGAGAGCTCAGGGAGGGCCGCCATGACCACTGACTCCACCCAGATCCACAACATCGGCTACCGGAACTACGACGGACCCCGCCTCGGCCGCGCCTACGCGACGCGCTCGCTGTACTCCCAGAGCCTGCGCGGCGCCTACGGCCTCGGCCGCTCGGCCAAGTCCAAGGTCCTGCCGATGATCCTCTTCGGGGTCATGTGCGCCCCCGCGCTGATCCTGGTCGCGGTCGCCGTCACCACCAAGGCCAACGACCTGCCCGTGGACTACACGCGCTACGCCGTGCTCCTCCAGGCCGTCATCGGCCTCTACTTGGCGGCCCAGGCCCCGCAGACCGTCTCCAGGGACCTGCGTTTCAAGACGGTGCCCCTGTACTTCTCCCGCCCCATCGAACGCGTCGACTACGTCCGCGCGAAGTTCGCGGCCATGGCATCGGCCCTGTTCATCCTCACCGCGGCGCCGCTGATCGTGCTCTACGTAGGAGCACTGTTGGCGAAGCTGGACTTCGCGGAGCAGACCAAGGGCTTCGCACAGGGGCTCGTCTCCGTCGCCCTCCTGTCGCTGCTGTTCTCCGGGATCGCCCTCGTCGTCTCCGCCGCCACGCCCCGCAGGGGCTTCGGCATCGCCGCCGTCATCGCCGTCCTGACCATCTCCTACGGAGCGGTGTCCACCGTCCAGGCCATCGCGCACGAACAGGGCGGCAACGAAACCGCCATCCAGTGGCTCGGACTGTTCTCGCCGATCACGCTCATCGACGGACTGCAGACCGCGTTCCTCGGAGCGACGTCCTCCTTCCCCGGCAAGGTCGCCCCCTCGACGGGCGTGGGCGCCGTCTACGTCCTCGTGGTCCTCGCGCTCGTCGCGGGCAGCTACGCCGCCCTCATGCGGCGCTACCGGAAGGCCGGCCTGTAATGAGCAGCATCACCATCGATCACGTCTCGCGCTGGTTCGGCAACGTGGTGGCCGTCAACGACGTCACGATGACCATCAACCCCGGCGTCACCGGCCTGCTCGGCCCCAACGGCGCGGGCAAGTCCACCCTCATCAGCATGATGGGCGGCTTCCTCGCCCCCTCCACCGGCACCGTCACCCTCGACGGCAGCCCCACCTGGCGCAACGAGGACAGCTACAAGCACCTCGGCATCGTGCCCGAGCGCGAGGGCATGTACGACTTCCTCACCGGCCGCGAATTCGTCGTCGCCAACGCCGAACTGCACGGCCTGGGCAAGAAGGCCGCCCAGAAGGCGCTCGCCACGGTCGAGATGGAGTACGCGCAGGACCGCAAGATCTCCACGTACTCCAAGGGCATGCGACAGCGCGTGAAGATGGCGTCCGCGCTCGTCCACGAGCCGTCCGTGCTGCTGCTCGACGAGCCCTTCAACGGCATGGACCCCCGTCAGCGCATGCAGCTCATGGAGCTGCTGCGCACGATGGGCGACGAGGGCCGCACCGTCCTGTTCTCGTCCCACATCCTCGAAGAGGTGGAACAACTCGCCTCGCACATCGAGGTGGTCGTCGCCGGGCGGCACGCCGCGAGCGGTGACTTCCGCAAGATCCGCCGCCTCATGACGGACCGGCCGCACCGCTACCTGGTGCGCTCCAGCGACGACCGCGCGCTCGCGGCCGCCCTGATCGCCGACCCGTCCACCGCGGGCATCGAAGTCGACCTCAAGGAAGGCGCGCTGCGCGTCCAGGCCGTCGACTTCGGCCGGTTCACCACCCTGCTGCCCCGCGTGGCACGCGCACACGACATCAGGCTGCTCACGGTCTCGCCCTCGGACGAGTCCCTCGAGTCGGTCTTCTCCTACCTCGTCGCGGCCTGAAGGGAGTCACCGTGTACGACCCCACTGTCGCCCGGCTCACCTACCGGGCCCTGCTCGGCCGCCGCCGGGCACTGATCCTCTTCGCCCTGCCCCTGCTCCTGATCGTGATCGCCGCCGCGGTCCGCGGCTTCAGCGGCGCGGACGACCAAGTGGCCTCCGACCTGCTCGGCGGCTTCGCCCTCGCGACGATGGTGCCGATCATCGGCGTCATCGCGGGCACCGGCGCCATCGGCCCCGAGATCGACGACGGCTCCGTGATGTACCTGCTGTCCAAGCCGATCAAGCGGCCCACGATCATCGTCACCAAGCTCACCGTCGCCATCGCCGTCACCATGGCGTTCTCCGCGGTGCCGACGTTCATCGCGGGCCTGATCCTCAACGGCAACAGCCAGCAGATCGCCGTCGCCTACACCATCGCCTCGCTGGTCTCCTCGATCGCGTACGCGGCGATCTTCCTGCTCCTGGGCACCGTCACCCGCCACGCCGTGGTGTTCGGGCTTGTCTACGCGCTCGTCTGGGAGGCCCTGTTCGGCTCCCTGGTCTCCGGGGCCCGCACGCTCAGCGTGCAGCAGTGGTCCCTTGCCGTGGCCCACAAGGCCACCGACGGCGGGGACCTGGTCACCTCCGACGTGGGCCTGCCCGTCGCGGTGATCCTGCTGGTCGTGGTCACGGCCGGGGCCACGTGGTACGCGGGCCAGAAGCTGCGGACGCTGACGGTCGCGGGAGACGAGTAACCCGCCAGCGGCCCCCTGAGGGCCCCGCAGGACTCTTGACGGCGCCTTCACCCTCCTGCCGGGACACTGGTGGGAGGGGATGCGGCAGCAGTGACCAGGAGGTGCCTCGATGGCATCGGACGAGGGACGGGACAACGGCCCCGGGAGCGAGCCTTGGGACGAGGTGGTCCTCGACGACGACTTCATACGGTCCGCCGAGGCCGCGGAGCCGTCCGCGCGGGCCCGCATGCTCACCGCCCGCTGGCGGGACCAGGCCCCCGAGCCGCAGCCATGGCGCTCCGACGAGCCGCCCGCGGGGTGGTTCTTCAGCCGGGCCCGCAAGCGTCGGCGCAAGCGGCGCTAGGCCGCGGGTAATTCGGTGGCGGGCGACCGCCCCGGCCCGGCACAGTAGAGGTGTCACCACGCGCCGGAAGCCACTCTTCCGGCGCTCTCCAACCGGGAGTGGAGCCGACGGTCCGTAAGGCCCGTCGCGCTTCCGGCAGGGCGGTCCGCGGCAGGCTCCGGAGTCATCACCCGCTCCGTACGAGCCCCGCCACGGGGGAGACCGCCCGGGGGCGGCCGCTTCGAGCGCGCGTCACCGCGCGGGCCGCCCCTCCCCTCCCGGCGGGGGCTCCGGAGCCGGAGGGCGGGCGTCAGGCCAGCAGGCGTTCCAGGACCACCGCGATGCCGTCGTCCTCGTTGGACGCCGTCACCTCGCTGGCCACCGCCTTGAGCTCCTCATGGGCGTTGGCCATGGCCACGCCGTGGGCGGACCAGGCGAACATCGGGATGTCGTTGGGCATGTCACCGAAGGCGATCGTGTCCGCGGCCTTCGCGCCCAGGCGGCGGGCCGCCAGCGAGAGACCCGTCGCCTTGGTCAGGCCGAGCGGCAGTATCTCCACGATGCCCTCGCCCGCCATGGTGACGCCGACGAGGTCGCCCGCGACGTCCCGCGCCACGGCCGCCAGCGCGTCATCGCCGAGGCCCGGATGCTGGACGTACAGCTTGTTCAGCGGCGCCGACCACAGGTCGGCGGGGTTCGCGAGCGGAATGACCGGGAGCGGCCCTTCCTGGACCGTGTACCCGGGCCCCACGAGGACCTCGCCGTCTATGCCGTCGCGGCTCGCGGCCAGCGCCAGCGGGCCGATCTCGGCCTCTATCTTCGCCAGGGCCAGGCCCGCGAGCTGGCGGTCGAGCGTCACGGACGTCAGCAGCCTGCGCTCGCCCGCGTGGTAGACCTGCGCGCCCTGGCCGCACACCGCGATGCCCTCGTAGCCGAGGTCCTCGAGGACATGGCGCGTCCAGGGCACGGACCGGCCGGTGACGATGATGTGGGCCGCGCCCGCGGCGGTCGCCGCGGTGAGCGCGTCACGGGTGCGCGCCGACACCGAGTCGTCGGGACGCAGCAGCGTGCCGTCGAGGTCGGTGGCGACGAGCTTGTACGGGAAGGCGGGGCCGGAGGGGCTCACTTGGCGGTGGGCTCCAGGATCTCGCGGCCGCCCAGGTACGGGCGCAGGACCTCGGGGACGCGCACGGAGCCGTCCGCCAGCTGGTGGTTCTCCAGGAGCGCCACGATGGTGCGCGGCACCGCGCACAGCGTGCCGTTCAGGGTGGCCAGCGGCTGGACGGTCTTCTTGCCGTCGCGCTCCTCGCGCATGCGCACCGAGAGGCGGCGGGCCTGGAAGCCGTCGCAGTTGGACGCGGAGGTCAGCTCGCGGTACTTGCCCTGGGTGGGGATCCACGCCTCGCAGTCGAACTTGCGCGAGGCCGAGGAGCCCAGGTCGGCGGTGGCCACGTCGATCACCTGGAAGGGCAGCTCGAGGCTGGTCAGCCACTGCTTCTCCCACTCCAGGAGCCGCTGGTGCTCGTTCTCGGCCTCCTCCGGGGCGACGTACGAGAACATCTCGACCTTGTCGAACTGGTGCACCCGGAAGATGCCGCGGGTGTCCTTGCCGTACGTGCCCGCCTCGCGGCGGAAGCAGGGCGAGAAGCCCGCGTACCGCAGGGGGAGCTTGTCGGCGTCGATGATCTCGTCCATGTGGTACGCCGCGAGCGGGACCTCGGAGGTGCCGACCAGGTAGAAGTCGTCCTTCTCCAGGTGGTACACGTTCTCGGCGGCCTGGCCGAGGAAGCCGGTGCCCTCCATGGCGCGCGGGCGGACCAGGGCGGGGGTCAGCATCGGAGTGAACCCGGCGGCCGTGGCCTGGGCGATGGCCGCGTTGACCAGCGCGAGCTCGAGGAGCGCGCCGACGCCCGTCAGGTAGTAGAAGCGCGAGCCGGAGACCTTCGCGGCGCGCTCGACGTCGATGGCGCCGAGCGCCTCGCCGAGCTCCAGGTGGTCCTTGGGCTCGAAGCCCTCGGCCGCGAAGTCGCGGATCGTGCCGTGCGTCTCCAGGACGGCGAAGTCCTCCTCGCCGCCGACCGGGACGTCCGGGTGCACGAGGTTGCCGAGCTGGAGGAGCAGGCGCTTGGCGTCCTCGTCGGCCTCGTCCTGTTCGGCGTTCGCGGCCTTGACCGCACCGGCCAGCTCGCCCGCCTTCTTCAGGAGCGCGGCCTTCTCGTCACCGGAGGCCTTGGGGATGAGCTTGCCGAGCGCCTTCTGCTCGGAGCGCAGCTCGTCGAAGCGGAGGCCGGACGACCTGCGCCGCTCGTCGGCGGAGAGGAGGGCGTCGACGAGGCCGACGTCCTCTCCACGGGCGCGCTGCGAAGCGCGAACACGGTCGGGGTCCTCACGGAGCAGGCGAAGGTCAATCACCCCTCCAGGCTACCGTCGCGCGCTTCCGGCCCACGACTTGATTTTCCCCTCGCTGGTGTTATGACCGATTTGCCGGAATGTTAATTTCCCGCGCCCCGTCCCGGGTTTCGCGGCGGCGTGGCGTGATCCATACGCGTCCGGCGCGGTATCCGCCCGCGTCCCGCGCGGTCCGGCGTGAGTCAATAAAACGGACGCCATTCCCCGAATCGGGGCAAGGGATGCTTGCCCCCTTGACCGGATCGCCTTGTGGGCAACGGGACTTGGGGAGCCGGTTGTCCACAGGAATGGGGGCATCCGGAAAGTTATCCACAGGCTGTGCGAAAGATCTGTGGATGTCGGATGGGGGCCCTCTGAATGCTTCCCCGCGTCGAAGGATTCCCTTCCCAAACCTGGTCAGGGCCAACTTTCGAGTGGAATTGGTTAACTCCAAAGTGTGGCCGCATGGAAAAAGGTGGACGGAGGGGTGACGAGAGTGGCTCTGGGCTGACTTGTGAGCTGGGTACCGATTTGTCGATGATGTCGCGTGACGTTGTCGACTTGTCCCCAGGTCGAGAAGGACACCTGTGGATAACTTCTGTGGACAGAATAAATCTGCAGGTAGGACCGCGGGTTCGGGCCCCTTCAGGGCATGCCGAAGGTCCCGGGAAGCCCCAGGAAGCCCAGGGAAGCTCAGGAAGCGCCCAGGAAGTCAGCGGGAAAACCCCGGTGGGAAGCGTTAAACGCTCAGAACCGGCCGTCCTGGCAGCGCGCCAGCCAGTCCGACGCCGCGATGAATTCCGCGTCGGTCGTGCCGCGCCGCAGCGTCGCCACGTCCTCGGGCGTCACCCCCGCGCGCGGATACGACCCCAGGAAGCGCACCTTCGGGCAGATCCGCTTCAGGCCCATCAGCGCCTCGCCCACGCGGCGGTCCGTGATGTGGCCCTCGGCGTCCACGCAGAAGCAGTAGTTGCCGATGCCCTGGCCCGTCGGCCGCGACTCGATCCGCATCAGGTTGACCCCGCGCACCGCGAACTCCTGGAGCAGTTCGAGCAGCGCGCCCGGGTGGTCATCGCCGAGCCAGATCACCAGCGAGGTCTTGTCCGCGCCCGTCGGCGCCGCGGGCCGGGCCGGGCGGCCCACCAGCACGAACCGCGTCGCGGCGTTCGCCGCGTCGTGGATGTCGGTCACCAGCGGTTCGAGGCCGTAGGTGGCCGCCGCGAACTCGCCCGCGAACGCGGCGTCGTACCGGCCCTCCTGCACCAGGCGCGCGCCGTCCGCGTTCGACGCCGCCGACTCCCACAGCGCCTCCGGCAGCTGCCCGGCGAGCCAGTTGCGCACCTGCGGCTGGGACACCGGGTGGCCCGTCACCGTCTTGATGTCCTTGAGCGCGGTGCCCGGACGCACCAGGAGCGCGAACGCGATCGGCAGGACGACCTCGCGGTAGATCATCAACGGCTCGCCCTTGGCGAGCTCGTCGACGGTGATCGTGACGCCGCCCTCCACCGAGTTCTCGATCGGCACGAGCGCCGCCGCCGCCTCGCCCGCGCGCACGGCGTCCAGGGCCGCGGGGACCGACACCATCGGCACCAGTTCCCTGGTCGCGGCCTCGGGCAGCGTGCGCAGGGCGGCTTCGGTGAAGGTGCCTTCGGGGCCGAGGTAGGTGTAGCGCGTGGCGGACATGAGGTCACCCTAGTGGGCCACGCTCACCCACGGCTCACCCTTCAAGGAGCGCCTGCCCCACATACCCGCCGGACTCCGCGCCGCCCGGCACCGCGTACACCCCGCTCGCCTCGTGCCGGATGAACTCCGACAGGGCGTCGCCCCGGTCGAGCTTGCGCTGCACCGGCACGAAGCCCCGCAGCGGGTCGGCCTGCCAGCAGACGAAGAGCAGCCCCGCGTCCGGGTCGCCCTTGGCGTCGAAGCCGTCGTGGTACGAGAAGGGCCGGCGCAGCATCGCCGCGCCGCCGTTCTGGTCGGGGCGGCTGATGCGGGCGTGGGCGTTGAGCGGGACGACGAGGTCGCCGCCCGCGGTCGTCTTCTCCAGCTTCATCTCGGTGGTCTCCGTGCCGCCCGTCAGGGGCGCACCGTCGGCCTTGCGGCGGCCGATGACGTCCTCCTGGGCCCGCGTGGAGAGCTTCTCCCAGTCGTCCAGGAGCATCCGGATGCGGCGGACGACGGCGTAGGAGCCGCCCGCCATCCAGGCGGGGTCGGCGTCGGCGGCCCGGTCGGGCACGAAGATCCGCTTGTTGAAGTCGTCGTCGGACGGCTTGGGGTTGTTCGTGCCGTCGATCTGCCCCATGAGGTTGCGGGCCGTCATCGGGCGTTCGGTGGCACCGGGCGAGCGGTTGAAGCCGTTCATCTGCCAGCGAAGTCGCGCCGCCGAACCCGTCTCCTTCTGGAGGGCGCGCAGCGCGTGGAAGGCGACGAGCGCGTCGTTGGCGCCGATCTGCACCCACAGGTCGCCGTTGCTGCGGGCCTTGTCGAGGCGGTCGGAGGAGAACTCCGGCAGCGGGTCGAGGGCGGCCGGGCGCTGCTTCTCCAGGCCCGTGCGGCGGAAGAAGCCGTGCCCGAAGCCGAAGGTGACGGTCAGCGAGGACGGGCCCGCGTCGCGCGCGATGTCGGTGTCGCGGTCCGCGCCGCCCACCGGCTCGCCCGCCATCAGCCGCCGTGCCGTCGCCGACCAGCGGCGCAGCAGGGCCGCCGCCTCCTTGCGCCCGGCGCCGGGGGCCAGGTCGAAGGCGACGAGGTGGCCGCTCGACTGCACCGGCGTGGTGATCCCGGGCTGATGTTTCCCGTGAAACATCACCTGGTCGGCGCCGAGCGACGTCAGGGCCGTGCCCGACTCGCCGGAGGAGCCGGAGGAGCCCGAGGGCGCCGCCGCGTATCCGGCGGTGGCGCCCGCCGCGCCGAGCGCGAGGCCGGTGGCACCGGCGGTGCCAAGCAGGCGCCGCCGCGAAATGGTGTGGTCCGCCATGGGGTTCAGCCGATCTGCACGTTCTTGGTGAGGGTGACCTGGTCGATGTCGGAGGTGCGGACGGTCACCGCGATCCTCCAGTCCCCTGCCATGGGGATCTGTACGCCGCTCGCGCTCCAGTGTCCGGTGGTGATGCGGTCCGGGGCGACCGGCAGGGGGCCGACGTCCTTGGCCTTGAGCGTGAAGGAGACCTTGATCTCGGGGAGGTCGAAGGCGCTGCCGTTGGGCCGGTTCGCGTAGACGTGCAGGTCGTTGCCGCCGGTGCGGCCCGGGTCGAGTTCGAGGCGGACGGTGCCCTTGCCGTCCTGGCCGCCGGTGTCGAAGGGCAGCTTGACCTTGAGGGGACCTGCGGCCCGCGGCGCGGACGCGGCGGCGTTCTTGGCCTCTTCCTCCGTGCGGCCCGGTTCGGTGCTGGTCAGGGCCGTGGTCACGGCGAGCAGGACGACGGCGATGCCGACCTCGGCGAGCACCGAGCGGCGAAGGCCTGAGCGCTGGGGGTCGGCGTCGCGGACGCGCTTCTCGCGGGCGGCGTCCACCGCGGCGCGCTGGCGGGCGAGCTGCGCGGCACGCTTGTCGTCGCCGGGCTTGCCGCTGGAGCCCGCCTTGCTACCGGGGTCCGCCTTGTTACCGGGGCCCGCCTTGCTCACGGCGCCCGCCTTGCCGCCGGTGCTCGCTCTGCCGCCGGTGCCCGCGGCGGTCTCGTCCGCGCCCTTCGTGCCCGCGTCCACCGCGGTCGACACCCCGGTCTTGGAGCTGTGCGCGACGGCGACGGGCTTCTTCTTCTTGGTGGAGGGCCGCGCCCGCTGCTCCACGACCGCCGCGGCCGCCGCCTCGGGGGCCATGCCGCCCGCCTCGGCGGCGATCCGCCCGGTCCAGCGCCGGGACACGGAGGCGACGCCGACGAGGACGACGACCAGACCGATCTTCACCAGGAGCAGCTGTCCGTAGCGCGTCTCGACGAGTGCGGTCCAGGAGCCGACCTGCCGCCACGACTGGTAGAGGCCGGTCGCGGCGAGGGCGACGACGCTGGCGAAGGCGACCCGGGAGAAGCGGCGCACGGCGCTCGCCTCGATGAGGGGCGCGCGGTACAGACACAGCAGCAGCGCCGCGACCCCACCGAGCCAGACGGCCACGGCGAGCAGGTGCAGCACGTCGACGGGCATCGCGATCCCGGCCTGGATGCCGGTCGAGGCGTGCTCGGCCAGCGCCCAGGTCGCGGCGATGCCGATGGCGACGACGCCGCCGCCGATGGCCAGGCCGAAGGCGAGGTCCCGCTTCTCCTTGGGGTCCTCGCGCTTGTCGTACGCGCCGAAGAGCACGGCGATGAAGAGCGCGGCGGCCGCGAGGAGCAGCAGCCGGGAGACGAGCGAGGCGCCGGTCTTGGTCTGGAGGACGTCGCCGAGTTTGGCCAGGTCGAAGGCGTCGCCGAGCTTGCCGGAGCCGGTGTAGGGGGCGCGCAGCAGGAGCATGGCGAGGGTGGCGCCGGTCAGGGCGAGCCAGCCGGAGACGACGAGGCGCTGCAGCGGCCGGGCGCCCGCGCCGCGCGGCCAGCAGCCGAGGACGAAGACGGCGCCGCCGACGACGAGGATGAACCCGCCGTAGGAGACGTAGCGCGCGGTGTCGTAGAGGGTGCCGGTGAGGCCGCCGCCGACGTTCTGGTCGGGCAGGGAGACCTTGGTGTCGGAGGGGGCGCCGATGGAGAAGGTGAAGGCTCCGGCGATGGGGTGGCTGTCGGCGGAGACGACCTGGTAGGCGACGGTGAAGGTGCCGTCGGGCAGGCCCGGCTTCAGCTTCACGCCGTAGGTGTTCGCGCCGAGGTCGGTGGTCTTGCCGGTGTCGGCGCGCTTGCCCGCGGGGTCGAGGACCCGTACCGAGCCGTCGGACATGGCGACCTTCTCGGAGAAGGTCAGGGACACCTGGTCGGGTGCCTTGGCGACCACCGCGCCCCGCTTGGGGTCGCTGCCGGTGAGCGCGGCGTGCGCGTCGGCGGGCGCCGCGGTGGCGAGAACGGTGCCGAGGACGGCGCCGCACAGGGCGGCGACGACGAGCAGCAGCCGTCCGAACCGGGCGAGGTCCGGCCCCGGGCGGGGAGCGGTGGTCCGCATCAACTCTTCAGTCCCCTCAGTGCGACGAGTGCGAGGCGTGCTGGCCGGCCTTGGAACCGTCGGCCGTGGCGTGCTGGTCGTGCTCGGCGTGCTTCTCCGGGTCCCCGACGGGGGTCTTCGCGCCGTCGGCGTGCGGCTTGGGGTTGTACGTCGCGGCCTTCACCGGCATCTCGACGGTGATCGGGTCCGACGTCTCGAAGCGGAGCGTGACCTTTACCTTCTCGCCCTGCTTCGGCTTGTGCTTCAGGCCCTCAAGCATGATGTGGTTGCCGCCGCGCGCGAAGACGAGCTCGCCGTTCGCGGGCACGTCGAACGACTTCTGCTCCTTCATCGTGCTGCCCTTGGTGGCGTGCAGCGTGACGCTGCCCGCGAGCGGGCTGGACGCCGAGACGAGCTTGTCGGCCGCGCCCTTGTTGGTGAGCGTGAAGAAGCCGCCCGCCATGTCGTCCATGGCGGGGACCGGGACGTAGGCGCCGCTGACCTTCAGCTCGGGCTTCTTGGCGTCGTCGTCGGAGCCGTTGTCGCCGCAGCCGGTCAGGGCCAGGCCCGCGGTCAGTGCTATGGCGCCGCCGGTGAGCAGACGGTGCCGAGTGGTGCGGTGGTTCACGGGTTCTGTCCCTTGATGAGCTTGGGGAGGTCCTGCGCGTACTCCGAGGAGCGGGTGTCCTGGCCGTTGTAGACGACGTATCCCGCGTCGGTCTTCGGCGAGAACGCGATGACCTGCGTGCCGTGCATCGACTCGATCTTGTTGTTCTTGAGCTTCTTGGACGGCTCGATGCTGATGCCGACGGTGCGGGCGCTGGCCTGGATGGTCGCGAAGTCACCCGTGAGGCCGATGAACTCCGGGTCCTGGGCCTTCAGCCACTTGCCGAGCTCCTTGGGGGTGTCCCGCTCGGGGTCGGTGGTGACGAAGACGACCTGGAGCTGGTCGAGCTCGGCCTTGGTGACCTTCTTCTCGCGCAGGAGGTCCTTCTTGGCGACGGCGATGTTGCTCATCGTCAGCGGGCAGACGTCGGGGCAGTTGGTGTAGCCGAAGTACAGCAGCACCGGCTTGCCCTTGGTCCGCTCGCGCAGGTCGTACTTCTTGCCGTGCGTGTCGGTGAGGACCATGTCCGGCTTCTTGGACGGCTTGTCGAGGACGGTCGCGGCCTTGTCCGAGCCGGCCTCCATGGAGACGTCGGCGACGGGCTTGGACTTCTTGTCGCCGTCACCGCCGCCGCAGGCGGTGAGGGTGAGTCCGGCGGCGGCGAGCAGCGCCGCGGCGGCGAGCGCCCGCGTCTTGGTGGTCGTGCCGGACGTGATGGTCTTGTGGCTCAACTTGCGCATACGAAAATGTCCCAGATGTGAGGGGGCCGGGACGCGCCGGGGCCGGGTTGCCCGTGGCGCGTCCCGAGGGCGGCCGAGGCGGATGCCTCAGCTGTCGGCGCGGCGGCGGCCGGCGATGACCCCGAAGGCCACGCCCGCGACGCCGACGACGATGCCGACGATGCCGAGGACACGGGCGGTGGTGTCGCTGCTGTCGCTGTCGCTGTCGGAGGAGGCGGACTCCTTCTTGGCGTCGGCCTTGCCGTCGTCACCGGCGGCCTTGTCGTCCTTGGCGGGCGAGGCGCCGTGGTGGTCGTCGGACGCGGCGGTCAGCGCGAGGGTGGGCGCCGGGTACTCCGGCTCGTCGCCGCCCTTCTGCTGCGGCTCGATCCAGCGGACGACTTCCTTGTTGTCGTACGTCTGCAGCGCCTTGAAGACGAGCTGGTCGGCGTCCTCGGGGAGCTGGCCGATGGACAGCGGGAACTTCTGGAAGTAGCCCGGCTCGACGCCCTTGCCGTCGGCGGTCCAGGTGACCTTGGAGACGGCCTCGTCGATCTTCTCGCCGTGGATCTCGATCGGCTTCTTGAGCTTGGTCTTGGTGACCTTCGCCTTCCAGCCCGGCACCGGCTGCGGCATCACGGAGGCGAGCGGGTGGTCGGCGGGGAAGGTGACCTCGAGCTTGGTCGTCGAGGCGTCGTCGCGCTCGTTGGGGACCTTGAAGTTGACGGTCGCGTAGCCGCCCTTGGCGGCCTGGCCCTCGGGGCTGACGCTGACGTGCGCGAAGGAGGGCACGGAGAGCAGCAGAACGGCGGAGGCGGCGACGCCACCCACAACGGAGACGCGAGTCAGGGACTTCATGGGGGAATGCTCCATTTTCGGCAGGTGAGTACGGCGGCCGGAGCCCTCGTGACGAGGAGTCCTCATGGTGAGGAGTCCTCGTGCTGAGGAGTCCTCGCGGGAGGGGGGTATGGGTACGGCCGGTGCGTACGGAGTGTTCGGAAAGGGGCACGGTGCGAGGGGCCTACGGCCACGCGCGCGTGCTGACGGGTACGGGCGCGCCGCGCACGGCACCCACCCCTTCCGAAGGCCGTACGGCGATCGCGTGCGGGACGCGGTGCGTACGGCGCCGGGGAGCGGTCCGTGTCAGACGGCGAGCGCGAGCGTGGCGGGCGGGCCGCGCCGGATGACCGTGTGCTGGAGGGCGGCCGCCTGGAGCTTCGGCGGCACCAGGGCGTGGGCGCCGCGCACCCGGCAGGGCTCCGGTCCCGTGGTGCCCGGGAGTCCCGCCCGCAGGGCGCGCACCAGGGTGAGGGCCGCGCGCAGCGAACGCACGAGCGCCCCTTCGGCGACCTCCTGGGCGCCCTGTGCGGAGAGCCGGACCAGCCGGGTGAGCGCCACGTCGCCGCGGCGCAGCAGCCAGCCCGCGGCCAGCGCGGCGAGCACGTGCGCCAGCAGCATGGGCAGCGACGGCAGCACCGACATCGCGGAGGCGGGGGACATCGCGGTGTCCATGGCCGCCCCGCCCGTGGTGTGGGCGTGCGCGGGGTGACCGCCGGACGGGTCGACCCCCGCGGTCTCGAGGATCTGCCGGGCCTGGACGGGGGTGATCGTCGCCCCGCCCGCCCCGCACACGATGCGGGCCGCGCGCTCGACGAGGGAGCCGCCGCCCGTGCCGCCCGCCGCCATCGCCGTGCCGTGCTGGCCGAGCCCGAACAGGGCGTGCAGCCCGAGCTGCCCGGCCGCGAGCGCCCCCGCGATGCCCGGCAGCGACCGCTCCCGTCCGGCGAGGGGCACGGCGAGGACGAACACCCCGAGGAAGCCGGCGCCGAGCGTCCACAGCGGGACGCTGGCGCACGAGGCGAGCACATGACCCCCGGCGGACAGCACGAGGCAGACCGCGGCGAACATCGCGGCCCGCAGCAGCCGCAGATCGGCTCCGGCGCGCGCCTGGCGCTCGTGGGGGGCAGTCATGGCCGGGCCATCATCGCACTGGCCCGCCCCGCTCGGTACGGCAGGTCCGCAAGCTCCCGTGCGTGCCGGAAGCACCTGGAGGAGCCTTAATCATCCGCTATCACCCATATGTGAGGCGAGCAAACAGAAGGAAGCGGTTGATGGGTAAAGGTCCGAAAAGTTCGCTAAGAGGCCGTTAAGTCCATAAAGGTCCTGGTGGGTGGGGATCCCGGTTTCCGAAGCGCGCGCCGGGGCGCCGCCGTTGGCACGTGTCCCGGTACACCGGACACTGTCCGGCCCGCGTCCGCCGTATGGGCGGCATCACGTCAACTGGGCGCTTATCTCCGGGCGCTCGCGGCAATACGTATCGGTATGTCGAGCCGCGGCCAGAGGGCTGGAGCATGCCAGGAGGCTGAAGCATGAGCATCTGGTGGTCCCTCCATTTGCGGCGCGAAGCCGCGAGCGTTCCGCTCGCCCGACGCCTGCTCATCGGCACGATGGAGACGGCCGGGGTCGATCCGGAGGTCTCCTACGACCTGTCGCTCGCGCTCACCGAGGCCTGCGCGAACGCGGTGGAGCACGGCGGTGAGGCGGGCCCCGCCGCGGGCGCCTACCGCGTCACCGCCTATCTGGACGGCGAGAAGTGCCGCATCGAGGTCGCCGACTCGGGCCCCGGTCTGCCGCCGGGCCGGACGTTCACGAGCGGCGCCGGTGCCCCGGGGGCGCGGGGCGCCAAGGGCCGCGGCGGCGCCGGCCGCACCCGCCGCACCCGCCGCCGCGCACAGGCCCAGGCGGCGCGCCGTCAGCCCCAGGCCCGCCCACAGGCCCCGGCCGCGGTGGCACCGCCGCCGGAGTCCGCCGAGAGCGGCCGCGGCCTGTGTCTGATCCGGGAGCTCGCCGACGACGTCCACTTCGGCAACAAGCCGGGCCGGGGCGGCGCGGTGATCAGCTTCGACAAGATCCTCAAGTGGCGCGAGGACGCGCCCCTGATGGTGTCCTGAGGTGAGGGTGTCCTGGGGTGAAGGCGCCCTGAGGGGAGGGTGTTCTGAGGCTGCCGTGTGCCGTCAGGGGGATCAGCCGCGCACCGCGGCCGCGTACACCTCCAGGGCCGGGCGGGGGGCGCGGCCGAGGAGCGCCCGCAGCTGGTTGTCCTCTATGGACGTGCCGTCGACGAAGCCGCCCGCTATCGCGGAGTAGGTGCTGAGCAGCATGGGGACCTGGAAGGGGAGGGCCTCGCCCGCCGATATCAGCGCCGCGCGGGTCGCCTCCAGGGTGTCCGGCTCGTACGAACCGTCTATGGCCTCCGCCAACTCGGCGCCGCCCAGGGCGTCTTCCCCGACGAGTTCATAGACGCGGCCCGCGTGCGCGGACGGGTCGGTGGCCACGCGGGCGGCGACCGCGGCCAGGTCCTCGCGCGCCACCGCGGCGAGGCGGCCGTCGCCGAGCGGCGCGGCTATCGTCCCGTCCGGGCCGGGCGCGGCGATCGCGGCGAGGAACTCCGCGTACAGGCCGTTGCGCAGGACCGTCCAGCGGAGCGAGGAGCGGCGCAGCCTGCGCTCGGTCCAGCGGTGGGCCAGGGCGTACGTCAGGTGGTCGCCGTCGCCGCTGAGGCTCGTATAGACGAGGTGGCCCACGCCCGCCTTCTCGGCGGCGGAGATCACGGCCTCGTGGCGGGTGATCACCACGTCGTCCTCGGCGGCGCCCGCCGAGATCACCAGGAGCGTGTCCACATCGGTGAAGTCCAGCGAGGCCGGATCGTCGAAGTCGACGCGGCGCTGGCCCGGGCCGGGGTCGCGGGTGCCCACGACGGCCTTGCCCGCGGCCGTGAGCTCCGCCAGCTCGGCGGTGATGAGCGTGCCGAGCGCGCCGGTCGCGCCAGTGATGAGCAGCATGGGAACGATCCCCCGTCATGAGCAGTTGGAATGGGTGTCCGATGGCTGTGGTGCCGCGCATCCGGTACGAGAACCATCGTGATCGACACCGGCTGATCAGGTAAGGAGGCACTTTGATGTCAGTGGGGCACACGGCTGTAACCACCCCCGGAACCACCCCCGGAACCACTTCTCGAACCACCCCCGGGCCCTCGTCGGCAGGCGCGCTCGACGGCCCCGTCATCAGCTGCGAGACCCCGCAGGACGAATGCGGCGTCAGGGACGTCCTGGACCGCCTGGGCGACAAGTGGTCGGTCTATGTGGTCGTCGAACTCGCCTCGGGAGTCCTGCGGTTCAAGGAGCTCCAGCGCCGCATCCACGGTGGCATCTCGCAGCGCATGCTCACCTTGACGGTGCGCCGCCTGGAGCGCGACGGGCTGGTCAAGCGCACGGTGTACCCGACGATCCCGCCGCAGGTCGAGTACGAACTGACGGAGATGGGCCACAGCATGACGCACCTCATCAAGGCGCTGGCCGACTGGTCGATAGACCACCGCCCGGCCATAGCGGCGGCGCGGGAGGCGTACGACGCGGAGCGGGACGCGCCTGGCTCGCGCTAGCCGACGCCCTGGGCGGGCGAGGGCGGCCCCAGGAGATGGGGCGCCCCAGCGGATGTGGCTGCCCAACTTGCCGATACGGCAACAACAGTTGTCGCCCCTGCGGGGCCGGTCGCAGTCTGGAGCCAGTCCAGAAGGCGCTCGAAACCGTCAGGAGGCCACACGGTGCCCCAGGAGAACACGTCGCTGAACAACCGCGTCCACCACGTCCGTTCCGGGGAGCTGGACGGCTACGCCGCGCTCAGCGGCGGCACGGTGGGCTCCCGGAACCTGTGGATGGGTCTCGTGGAGCACGAGCCGATGAGCTCGACCGACAACCACCACCACGGCGAGTCCGAGGCGGGCATCTACGTAGTCAGCGGTCACCCGGTGTTCGTCTTCCACGACGGCGAACGGGAAGTCAGAATCGAGGCGGGCCCCGGTGACTTCCTGCTCGTCCCGCCGTTCGTCCCGCACCGGGAGGAGCACCCCGATCCGGACGAGCCGGTGGTCGTCGTGATCGCGCGCACCACACAGGAACCCATCAAGGTCTCCGTGCCCGAGCTGTACCAACTCACCGAGGCGAAGGCGGAGTAGCCCGCCCGGCGGCCGGAGCGAAGGGGACGGCCCGCGCCGCCTCCTCCGCTCCGGCGCTGGCGGCGCACCTAGGCCCGGGCCGCGTCCGCCACCTTCGACAGCCGCGCGTACCGCGCGTCCGACAGCTCCACGTCGAGCGCCCGTACGTTCTCCTCCAGGTGGCCCACCGACGTCGTGCCCGGGATCGGCACGATCACCGGGGAGCGGCGCAGCAGCCAGGCCAGGGCCGTCTGCGCGGTCGTGGCGCCGAGCTCCGCCGCCACCTCGGCGACCTCGCCGCCCGCCCGGGCGTGGGCCCCCATGGCCACGGGGAAGAACGGCAGGAACGCGATGCCGTGCTCGGTGGCGTGGTCGACGACGGCCTCGTGCTGCCGGTCGGCGAGGTTGTACAGGTTCTGCACGCTGGCGATCGGCGTGATCGCGGTCGCCTCGCGCAGCTGCTCGACGCTCACCTCGGACAGACCGATGTGCCGCACCTTGCCCTCGTCACGCAGCTGCTTGAGGGCGCCGATCTGGTCGGCGAGCGGATAGGCGTCGTCGAGCCGGTGCAACTGGAGCAGATCGATCCGCTCGACGCGCAGGCGGCGCAGGCTGAGCTCGGTCTGCTGGCGCAGATAGGCGGGGTGCCCCAGCGGCACCCACTCGGTCGCCGACGGCCGCACCACGCCGACCTTGGTGGCGATCGCCACGTCGTCCGCGTACGGGTGCAGCGCCTCGGCGATCAGCTCCTCACCGCCGCCGAGCAGGTACGAGTCGGCCGTGTCGATCAGGTTCACGCCGAGCTCGACGGCCCTGCGCAGTACGGCGATCGCGGCCGCGCGGTCCGTCGGCGGCTTCCAGATGTGGCCCGCTCCCGGGTCGCCGTCGGCGGGGTCGGGCGCCGCCGCGAGCCGCATCGAGCCGTAGCCGATCCGGCGCACGGACAGATCGCCGCCGATCGCGAACGTGGTCTGTTCCCGCTGTCCCTGCTGTCCCTGCTGTTCCCGCTGTTTCCGCTGTTCCGTGGCGTTGGTCGTCATTCCCGGTTCCCCCTTGAGGCACACACTGTCGTGGTCGCGCTGAGTGGTGTCGGCGCCCCTTCGGGTACGTCGGCACTGATGCCCAACCCCACCGTCAGCGGCCGTATTTCAGCAGCTCAGCGACTCGGGAGGGTTGTCACGCGGCGTTCATGAAACGTCGTGTGCCCCCGGCGGCGCCCGGCACCGGGCCCGCTCACTCCGGCGGCAGCGCCCGGCACAGAGCCTCGACGGCCGCCGCGTACGCGTGCTCCGGAGGCGTCGCGTAGCCGACGACGAGGCCGTCGGGTGCCGTCATCGTCGCCTGGGGGTGCCGGTAGTCGGCCAGGCCCTCCAGGCCGACGCCGTGCCACACGGCGGCCTTCACCGCGGACGCCTCCGTGCCGGGCGGCAGCCGAAGCACCGCGTGCAGTCCGGCGGCGATGCCGGTGACGGTGATGTGCGGGGCGTGTTCGGCGAGCGCGGCGACGAGGTGGTCGCGGCGGCGCCGGTAGCGCTGACGCATCCGGCGGACGTGGCGGTCGTAGTGCCCGGACTCCAGGAGCTCGGCGAGCGTGAGCTGGTCGGGGACGCTCGCCCACGCCTCCCGCTCGCCCTTGGCGGCGACGACGGCGTCCACGAGGTGCTCGGGCAGGACCATCCAGCCGAGCCGCACGGCGGGGGACAGGCTCTTGCTCACCGAGCCTACGTAGATGACGCGTTCGGGATCGAGGTCCTGGAGGGCGCCCACGGGTTCGCGGTCGTAGCGGAACTCCCCGTCGTAGTCGTCCTCCACGATCAGCCCCCCGTGGGTACGGGCCCAGTCGACGACGGCGGCGCGGCGCGCCGGGCGCAGCGGGCCGCCGGTCGGGAACTGGTGCGCGGGCGTGAGCAGCACCGCCCGTACCGGAGTCTGCGCGTCCGTCAACTCCTCGATGCGGGCCCCGTGTTCGTCCAGGGACAGCGGTACCGTCCGCACCTTGGCCGTCTCCAGGAGTGAGCGGTGGAAGCCGAGGCCGTACGCCTCCACTCCTAGGGGCCCGCGCAGCACTCCGCCGCCACCCGTGCCGAACAGCAGCCGCAGCGCGTGCGCGAATCCCGAGCAGACCACGATCCTCTCCGGGTCGGTCCGCACCCCCCGGGAGCGCGCCAGATAGCCGGTGAGCGCGCGCCGCAGCTCGATCCGGCCGCGCGGGTCGCCGGGCCCGAACGCCTCGTTGGGCGCCGCGGTCAGGGCGCGGCGGGCGGCGGCGAGCCAGGCGGTCCGCGGGAAGGAACCGGCGTCCGGCTGGCCCTGGACCAAGTGGTGCGTGGGGGGCGCGGGCGTGCTGGGGGCGCGTTTGGGAACGCGTACACGCGGGGGTGGCGCCGCACGCTCGGCGACCCGCGTCCCCGAGCCCTGGCGCGCGGTCAGCCAGCCCTCGGCGACCAGTTCGGAGTACGCGTCGGCGACGGTGTTGCGGGCGAGCCCGAGGTCGGCGGCCAGCGAGCGGTACGGCGGCAGGCGGGTGCCAGGGGCGAGCCGTCCGGAGCGTACGGCCTCGCGCAGCGCGCGGATCAGGGCGGCACGGCGGCTGCCGCCGCCGGAGAGGTCCAGATGGAGGTCAGCGCCGATGCGCCGCGCCGAATTGACCCATGATTCAGCCATGGAAGTGCACCCTACCCAAGGTCTTTGTGGCTCGTAGATTCATGGTCATGACGAACAACACCGCAGTCGCGGCCGACAACACCGCAGTGACGACGACCGCCGCACTCACCGAGTCCGGCGCCGCAGTCGCCGAGTCCGCCACCGCACTCAGCGAGTCGGCCGTCCCCGCCCAGACCCCCCGTCTGGACTTCGCCCAGGTCGTCCCGAAGGTCTTCAAGGCCGTCATCGGCCTGGACGCCGCCGCCCGCGACGGCCTGGACCCGGCCCTGGTCGAGCTGATCCAGATCCGCGCCTCGCACCTCAACGGCTGCGCGTACTGCCTGCACATGCACACCAACGACGCGCGCAAGGCGGGCGAGAGCGAGGACCGGCTGCACATGGTGGCCGTCTGGCGCGAGGCCAGGAACTTCTTCACCGCCAAGGAGCAGGCGGCGCTCGCCCTGACCGACGCGGTAACCCGCCTCTCCGAGGCGGGGGTTCCCGACGCTGTCTACGTAGAGGCGGCATCCCACTTCGAAGAGGCCGAGCTGGCGCAGGTCCTTTCCCTGATTCTCGCGATCAACACGTGGAACCGGATCGCGCTGAGCACCGCGAAGGTGGCCGGCACCGATGAGCGCCAGGGCTGACCGCCCTGCGCCCCTGGGGCCCTGCGCTTCGGCGCCCTCTTCACCGGCCCTCGGCCTCGGCCTCTTCCTCAGACGCCGGACGGGCTGAGCGTCCGCTCCGCCCGCCGCGCCGCCGGGCCCATCGCGCACGACGCCGCCATGATCACCCCGCCGAGGAGCAGCCACCCCGGAGTCCCCCACTCCACGAGCAGCGCGGTGAGGACCAGCGGGCCGAGCGTGCGGGCCACGGTCACACCGGTGCCGAAGAAGCCCTGGTACTCGCCGATCCGCCCGGCGGGGGCCAAGTCGAAGCCGAGCTGCCAGGACCCGGCGGACTGGAGCATCTCGGCCGCGAGCAGCACCAGGGACCCGGCGACCAGGACCGCGGCGGCCGCCCACGGACCGGCGTCGAGGGCCGACAGGGCGAACACCGCGCACGTGACCAGCATCAGCACCCCGGACCTGCGCACCGCCCGCACCGCCGACGCGACGCCGGACACCGACCGGGCCGTGCGCACCTGGAGGGCCATGACGCCGAGGGTGTTCAGGACGAAGAGCGCCGAGACCAGCCAGGAAGGCGCCTGCGTCCGCTCGGTGAGCCACAGCGGAACGCCGAGGCTGAGCAGCGGCATCCGCAGCAGCAGCACGGCGTTGAGCAGCGTGACCACCGCGTACGGCCGGTCCCTGAGGACGGCGAGCCGCCCGCCCGCGACCGTCGCCGCCGACGCGACGGCGGGCAGCCGCCACAGCACCGCCGCGCACGCCACGAAGGCCACCGCGTCCAGCGCGAACACCGACAGATACGCGGCCCGCCCGCCGTGGTGCAGGGCCACCCCGCCGAGCGCCGCGCCCACGGCGAGCCCGGCGTTCAGCGTGGCCTGGAGGTGCGCGAGCGCCCCGGTCCGCGCCTCGCGCGCGACCAGCCCCGCGAGCAGCGCCTGCCGCGCGGCGGCGAGCCCCGACTGGGCGGTGGCGTACACGAGCGCGGCCAGGACGAACGGCACGAAGCCGCGGACGACGAGGAAGGACGCCACCGCGGCCGCCGTCGCGAGCGCCAGCAGCACGGCCGTCCCGCGCGGCCCGCGCCGGTCCGCGAACCGCCCCAGCGGCACGCCCACCACCGAGCCCACCGCCCAGGCCACCGTGAGCCCGAGCCCGATCCTCGCGGGGGCGAGCCCGACGACGTGCGTGAAGTACAGGGCGGACGTCACGTAGTACGCGCCGTCGCCCACGGAGTTGCTCAGCTGGGCGAGGGCGAGCAGCCGCAGGGGGCCGGGCGCGGGGAGGAGGCGGGGGGTCGTCATGTCCCGAACACTAGGGATGCAGTGGCACCCTCAAGTGGTCCACTTCTGGCCCCTATCCATGGGCCACTTCTGCTGAGGCCGTGCCCGAGGCCGTGCCCGAGGCCGTGCTCCGTGCCCGAGTCCAAGGCCG
This sequence comes from Streptomyces sp. NPDC043996, assembly GCF_056435225.1. Taxonomy (NCBI): domain Bacteria; kingdom Bacillati; phylum Actinomycetota; class Actinomycetes; order Kitasatosporales; family Streptomycetaceae; genus Streptomyces; species Streptomyces sp. NPDC043996. The sequence goes on along the minus strand of NZ_JBWKEY010000010.1, from coordinate 282,886 downwards.
TGCCCAAGTCCGCGCACGAAAAACGCCGGACGGGCAGAATTCCGCCCGTCCGGCGTCCCGGCGAGAGCGCGCGGCGCGTTGAACGGCGCCTGCGCCTGCGCCCGCGTCTGCGCCCGCGCCCGCCGTCAGCCCTTCAGCTCGGCCATCCAGAGCTCGACCTCACCCGACCGCCGGGGCAGCGCGGCGCTGAGGTTCCGGTTGCCGTCCTCGGTGACGAGGATGTCGTCCTCGATGCGCACGCCGATGCCCCGGTACTCCGCGGGCACCGACAGGTCGTCCGCCTGGAAGTACAGACCCGGCTCGACGGTCAGGCACATGCCCGGCTCCAGGGTGCCGTCCACGTACGTCTCGGTGCGCGCGGCCGCGCAGTCGTGGACGTCCATGCCGAGCATGTGACCGGTGCCGTGCAGCGTCCAGCGACGCTGGAGCCCGAGCTCGAGGACCCGCTCAACGGGGCCCTCGACCAGGCCCCACTCGACCAGCTTCTCGGCGAGCACGCGCTGCGCGGCGTCGTGGAAGTCGCGGAACTTCGCCCCCGGCCGCACGGCCGCGATGCCGGCCTCCTGGGCCTCGTACACCGCGTCGTAGATCTTCTTCTGCAGCTCGGAGAACCGGCCGTTGATGGGCAGCGTGCGGGTGACGTCCGCCGTGTAGTACGTGTGCGTCTCCACGCCCGCGTCCAGCAGGAGCAGCTCGCCGGAGCGGACCGGACCGTCGTTGCGCACCCAGTGCAGGGTGGTGGCGTGCGGGCCCGCGGCGCAGATGGAGCCGTAGCCGATGTCGTTGCCCTCGACGCGGGCGCGCAGGAAGAACGTGCCCTCGATGTAGCGCTCGCTGGTGGCCTCGGCCTTGTCGAGGACCTTCACGACGTCCTCGAAGCCGCGCACGGTGGAGTCCACGGCCTTCTGCAGCTCGCCGACCTCGAACTCGTCCTTGACAAGGCGGGCCTCGGAGAGGAAGACCCGCAGCTCCTCGTCGCGCTCGGCGGTGACCTTGTCGGTCAGGGCCGCCTCGATCCCGGCGTCGTACCCGCGCACGACGCGGACCGGGCCGCTGGCCTCGCGCAGCGCGCCGACGAGCTCGCGCACGTCGGACGCGGGGATTCCGTACAGCTTCTCGGCCTCGGTCAGCGAGTTCCGGCGGCCGACCCACAGCTCGCCCTGGCCGTCGAGCCAGAACTCGCCGTTCTCGCGGTCGGAGCGCGGAAGGAGGTAGATCGTCGCCCGGTGGCCGCCCGCGGCGGGTTCCATGACGAGGACGCCGTCCTCGGTCTGGTTGCCGGTGAGGTACGCGTACTCGACGGACGAGCGGAAGGCGTACTCCGTGTCGTTCGAGCGGGTCTTCAGGTTGCCCGCGGGGATCACCAGGCGCTCGCCCGGGAAGCGCGCGGACAGCGCGGCACGGCGGGCGGCGGTGTGCCCGGCCTGGGCGATCGGCTCCAGGTCACGCAGCTCGGTGTCGGCCCAGCCGGACTTCATGTTCTCGGCGAGCTCGTCGGACACGCCCGGGTACAGGCCGTTCTTCCGCTGCTTGATCGGCTCTTCCGCGGTCTCCTCAGGGCCCGCCGCGGCAGCGGCCCGATCAGACTCAGCCGGGTTGAGAGCGTCCGACACGGCGCGCCTCCTCTGTCTGTGTACGACAACGAACCCTCCTCATCGTACGGCCGCCCCGAAGGGGTTCCAGAGGCAGAAGGCCCCTTACACAGCGCAGCCGGAGGGTCACGTCGCACGGCGCGTCCGCGAGCGCGGCGCCGTGCGGCCACGCGGCGGCTACTCGAACCGCGCCGCCAGCAGCACCACGTCCTCCTCGCTGTCCGCGGTGGCGAGCCCGTCCGGCAGCATCGTGCGCAGCACGTGGTCGGCGAGCGCGTCCGGGTCGTCGCGGGTGGCCTTCGGCACGCCGGCCGCCGCCGCGTGCAGCCGCGCGAACGCCCGGTCCATGGGGTCGCCGGTGCGGTGCAGCAGCCCGTCGGTGTACAGCAGCAGCGTCTCCCCGGGCTCCGGGCGGATCTCCACGCTCGGCGCCTCCCAGCAGGCGAGCATGCCGAGCGGCGCCGACAGGGAGGTCTCCACGAACTCCGTGCGCCGCTCGCCGACGAGCAGCGGCGGGCTGTGCCCCGCCCCCGCGAGGACGATCTTGCGCAGGGCGGGTTCGCAGTACGCGAACAGCGCCGTCGCCGACCGGGCGGGCTCCGTCAGGCGCAGCAGCAGCTCCAGGTCGGACAGGACGGCGACGGGATCCTCGCCCTCCATCACCGCGTACGCCCGCAAGGAGGCCCGCAGCCGCCCCATCGCGGCGACCGCGCTCGGCCCGGACCCGGTGACGGAGCCCACCGCGAGGCCGAGGGCCGCGTCCGGCAGCGGCAGCGCGTCGTGCCAGTCGCCGCCGCCGCGCGCTCCGGCGTGGTGGCGCGCGGCGAGGCGCACGCCCGACACGCGCGGCAGCCGCGGGGGCAGCAGCTCCTCGCGCAGGGTCACCGCGGTGGCGCGGGCGCGCACCAGCTCCACCAGGCGGGCCAGGTGCTCGGCGGCGTAGCGGACGTAGAGGCCGATCAGGTGCCGCTGGCGCGGGGCCGGTTCGGCGGGCTCGTCGTACAGCCAGACCGCCGCGCCGATCCCGCCCGCCGTCTCGGTGGCCAGCGGCAGCGCGTAGCTCGCCGCGTAGCCGAGGCGGACGGCGACCTCGCGGTGGCGCGGGTCGAGGGCGTCGTCGGCGAAGAGGTCCGGCTGCACGATCTCGGTGAGCGGCGGCGGCGCGGCGTCGGGGGCGGGCCCGGGGGGCGCGCTCGCGTCGAGGAGGCGCCCGTGGGCGGTGGCGGCGCGCGGCACCGTCTCCAGGTGGCCGAGGTCGGCGCGGGCGAGGCCGAGGCCGACGGTCGTGTCGGGGCCGAGGCCGTCCGCGGGCTCCACCACGACCAGGCCGCGGCGGGCGCCGACCAGGGCGGCGCCCGCGCGCAGCAGCTCGTCGAGGGCGTCGTCGAGGGTGGCGGTGCGCGCCAGGCGCTCGGTGAGTTCGTGCAGCGTGGTGAGGTCGGAGACCCAGCCCGCGAGGCGGTCCTGGATCAGCGCGGCCGGGGCGTTTGGGGCGGGCGGGACGGCCGCTGTGGGCGGGGCAGTGTGCGCCGGAGGGGGAACAGTGGAATCGATTCCGGCCACTTTCGGCGGGTGCGGGGCGTTCATGGCTGACCGCTTTCCGGCCAGTGCGTATTGCTCAATAGCATCGCAAACCCCCTGTCATTCTGCGCCGCTAGCAATGTCTCCACATCTACACGGAGTGGAGAGGGGATGTCCAGCATTGTCCTGCTGGGATTCCTGGTGTCCAGTGCGCTGCGTGAGAATTCTGTGAACTGTGAGTGATCTTGAAAACTTGTCCGAAAACTGTTGCGGTGAAGGGCATATTGCGGTCGACTGACATTGTTCGAAGGAGCGTCACAGCGGTCGTGATGGGTACGGATCCAGTGGTGGCTCGGATGGCCAGGGGCAGTTGTACGACGCCCGGAACCTGCCGCCGGACCCGGACGTCTTAACCCACGGCGGCCGCGCCCCATCCTCCCGTGGCACCGGGGGCAAGAAATGCGCGGGACGGCAAACGCCAGGCGCCGCCACCCCACGCCACGTTAACGCTCGGCCCATAGGGGATCCCCATGCCGCAGGCTGGGGGTGTGACGCGCCAGCTTGTACGCACCTGTACGCACCTTGTACGCGCACCTCGTACACAGCGATAGAGATCCACACATGGTGTGATGTGGCCCGAAGTGTCCCTCTGCGTGTAACGGAAAGGAACGAGCGCTCATGCGCGAGATCCTCGGAAGGCGACGCAGGCTCCTGTCCTGGCGAATCGGTAGGAAGTCTGACCAGAGCCCCTCTCTGATCGGTGCGGCCCAGACCTTCGCGACGGAATGGCGCTGGCCCGTGCTGCCCGGCGTCGGCATCGACGGACAGAGCAGGCACGCACGCGACGGGCTCGCCGGAGCCGACGGCCGGCAGAGTGACACACGCGATGGCCGTGATGGCCGCGATGGCCGAGACGGCAAGGACAGCGGAAAGCGCGGCAGGCGAGGCGCGGGCAAGAAGCGAGGACCGCGCGCGGCGAATCGTGAAACCGCAGGTGACAGGGGTGGCCGGGGCGATCGGGGCGACCGTCTGGACGAGCCCGGGGTTTCCGCCAGGATCGGCGGCGCCGTGCGCTGCGCCTGCCCCGACCCGGAGTGTGTGGTTCCGGGCGCCCACCCCCTCGACCCGGGCCTGCTCGCCGCCACCACGGACGCGCGCATGGTGCGCTGGTGGTGGACCAACCGGCCCGGCGCACCCGTGCTCCTGGCCACCGGCGGACGCGCCCCGTGCGCCGTGAGCCTCCCCGCGGCCGCCGGCGCGCGCGCCCTCGTCGCGCTCGAATCCGCGGGCATCCGCCTCGGCCCCGTCGTGGCGTCGTCGGCCCGCCTGTTCATCCTCGTAGCGCCCTACTCCATGGAGCAATTGGGCGAACTGCTGTACGCGAAGGACCACGTGCCCGGCTCGCTGCGGTTCCACGGAGAGGGCGGGTATCTCCCCCTGCCGCCCTCCGAGACGGGCCAGGGCCAGGTCCGCTGGGAGCGGGCCCCGCTGCCCGGCTCGGCGGCCCCCTGGGTGCCGGACGTCGAGGCCGTCGTCGACGCGGTGGTCGACGCGCTCACTCATACGGGTGTGAGCGCGCCCGAGTTCTAAGGGAATTGGGCGCGCGGCGCGGGCCGGGGCACGCGGGGTCGTTATCTTCGGCGCATGCACCCGCGCCCGGCCGTGAACCCCCGCCTGCTCGCGCTCCTGGGCGTCGTGGCCGTCGCCGCCCTGCTCCCGCTCGCCGGGGCGGCGGCCGGGCCCGTACTGGACGACGCCAAGGCGCCCTCGCACCCGGAGCCCGCGGCCGCGGAGCACCCGGGGGCGGACCGGGCCGAGGGGGAGCGTCCGGAAGCGGACGGTGCCGCGCCGGGGGCCGGGGCCCGTGGGGCCACGGAGGGTGATGTGACCGCGTCCCGGCCGCGGGACACGGCGGTCGGCACCGGACCCTCGCCGCTCCTTGAGACCACCGCCCGGTGCGGCCCCGAACTCACCTCGTCCGATGGCATCGAGGCCCAGACCTGTGTCCTGGCCCAGGGCGGGGACACCTGGGCGCGCACCTACTACCGCAACGCCACCGGCGAGGCCGTGAAGGCCGTACTGAGCGTCATGGGACCCAAGGGGCGCACGGTGCAGATGCACTGCGAGGTGAGCGCCGGGGACGAGCCGGGGGCGTGCGATACGCCCAAGGGGCGCACGGCGGGACCAGCGGCGCACTACATGGCGGTCGCGGAGTTCGCGAGTGAGAGCGGCGACGCCCTGCTGCTGCGGTCGGGCAGCAACTCCGGTGGACCCCAAGGCAGTTGAGCACGCGACTTTTTCCGGGCATGGAAACGCCCGGTTGCTGGCGACGGGGGATGCACCAGCAACCGGGCTACCTGAACGGTAACAAGAGATCGGCGCTTGGCAAATTCGATCTCAGTTATCCAGACAGGGATTTACCTGTGTCCATGGGGAGTTGTGACGGGAGTCACGCATTCCGATCCGACTGACCGGTGGGTCAGGGAGACAGAGGTGGGGCGCCTGCACACCGTCCGACCGGCGGCTCCGGGCGCTCGCACGGTGAAGAGCGCGTGACATCACGACGGCGAAAGGCCGCCCGCCGCCACCCGGCACCACCAGCCTGTTCGAAATCCGGTCCGGGACGTCAGCTGAATGTCGTCCGTGAGTTCGGAAAAACGGGGGCGTGCGCGGCGGTTTCACGCGCTGGGCGGAGCGCGGGGCGCGTTTCGTGCCCGGCGGCCGTGGCATCCGGCGGGAGGCCTGGTGCCAGGTCCGGCGCGAGATCCGGCGGGAGGTCTGGCGCGAGGTCTGGAGGGGAGGGGTCCGGAAGGGGCCGGAGGGGAGTGGAGGGGGGAGGGGGGAGGGGGGAGGGGGGCGGCGCGCTGGCGGTGGAAACGGCTCCGCGCGGGGCCCGAGGGGGCTCCCGCGCGGAACGGCCACATCGCTGGGCGCTAGCTGAGCGTCACCTGGCGGTTGGTGAGGCCGCCGCGGGCGCGCCGCTCCTCCGGGGTGAGCGGATCCGTCGTCGCGAGGGCCGCGGCGAGCCGCTCGGCGAACTCCGCCGCGGGCTTCTCCACGTCCTCGGCCCCCGTGCCGCTCGGCAGGTCCCACACCGGCACGGTCAGACCGTGCGCCCGGAACGAGCCGACCAGGCGCGTACCCTCACCGAGGCTGGACGCACCAGCGGCGTGCAGCCGGGCGAGCGCGTCGAGCAGCTGCTCTTCGGGGTGCGGCATGACCCAGCGCAGGTGGTTCTTCTCCGGCGTCTCGCACCAGTACGCGGAGTCCACGCCGGACAGCTTCACAGTGGGGATGGCGGCGGCGTTCGCGCGCTCCAGGGAGGCGGCGACCTCCGTCGACGCGTTCTCCGCGTCCGGCACCCAGAACTCGAAGCCCGTGTGCACGACCGGCTCGAAGGGGGCCTCGTCGGCCAGCAGGTCCTGCAGGCGCGGCCCCTCGGCGGGCGTCCGGCGGCCCTCGACGGGCTTGCCCGGCTCGGTGGTGAGGGCGCGGCCCAGCGTGTCGGCGAGGTCGCGGCTGATGTCGCCGGAGGAGGTGTCGTTCTGCAGGCCGAGGAGGACCGAGCCGTCCTCGCGGCGCAGCGCGGGCCAGGCCATCGGCAGGACGGTCGCGAGGGTCACCGAGGGCACGCCCTCGGGCAGCCCGTCCTTCAGGGTGAGCTCGACGGTCGCGGCGGGCACCAGCTCGCGCAGGGCCACCCAGTTGCCTTCGCCCGCCAGGCCCTCGAAGGGGCGGTGCACCAGCTCGGTGACCGCGTGGGCGGCGGCGCGTCCGTGACAGGCCTTGTAGCGGCGGCCCGAACCGCAGGGGCAGGGTTCCCGGGCGCCGACGACCGGGACCTCGTGGTCCTTGAGCTGCGACTGCTTGCCCTTGGTCTGCGGGCGCTTCTTGGCCATCTGGGTGTCTCCCGGTTACGGCTCGCTTGCGTACGGGCGCGAGCCTAGCCGTTCACCGGTGAACCGGGCCTATGCGTCGGCACCGGGGCCTGCGGCGGCGGCCGGAGCGCTCGGACGGGGGCACGGCCGGGGCGGTCTGCCGGAGTGCTCAGCCGGAGTGCACGGCTCGGGTGCTCAGCCGGAGTGCACGGCTCGGGTGCACGGCCGGAGTGCACGGCCGGACTGCACGGCTGAGGTGCTTGCTCGCTGGGCCGGAGCGCTCAGTCCACGTCGTCGAACGGGTCCGTGAAGCCGAGCTCGGCTATCGCGGAGGCCGACGGCGCGGCGACGCGCGTAGCGAAGTCCTCGTGGCGGTGACCCGCGTGCACGAGCGCCCACACGGTGACCTCGCCGCGGGCGTCGTCGCGCACTCCCCAGGAGTCCGCGAGGGCGGTGATGATGTTGAGCCCGCGGCCGCCGTGGGCGGTCACCGAGGGAGTGGCCGGAATCGGGCGGGTCGGGCCGCCACCGTCCGTCACCTCGACCGTGAGGCGCCCCGCCTTGTCGACGCGCCAGGCGGCGCGCACGTCTCCGTCGTCGCCGCCGTCGCCGTCCTTCATGCCCGTGCCCAGGGGTCTGCCGTGCCGGCAGGCATTGCTCAGCAATTCGGACAGGATCAGAACGGCGTCGTCGATGACGGACTCCGACACCCCGTTGACGCGAAGCTGATCGCGCATTCGGTGTCTGGCTTCCCCCACGCCCGCAGGACCATGGGGTACGGCCATGCTCGACGACGTGGGCACCTCCCGTGCCACCACAAACGCCACCCCCGAGACCTCCTTTGCCCCACGCCACGGTGTGAATGCCCCAATGGACTGGACCGGAAACCGGCCAACCCCGGGATGGTGACGCACTCGTCACGATCGAATACGGAGCGAACGCGCCGGTGCACTCCCCGTAACGGAAGTTAGCCGCGGCCCAGTTGGGACAGGACTTGCTTCGGGCGGTTGGTGATGATCGCGTCCACGCCGAGCCGGGCGCACAATTCCACGTCCCTGGGGTCGTTCACCGTCCACACGTGGACCTGGTGACCGGCCCGGTGGAGTTTGGCGACGTACTCCGGGTGGTTGCGTACGATCCGGATGCTCGGTCCCGCGACACGCACTCCCTGGGGCAGCCGTCCGTCGCGGTGGCGCGGCGAGACGAACTGCATCAGATAGACCGTCGGCAGGGTCGGCGATGCCGCCCGCACGCGGTGCAGCGACCGTGCCGAGAAGCTCATCACGCGCACCGGGGAGGGCCCTTCGGGGGGTGGCGCGTCCAGACCGAAGCGCTTCAGGAGGTGCAGCAGCCGCTCCTCCACCTGGCCCGCCCAGCGGGTGGGGTGCTTGGTCTCGATGGCGAGCTGCACCCGCCTACCGGAGGCGTTGTTTTCGGCCACGAGCTCTAGGAGCCGCTCCAGAGTGAGGACCGAGGTGTCCCCGGGGGCCGCGCCCACCTCCCAGTCGGGCCCCTCGGCGTACGGGCCGTCGTCGCCGTTCTTCCAGGAGCCGAAGTCGAGCGCGGCGAGGTCGGCGAGCTCCAGCGTGGAGACGGCGCCCCGGCCGTTGGAGGTGCGGTTGACGCGGCGGTCGTGGACGCAGACGAGGTGCCCGTCCGCGGTGAGCCGTACGTCGCATTCGAGAGCGTCGGCGCCGTCGTCGATGGCCTTCTTGTAGGCGGCCAGCGTGTGCTCCGGAGCGTCCTCGGAGGCTCCGCGGTGGGCGACGACCTGGATGAGGTGCTGTGGTGCGTGGGTCACCGCGTCATGGTGCCACCGTCGGGGGCGCGATGGTCGCGCCGGGCGCTGGGCCGCGGGGCGCGCGGCGGCCGGGCCGCGGGGCGCGCGGCGGTTCTCAGGCGAGGGGCGCGGAGTTTCTCAGCGTCCTCTCATTCTCCCTTCAGCTGTCTCTGTGACTCCTCTGTGAGCCTTCCGGTGAGCTTTCCGAACGCGGCGGTTTCGCCCACCGTGAACGCACAGGGTCGGCTTATGGTGGCCTGACAGCCCATGGGAAAAGCTGACTGGGACAACTGAATGGTTGACAGCGGTGGCGGTGGTCGACGGGGACGCCTTGGCGGCGGCCCCGGGACCGGAGGGACGGGCAGGCCCGGCCCAGCCGCGCGACGGCGGCCGACCTCCGGCCTCCGGCCGAGACCGACCCCGCCTGCGAACGACCTTCGCCTGCGAGCAACTCTCGCCTGCGAATGACCATCGCTTGCGGACGGCCTTCGCTTGCGGACGGCCTTCGCTCGCGAACGGCCTTCGCTCGCGAACGACCTTCGCATGAGACCGCCCCTTTGGCCGTGACCGAGTACGACAGCGTGGACCGAGGAGAAGAAAGCTGTGAGCACCGAGAACGAGGGCACTGCGGTTCCCCCGGCCCCGTCCGCACCTCCTGTGCCGGTGGACACTCCCGCTGCTCCCGCCCCCACCGCGTCGGCGCCGCCGGCACCGGAGGCGTCCGCTGCGCCCGACACCGCTCCTGAGTACGCTCCGCGGGACGCGGCGCCCGCACCGGAGCCCGCCCCGGCCCCGGCGGCCGAGGCCCCGCAGCCCCCCGCGCCGCAGGTCCCGGACCCGTACGCGCACACCACGGGCCAGCACGCGCCGCCCGCGCACGCGACGGCCGCGTACGCCACCGGGGCGCACACCCAGGCGCCCGCCCCCGCCCCCGCCCCCGCGGCGGCGAGTGGCGCCTGGCCGCCGCCTCCGCCGCCCGCCGTGCCGGCGTACTCGCAGAGCGGCGGCTCCGGCCACGGCTGGGGCTCCTCCTGGACTGCCGAGCAGCCGTCCGCGCCGAAGCCGGGCGGCGGCCGCCGCGGCGGCCTGGTCGCGGCCGTGCTCGCGGCGGCGCTCATCGCGGGCGGCGTCGGCGGCGGCCTCGGCTACTGGGCGGCGGACCGCAACGACGACAGCGGTACGGACTCCACCACGGTCGCCGCCTCAGACGCCCCAGCCGACCTCAAGCGGCAGCCCGGATCGGTCGCGGACATCGCGAACAAGGCGCTGCCGAGCGTCGTCACCCTGGAGGCCTCCAGCGGCAGCGGCGAGGGCGGCACGGGCACGGGCTTCGTGTACGACAAGGAAGGCCACATCCTCACCAACAACCACGTGGTGGCGTCGGCCGCCGAGGGCGGCAAGCTGTCGGCGACGTTCTCGAACGGCCAGAAGTACGAGGCCGAGGTGGTCGGCCGCGCCCAGGGGTACGACGTGGCGGTCATCAAGCTCAAGAACAAGCCGTCGAACCTGCGCCCGCTGCAGCTGGCCGACTCCGACAAGGTCGCCGTCGGCGACTCCACCATCGCGATCGGCGCCCCCTTCGGCCTGTCCAACACGGTCACCACGGGCATCGTCAGCGCCAAGAACCGCCCGGTGACGTCGAGCGACGGGGCCAGCAGCAAGAGCTCGTACATGAGCGCCCTGCAGACCGACGCCTCCATCAACCCGGGCAACTCCGGCGGCCCTCTCCTGGACGCGCGCGGCGCGGTCATCGGCATCAACTCCGCGATCAAGCCCGCTGACAGCGGCGGCGGCCTCGGTGGCGGCCAGTCCGGTTCCATCGGCCTGGGCTTCGCGATCCCGGTGAACCAGGCGAAGAACGTCGCGCAGCAGCTGATCAAGACCGGCGAGGCCACCTATCCCGTGATCGGCGCCTCGGTCTCCCTGGCCGACGGCTCGGACGGCGCCACGATCTCCGACCGCGGCGCGGCCGGATCGGGCCCGGCGGTCGAACGGAACGGCCCCGCGGACAAGGCGGGCCTGAAGTCCGGCGACGTGATCACGAAGCTGGACGACAACGTCATCGACAGCGGCCCCACCCTGATCGGCCAGATCTGGACCCACAAGCCGGGCGACACCGTGAAGATCACTTACGAGCGCGACGGCAAGGAGCACACCGTCGACGTGGTCCTGGGCGAACGCAAGGGCGACAGCTGACCCGCTACTCTTGACCCCGCGCCGATCCCACCGGCGCGGGGTGGGTTGCCCGAGCGGCCTAAGGGAACGGTCTTGAAAACCGTCGTGGCGCGAGTCACCGTGGGTTCAAATCCCACACCCACCGCGGCAGGTCGGCGCAGGCGCTGACCGACAGGGGCGCCCCCATTGAGGGGGCGCCCTTCTTCATGGCCCGGCATGGTGGCCCTCTTCTTGTCTCGGCCGCCCGGTGCGGGGCCCGTGCTGGTTCACGCGTGTCCCGTCAGGCGGGCCGCTGAGGCGATCGTGGAGCGGGCCTCGCGCGCGGTGAGGCCGACGCGCAGGGCGGCCTCGGTGAGGGGGCCGGTGAGGGCCTCGCCGAGGCCGTTCTCGTACGCGCGGCAAGCGGCCCAGAACAGGCGGGTGTTGCGCTGGCGCTCGTGGGCGGCGAGGACGAACTGTACGAGTCCTTGGCCCTGTTGGTCCGGTGGGGCTCCCGCGCGTGGGGCGGTGGTCCGGCGGGGGCGCGTAGGGGGCGCGAGCAGGTACAGGAGCGCCGGGGGGCACGCGGCCGGTGGCAGCCGCGCGGTGCCGGGCACCGTGCTGTACACGCCCCGGTCGGTGCGGGAGCCGGGGCCGACCAGATAGCCGCCCGCGCCCCGGATGTCGATGCCGGGGGCGAGGCGGCCCGCCGAGTTGGGCACGACCACATCCGGAGGGCCGGACAGCCAGATGTGGCGGCCGCCGCTGGGGGTGGTCACGACGACGGTCTCCGGGATGGTGAACAGGTGCCGCAGCGCCAGTTCGCGCAGCGCGGCGGGCGCGTCGGTGCCGGACTTGGTGTCCAGGTCGATGCCGATCAGGCGGTACGGCGGCAGCCCGCAGGCGATGCCGTACCCCGAGGCCCAGGGTGCGGCGGCGAACAGCTCGCGCACGCGCACGGGGTCGGTGGACGCGTCGTACACGCCGTGCCCCATGCGCCCGCACTCGCCGTGGCACGGCGTCGGACGGGGGTCGTCGTGGTGCGGCGAGCGCAGCGCCGGGAGCTTGGCGCGGGACAGCGGGATGACGGCCAGGCCCCGCTCGGCGGCGGACAGGGCGTGGGCCAGGGCGAGGGTGGCGGTGTGGCGGTCAGCCGCGTGACGTGCCCGCGCGCGGGGATGCGGGGCGTCGCCCGGGTGCCGGGGAACGCGGGGGTGGTCGCGGTTGTCGGGGTTCGTGTCGCGGTCTGCTCCATGGCGGTCGATGGGGGCCATGACTTCATTTTCGTACTGACGTTCGATGAAGGGAAGGGGGAGGGGACCTGGTGGTGGCCGAATGCGGGTAGTGCGGCCTTTTGCCGGGGTTTTGGCGGAACGCTTCAGCCCGTGCGGCATCTGGGATCGGCTGGGGCGTTGGTGCTGAGCTGGGGCTTCAGTGGCGTGAAGCAGGTTTATCGACTTGTCCTCACGCTTGCGGGGGAATCGAGCCTTCCGGGGTGGTTCGGAGGGGATTCGGTGGGCAACTCTGGTCTCGCGACGTCGTGCAGATACCAGGGCGGTCGGCCAACTGCCCCGGATAAAGCCGTACTTGAGATGCTCCGGCTGCCGCCGGTGAGCGTCTCCCGTTTCTGGAGGAAATAGACATGGCAAGCATCCGTACCGCCCGCGTTCTCGCCGCCGTCGCCGCCGTTCCGCTGGCCGCCGCCCTGTTCTCGGGTGTCGCGACCGCTGACAACGGCTCGTTCGCGGACAACGGATCCAACGCGGGCGTTGCGGTCGTCGACGGCAGTGGCGTCGGCGATGACAACAACGGCAACTCGTCGACCACGCAGCAGCAGGCGGTCGGCAACGGCGCCTCCAACCAGAGCAACACCGCCCAGGTGAACGGCTCCGCGTTCACGGAGATCGACCAGTCCAACGCCAACGTGGCGGTCAACTTCAGCGAACTGTGGTGAGCTCCGGCCTCGCCGGGGAGTGATCCTCGGAGGGCTGCTCAGTGGGGTGATGTGACGGCTGCGCGGCGGTACCTCGGGTACCGCCGCGCAGCTGTGTTCCGGGGGCGGGCGATGGCCAGGGTGTTCGGGGGTCGGCTGCTCTGGGGAGGGGGTGCCGCCCGGCTCCGCTGCCCTTGGCGCGAGCCGGGATCCGGGTCCTGTGCGTGGCTGGGCGGTCGGGATCCGCGTCCTGCATGCGGTCGGGCGGCTGGGATCCGCGTCCTGCGCGTGGCCGGGCGGTGGGGGGCTTGACACTCTCATTGAATCTGACGGACAGTCAGAAAATGTTCGGACGGCGGCGGCTGACGAGTGGAACCTGATCGGCGGCCGCGGTGTACCAAAAGTGTCAGGAGATCGCGGGACGGACGACAAGCGGCGGGCGGGGCTGGGGCGGATGAGCGGTCGAGCGCGAAGGGCGCAGGAAAGCACGGCGGCGACGGACGGAGAGGCACGGGGCGAAGCGGCGGCCACCGGCGGAGAGCGGGGCGCGAGCGGACCCGAGCGGGGGGCCTTAGGGCGGGCGGGGCCCGGCGATGATGGGAGAAGTGGGGGGTCCGGCGGGGAGCCCGATCGGTTGTACGCGCGCTTGAAGGCGTACGAGGGCCGGTCCGCGGCCGAGTCCGCCCACGGCAAGGACGCCGTCAACGAGCCGATGATCCGGCACTGGTGCGAGGCGATGGGCGACACCCATCCGGCGTACGAGGGACCGGACGCGATCGCCCCGCCGACGATGCTCCAGGCCTGGACCATGGGCGGCCTCACAGGCCACACGGGACGCTCAGGGGCGTACGACGACCTGCTCGCGCTTCTCGACGACGCGGGATGCACCTCGGTCGTCGCCACCGACTGCGAGCAGGAGTACGCCCGCCCACTGCGGCCGGGAGACACCGTCACCTTCGACGCGGTGATCGAATCGGTGTCGCCGCGCAAAACGACGAAACTCGGCACCGGGTACTTCGTGACGACCCGCATGGACATCCGCACGGCGGGCGAACTCGCGGGCACCCACCGCTTCCGGATCCTCAAATACCGCCCCGCGACACGGAAGCCCACGGCACAAGGCGAAGCGCCGCGACCCGACGGCACGCCCGGTCAGCAGAGCGGTCCGCCCAGGCGCCCACGGCCGGTCGTCAACAGGGACAACGCCGGATTCTGGGACGGCGTGGCGCGGCACCGGCTCCTCATCCAGCGCTGCGTCACCTGCACCACCCTCCGCTTCCCCTGGCTGCCGGGCTGCAACGCCTGCGGCTCCCCCGAGTGGGACACCATCGAGGCGAGCGGCGACGGCACGGTCTACTCGTACGTCGTCATGCACCACCCCCCGTTTCCCGCGTTCACCTCCCCGGCCGACGCCTCCGGAACGCCGGGGCCGTACGCGGTGGTGCTCGTCGAACTGACGGAAGGCGTCCGCGTCATCAGCAACGTCATCGGGGTGCCGCACCACGCGGTGCGGATCGGGATGCCGGTGCGGCTGGAGTTCCAGAGAGTGGACGAGGAACTGGAGCTGCCGCTGTTCCGGGTGACAGAGACGCCACCGGCCGGCCCGCCGCAAGCGGCCGCGGTACTGTCCGGCCGGGGGAGACAACGGGCGGCGGAACCGGTCAGCGGGCCCCCGGACGCGGTGTCCGTGCCGGAAGGAGTCGTGCGCTGATGGACCGCACCCCGATGAAGCCCGGCGCCGCCCTGCCGCCGCTCGAGATCCCGATCACCCGCACCCTGATCGTCGCGGGCGCCATCGCCTCGCGCGACTACCAGGACGTGCACCACGACGCGGAACTCGCCCGGCAGAAGGGCTCCCCCGACATCTTCATGAACATCCTCACCACCAACGGCCTGGTGGGGCGCTACATCACCGACCACTTCGGCCCCACCGCCCTCCTGCGCAAAGTGACCATCCGCCTCGGAGCGCCCAACTACCCGGGAGACACCATGGTGGTGACGGGCACGATCGAGCAGGTCGACCACGGCAGCGACAGCGAGACGGCGACGGTCAAGGTCACCGGGGCGAACAGCATCGGCACACACGTCACCGGCACCGTGACGGTCACCGTCCCGGCCGCCGAAGCGAGCAGCAGGGCGCCAGCGGGCCGACGCGCGCACGGCGATCCGGCGAACGCGGGAGGCGCGGCATGAGCGTACGGACGAGGGACCACCTCGGCGGGACAGCCGCGATCGCCGGAATCGGCGCCACGGAATTCTCCAAGGACTCCGGCCGCAGCGAACTGGCCCTGGCCGCGGAAGCCGTGCGCGCCGCCCTCGACGACGCGGGCCTCGCCCCCGCCGACGTCGACGGCCTGGTCACCTTCACCATGGACACCAGCCCGGAGATCACCGTCGCGCAGGCGGTCGGCCTCGGCGAGCTGTCCTTCTTCTCCCGCGTCCACTACGGCGGCGGCGCCGCCTGCGCCACCATCCAGCAGGCCGCACTCGCCGTCGCGAGCGGAATCGCCGAAGTCGTCGTCTGCTACCGCGCGTTCAACGAACGATCCGGCCGCCGCTTCGGCACCGGAGTGCGCCACCGCGAGCCGACCGCCGAAGGAGTCGCCCTCGGCTGGGGGCTGCCCTTCGGGCTGCTCACCCCCGCGTCCTGGGTGGCGATGGCCGCGCAACGCTATCTCCACACCCACGGCCTGACCCCGGAGGCCTTCGGCCACGTCGCGGTCACCGACCGGAAGTACGCCGCGACCAACCCAGCGGCCCACTTCCACGGAAAACCCATCACCCTGGAAGACCACGCCGCCTCACGATGGATCGTGGAACCTCTTCGGCTGCTCGACTGCTGCCAGGAAACCGACGGCGGCCAGGCCATCGTCGTGACCACCACCGAGCGCGCCCGCGACCTGGCGAAACCACCCGCCGTCATCACCGCGGCCGCACAAGGCGCGGGCCGGGCACAAGAACAAATGACCAGCTACTACCGCGACGACTTCACCGGACTCCCCGAAATGGGCGTTGTCGCCCGACAGTTGTGGCGCACCTCAGGGCTCACACCCCACGACATCGACGTCGGCATCCTCTACGACCACTTCACGCCGTTCGTCCTGATGCAACTGGAAGAGTTCGGCTTCTGCGCGCCGGGCGAAGCCTCCGAGTTCGTCGCCAAGGAGCGGCTGCCGCTGAACACCCACGGCGGTCAGCTCGGCGAGGCCTATCTGCACGGGATGAACGGCATAGCCGAAGCCGTCCGCCAGCTGCGGGGCACCGCCGTGAACCAGATACCAGGCGCCGCGCACGCCCTGGTCACCGCGGGCACCGGGGTCCCCACTTCGGGGCTGATCCTGACGGCGGACGGCTGAACGCGGCGCGTGTCCCTGGCCCCGCACACCACCGGGCCCCTTCACTCGCCGTATGCGCCACCAAAGGAAGATCATCGGCACCGCCCTCGCCCTGACCCTGGCCCTGTCGACACCAGCCCTGGATACCCCGGCAGCAAGCGAACCCCGGCACACGGACCGCGCCGCGGAGCCCACCGTCTTCCGTGGCCAGGGCTTCGACACCTGCCTCACACCGTCGTCCGACACCATGCGGCGCTGGCTCGACTCCCCCTACCGCGCGGTGGGCGTCTACTTCGGAGGCCGCGGCCGGGCCTGCGCCAGCCAGCCGAACCTGACCCGCGACTGGCTCCGCGAAGCCGACACCATGGGCTGGCGCGCCCTGCCGCTGTACGTCGGCTCACAAGCACCCTGCGTACGAGCGGCGAACAAACAACACGTCCGCATCGGAAGCGAACCCGGACCCCAAGGCACCCGCGAAGGACACGACGCGGTGCGCGCGGCGGCCGCCCTGGGCATCCAACCCGACAGCCCGCTCTACCTGGACATGGAGGCCTACCCCCACCAGAACGCACCCTGCGCCCGCGCCACGCTCACCTTCGTACAGGCATGGAACCGCGAAGTGCGCAGCCACGGCTACGTACCGGGCTTCTACAGCAGTGCCGACTCCGGCGTACAACACATGGAAGAAGCACGCCGCACAGGAGAGGAGGACCTGCCGTCCGTGATGTGGTTCGCACGCTGGAATTCCCGCCCTGACCTGGACGGCGAGCCATCGCTGGCATGGGACGCCTGGCAGCCGCAACGACGCATCCACCAGTACGCGGGCAACGTGAAAGAGCGATACGGCGGACGCACCCTGCAGATCGACCGCAACCTCGTACACGCACCCGTGGCACAACTGGGATGAGCGCCCACAGAGGGCGCACGGCAAGCGGTTTCGCACCCCTCAGGGTCCAACCCTCAGGAGGAGGCTCCCCCTCCTCCACCTTCAGGAGGTGGGGCTACCTCCCCTCGTACAACCTGAGGCGGACACCGCTTCGGGACCTGCGGCCGATCCGCTGATGTAGGGGTCGCTTCTAGCGTGGAGCCATGACCGCATCCATGGTGTCCGTGTGCACCAGCGCATCGAAGGCCGCGACGCGGAGCGCGGGACCTTCCGCCTACCCGTCGTTCGCCTCCTACGTCCGGGCCCGCCAGCCCGTGCTGCTGCGCACCGCGCGCTCGCTCACGGCGAACCCGAGCGATGCCGAGGACCTGCTGCAGACGGCGCTCACCAAGACGTATGTGGCCTGGGACCGAATCGAGGACCACCGGGCGCTCGACGGCTATGTGCGCCGGGCCCTGCTGAACACGCGCACCTCGCAGTGGCGCAAGCGCAAGGTCGACGAGTTCGCCTGCGACGAACTGCCCGAGCCCGAGACCGTACCGGCCGGCGACCCGGCCGAACAGCAAGCGCTCCACGACGCCATGTGGCGCGCCATCATGAAGCTGCCCGCACGGCAGCGCGCGATGGTCGTCCTGCGGTACTACGAAGACCTGAGCGAGGCCCAGACAGCTGAAGTGCTCGGTGTGTCCATCGGCACCGTCAAGAGCGCGGTCTCCCGCGCGCTCGGCAAACTCCGCGAGGACCCGGAGCTCACCCCGGTCCGCTGAACACCGGCCCCGACCGGGCCACGACACCGGGCAGCGCCCCTTACGCGCGCCCCGCTGACGGTCGCGGCACGGACGACAGCCGCCCACTTTTACCCTCCTGTGCTCCCGCGGGTAGTGACATACCGCCTGGTATGCGGCAAGAATCTGAGGCTACTGCCAGGTAGAGCGCCGGGAACGCCCGGACGCCTGCCGCCCGCCCACCGGGAGGACGCCGTGCTGAGCACGATGCAGGACGTACCGCTGACCGTGACCCGCATCCTGAACCACGGGACAACCGTGCACGGAAACTCACAGGTCACCACCTGGACCGGCGACGGCGCCCCGCAGCGCCGCACCTTCCGGGAAATCGGCGCCCGCACCGCCCAGCTCGCCCACGCCCTGCGCGACGACCTCGGCGTCCGCGACGACGACCGCGTCGCCACCTTCATGTGGAACAACAGCGACCACGTCGAGGCCTACTTCGCCGCCCCCAGCATGGGCGCCGTCCTCCACACCCTCAACCTGCGACTCCCCGCCGACCAGCTCACCTGGATCGTGGGCCACGCCGCGGACCGCGTCATCATCGTCAACGGCTCCCTGCTCGGCCTGCTCGCACCGCTCCTCGACCGCATGCCGACCGTCGAACACCTCGTCGTCTCCGGACCCGGCGACCACTCCCTCCTCGACGGCACCCGCGCCCGCGTCCACGACTACGAAGAGCTGATCGCGGGCAAACCCACCACCTACGACTGGCCCGAGCTCGACGAACGGCGCGCCGCCGCCATGTGCTACACCTCCGGCACCACCGGCGACCCCAAAGGCGTCGTCTACTCCCACCGCTCCATCTACCTGCACTCCATGCAGGTCAACATGAGCCAGTCCATGGGCCTCACCGACGCCGACACCAGCCTCGTCGTCGTGCCGCAGTTCCACGTCAACGCCTGGGGCCTGCCCCACGCCACCTTTATGACCGGCGTGAACATGCTGATGCCGGACCGCTTCCTGCAGCCCGCCCCGCTCGCCGAGATGATCGAGGCCGAGCGCCCCACCCACGCCGCGGCCGTCCCCACCATCTGGCAGGGCCTGCTCGCCGAACTCACCGCGAAGCCCCGCGACGTCAGCTGCCTCGGCCAGGTCACCATCGGCGGCTCGGCCTGCCCGCCCGCCCTGATGGAAGCCTTCGACCGCCTCGGCATGCGCGTCTGCCACGCCTGGGGCATGACGGAGACCTCCCCGCTCGGCACCGTCGCCCGGCCGCCCGCCCACGCGCTCGGCACCGACAAGGAGTTCGCCTACCGCATCACCCAGGGCCGCTTCCCGGCCGGAGTCGAGGGCCGCCTGGTCGGACCCGACGGCAGCCACCTCCCCTGGGACGGCAAGTCCACCGGCGAACTCGAAGTCCGCGGCCCCTGGATCGCGGGGTCCTACTACGGCGGCGTGGGCGGCGAAGACCTCAAGCCCGAGGACAAATTCAGCGCCGACGGCTGGCTGAAGACCGGCGACGTCGGCGTCATCACCGCCGACGGATTCCTGACCCTCACCGACCGCGCGAAAGACGTCATCAAGTCCGGCGGCGAATGGATCTCCTCCGTCGAGCTGGAGAACGCCCTCATGTCCCACCCGGCCGTCGCCGAGGCCGCGGTCGTCGCCGTACCCGACGACAAGTGGGGCGAACGCCCCCTGGCCACCGTCGTCCTCAAAGAGGACACCACCGCGGACTACACGGACCTCCGCGACTTCCTCGCCACCCGCGTCGCCAAATGGCAACTCCCCGAACGCTGGGCCTTCGTGGCCGCCGTGCCCAAGACGAGCGTCGGCAAGTTCGACAAGAAGGTGCTGCGGAGGCAGTACGCGGAGGGGGAGTTGGATGTGACGCGGGTCTGAGGTCTTGGTGGGCGGGGTGGGGGTGGGGCCCCTCCCCCCCTCCCCCACCCCCCCCACCCCACCCCTCCCTCCACCCCTCACCCCTCCCGCACAGCCACAGCAGCCCCCCACCCCAGTACCAGCCACGCCCCGGCCACCGCGCAGACGCCGGTCCAGCCCCAGTGGGTGAAGGCCGTGCCCGCGAGGGCCGAGGCCAGGGCGCCGCCGGTGAAGCCCGCCACTACGTAGGCCGTGTTGGCGACGGCCGGGGTGCGTGTCGTGGTCAGGGCCAGGGTCTGGTTGGCGACGTGGCTCGCCACCAGGGCCGCGTGGACGGCGACCGCGGCCGCGCACAGGGCCCAGAGCCGCTGACCGCCCAGCCAGAACAGGGGCACGGACACCGCTGCCAGGGCGTAGGCGGCCGAGACCACCTTGGCTGCGCCGAAGCGGTCGACGAGGCTGCCCGCGAGCGGTGCCACCACGCTCGCGGCGAGCCCGAAGAGCCCGAAGAGGCCGGCGGCCCCTGTGGTCATGCCGTACCCGTCGCCGCCGCCGTTGGTGAGCAGCAGCGCGAGGGACGTCCACAGGGCGCTCCACGCGCCGTACATCCCGGCCTGGCGTATGCAGGCGCGGCGTAGTTCCGCGGAGTTCCTGACGACGCGGGGTATCTGGGCGAGGCCCGCGAACAGTGGTCCGGTGCCGCGGCGGCCCTCCTTGGGCAGTACGGCCGCCGAGGTCAGGCCGAGTAGCGCCGTGAGCGCGGCGGCGCCGAGGAAGACCGCGCGCCAGCCGAAGGCCTGGCCCGCGAGGCCACCCAGGACCCGGGCGGCGACGACGCCCGCGAACAGCCCGGCTATGACGGCGGCGACGTGGCTGGCCCGCCGGTGCGCGGGTGCCCGTTCGGCGACGAGGGGCACGAGCAGTTGTGGGACGACGGTCGCCGCGGAGGCGATCAGGACGGCGGCGGCGAGCGCGGTGGTGCCGGTGGCCGCCGCGCCGAGCGCCAGTGCGGCGGTGGTCAGCAGGGAGAGCGCCGCGACGAGCCCCCGGCGGTTCACGCGGTCGCCGAGCGGGGCGAAGAACAGCAGCCCGGCGGCGTATCCGAACTGTGCGACTGAGGCGATCCAGGCGACGGCCGACGGTGTGGAGCCGAAGTCGCGGGCGATGAGGGGGAGCAGTGGTGCCGCGACGTAGATGTTCG
The DNA here is from genome assembly GCF_056435225.1 of Streptomyces sp. NPDC043996. Taxonomy (NCBI): domain Bacteria; kingdom Bacillati; phylum Actinomycetota; class Actinomycetes; order Kitasatosporales; family Streptomycetaceae; genus Streptomyces; species Streptomyces sp. NPDC043996. The sequence continues at coordinate 261,997 of NZ_JBWKEY010000010.1, read as the reverse complement.
CGGCCGTGACCGCTGTGCAGACGGCTATGAGGGTGAGGAACAGCCCTGGTGGGAGGCGGTCCGGTCTGGTGGTCGGAGCGGTGGTCGCCGTGGGGTTCGGGGTGGGGTTCGGGGTGGGGTTCGGGGTGGGCTCGGTCGTTGTGCGCGGCGCGGGGGAGGGGGAGCGGCCTGTCGTCGTACGCAGGTCTCGCGCGTTCGCCGTGGGCGGCGGTGGTGCTGAAGACATGGGGTGACAGGACTCCTTTGCAGGGCTCGCGGTGCTGGACGTACTCGAGGTGCTGGACATGTCGGATGTACTGGATGTGCCGGATATGCCAGATGTACTGGATGTATCGGATGTATCGGATGTGTCGGACGTGCTGGTCATGCGGGCCGTGGTCGTCGTGCTGCGCCGCGCCAGGCGGTAAGAGCCGCCCGGCGCGACAACCAACTGGTTGGTTGGAAAAAGTCTGCGCCCACATGCCGATCTCTGTCAAGCAACCAAATGGTTGGTTACCCGATCGGGGTCGCCTACCCTGTTTCCATGGCAGTGAGAGACCCCGAGGCGACCAGGGCCCGGATCTTCGACGCGGCTGTGGCGGAGTTCGCCCGCTTCGGCATCGCGGGCGCCCGCATCGACCGCATCGCGAGCGAGGCGAAGGCCAACAAGCAGCTCATCTACGCCTATTTCGGCAACAAGGCGGAGCTGTTCGCGCAGGTCCTCGAGAAGCGGATGCTGGATCTGGCGGTGAGTATTCCGGTCGACGCCGACGACATCGACGGCTGGATGGACCGGCTGATGGAGTACCACGCCACGCATCCCGAACTGCTGCGCCTGCTGTTCTGGGAGGGCATCGAGTACGGCGACGCGGAGGAGCTGCCGCACGAGTACGAGCGGCAGGCGCACTACGAGCGCAAGGTCGCCGCCTTCAAGGACGCGCAGGCCAGGGGCGTCATCACGGACGAGATCCCGGCCACCGACCTGCTGTTCATGCTCGTGGCGCTCGCCGGGTGGGCCACCGTGGTGCCGCAGATGCGGCGCGTGCTCGTCGGCGCCGGAGACGCGGACACCGAGCGGCTGCGCGCCTCGATCCGCGCGGCGGCCTGCCGTCTGACCAAGCCGAGCTGAGCGTCCGCCACCGGGCGGAGCCGCGGGGCGAGGCTGCGGCGGGGGCCGCGGGCGCGGACCCTCAGTTCGTGCCGATCTTCGCCAGCAGGTCCACGATCCGCGACTGCACCTCACCGCTCGTGGACCGCTCGGCCAGGAACAGCACGGTCTCGCCCGCGGCCAGCTTCGGCAGGTCGGTCTCGTCGACGGCGGCCGTGTAGACCACGAGCGGCGTGCGGTTCAACTGTCCGTTGGCCCGCAGCCAGTCGATGATCCCGGCGCGCCGACGGCGTACCTGGTGCAGGTCCATCACGACCAGGTTCGGCCGCGTCTGCGCCGCGAGCGTCACCGCGTCCGCGTCGCTCTCGGCCCGCGCGACCTGCATGCCGCGCCGCTCCAGCGTGGCGGTCAGGGCGAGCGCGATCTCCTCGTGCTCCTCGATGAGCAGGACACGGGGCGGGTGCTGCTCGCTGTCGCGCGGGGCGAGGGCCTTCAGGAGTACGGCCGGGTCGGCGCCGTACGCTGCCTCGCGCGAGGCCTGGCCAAGGCCCGCCGTGACGAGCACGGGCACCTCGGCGGCGACGGCGGCCTGGCGCAGCGACTGCAGTGCGGTACGCGTGATGGGGCCGGTCAGCGGGTCCACGAACAGGGCGGCCGGGAACGCGGCGATCTGCGCGTCGACCTCTTCGCGGGAGTGCACGATGACGGGCCGGTAGCCGCGGTCGCTCAGTGCCTGCTGCGTGGTGACGTCGGGCGCGGGCCAGACGAGCAGCCGACGCGGGTTGTCCAGCGGCTCGGGCGGCAGCTCGTCGTCCATGGGCTGCGGCTGGGGCCGGTTGGTCACCTCGACGGCGCCACCGGGGCCGTCCAGCGGCTCAGGGCCCTCGGCGGCGTTCTCGTCCGGGGCGCCGATCGCGTACGCGCGGCCGGTGCCTTCGGTGCCCGGCGACAGCCTGGGCTGCGGCTGGGGTTGGGCCTGCGGCTTGGTCTGGGGCGCCTGCGGGTGCGGCCGGGCCGTGCTCTCCTCGGCGCCGGGCTCGGGCGGCGTGCCCAGCTTGCGGCGGCGGCCGGAACCCCCGGGGGCGGCCTGCGCGGGCGCCTGCGAGGGCTGCGCCCCGGCCGGTGCGGACGGCTGGGGCTGGCGCCCGAACGGCACGCCCTGCCCCAGCGCTCGTACGCTGATCGCGCGCCCCTGCGTCGAGTTCGGGTCGATGGGCGCGGCCTCGGCGGGCAGCGGCTGCGCGGCACGCACGCGTGGATCACGTTCGGGCGGCAGGGCGGTCCCTGGGGCGGGCGCCTGGACACCCTGGGCGGGCGTCGCGCCTGCCTGCGGGGGTACGGCCTGCGGGGGCACGGCGGTGCCCGGTGTTCCACCGGAGGGAGTGCCCCCAGGAGGCGTGGTTCCCGCCGGGACGGTGCCTTCGGGCGGGGTGGTGCTGCCGGAGCCGATCGGTACGCCGCCCGCCGGGGTGCCCGGAACGGGCATGCCCTGCGGGGGAGTCGCGCCGGGCGCGGCCTCGGTCACCGGCGGAGCCTGCCGCGCGCGGCGGCGTCCCGTGGGTGCCTGACGCTGTGCGGGGGCGGGCAGCGCCCCGGGCTGCGCGGGGTGCGGCTGCGGTGGCGTGTGGTCCGCCGTGGGGTCCTGCGGGGCCACGGCGTGCTGCCCGGAGTCGTGCCCCAGGGGGAGCCCGCCCGGAACGGCCCCTGGTGCGGCGCCCGGCACGGCACTGGGCACACGGCCCTGCGGCGCGACGGGCCCGCCGCCGGGCCCACTGCTCTGTGCCTGACCCGGCACACCGGCCTGCCCCTGACCGGGCGCCCCGGGGTGCGCGATCGCGGCCGGAGCACCCGGCGCACCACCCCGCGCGGGCACACCGCCGCGCGCGGCTGCCTGGAGCCCGGCCTGCACCCCTGCGGGAACGCTCACCGAGGCACCGACCTGTGCGGGTGCACCCTGCTGCGGAACAGCGCCCTGCGGGGCTCCGGGGGGAACAGCGCCCTGAGCGGCTCCGGAGCGCATCACACCCACTGCCTGGGGCGCTTCCCCGGCGACCGGGCCCTGCGGCTGCTGAGGCTGCCCCGCGCGCGGGGCGACGGCCTGCCGGGCGTCCACCCGCGCGGTACCGGACGGGGCGCCGACGGGCTGCGTGCCCGCCTGCCGCGTCTCCGCCTGCTGCTCGCCGAGCTGCTCGGCGCCTTCTTGCGCCCCGCTGCCCGCGTCACGGTCCGCCTCGGCCGGAGGCAGCGCGAACACGCGCCCATTGGACGCCTCTTCCGCCGCGGCCCGCTCCCGGGCGGCGGCCAGCGCGCGCCGGGCCCGACGGCCGCCGGCACGCGGTGCGTCCGCGCCTTCGCCCGCACCGGCCCCGGAGCCATCAGGCGTCTCCGTAGAGCCGGTGGAGCCGGTAGCACCGGTCCCGGAAGGCAGCGCCAGCGCCTGGGACGCACCACGCCGGGCCCGGCGCCCCGTAGGCGCCAATTCGCCCTGCGGCGGCACTCCCTGCGTTCCCTGTGCTCCCTGCAATCCCTGTGACGGCACTCCCTGGGGAGGCACGGTCTGGCCGAGCGCGGCCGACCCGGCGGCGTGCTCGGCCGCCGTCACGACGGCACCCTCGGCCGGGCTCGGACGCCCACGGCGCCGCCCCGTGCCGGTCGTCCCCGTCGTCCCGGTCGACGTATCACCGGGTACGCCACCGGACATACCGGCTGCCGCGTCTCCAGGAGCGACCGGAGCGACCGGAGCGACCGGGGCAACCGGAGCGACCGGGGCAACCGGAGCGACCGGGGCAACCGGAGCGACCGGGGCAAGCGGAGAGGCTGAAGGGGCCGGAGCGGACGAAGGGGCTGAAGCGACCGGGGTGGCCTCCGGGGCGCCCTCGCCCGCGGCACGCCGCCTGCGGCGCCCGGTGCCGCCGTTGGTGTCCGTGTCGGCGGAACCGGCGCTACCGGTGTCCCCGACGGACGCGTCACCGGAAACACCGCTGTCCAGGAAGGAGTCCACCGAAGAGCGCCGCGCGCGCCGCCGCCCGCCTCCGGAGGATGCCGACGCCTGCTCGGGCACGACGGCACCAGCACCGCTACCAGCACCGCTACCAACACCACTGCCTGTACGGGAACGAGCGCCAGCTCCGGCACCGCGACCAGGCCCAGCACCTGTACCTGCGCCCGCACCCATACTCGTACCCGCAGCCCCCGAAGAACCCCCGGCACCCGGCCCGCCGACCGCGGCTGTCGCAGCCGCCCCGGGACCGTCCCCGGCCCCGTCGCCGATCGGCACCTCAAGTACGTACGCACTGCCGTTCATGCCCGGCACCTCGTGCGTCTGGAGCACGCCGCCGTGTGCCCGCACGATGCCGCGGACCACGGGCTCGTGGACCGGGTCTCCCCCGGCGTACGGCCCGCGCACCTCGATGCGGACGACCTCGCCGCGCTGGGCCGCCGCGACGACGATCGTCGAGTCGACGTACCCGCCCGCGGCCTCCGGGCCGCCCAGGGCCGTCGCTCCCGCGCGCGTGTTGCCGGTGGCGTCGATTCCGGCCACGTCGGCGATCAGGTGCGCGAGGGCCGTCCCGAGCCGACGGGCGTCTACGTAGACCTCGATCGGCGGCGCGTGCACGGCGAACTGGGCGCGGCCGGGCCCGATCAGCTCGACGGCGCCGTCGACGCCCGCCGCGACGACGGCGTCGAGCGGGACGGTCGCGCGGGACAACGCGTCGGCGCCCGCCTCCAGGCGCTGGAAGCCCAGGACGTTGTCGACGAGGGTCGTCATGCGCGCGTACCCGGCGGACAGGTGGTGCAGCACCTGGTTGGCCTCGGGCCACAGCTGGCCCGCGTCGTCGGAGGCGAGCGCGGCGAGTTCGGCGCGGAGCTCGTCGAGGGGGCCGCGCAGGGACCGGTCGAGGACGGCGATGAGCTGTTCGTGCCGGGCGGCGAGGGCGTTGTAGCGCTCCTGCTCGTGCTCGGCGAACGCCTCGTAGCGGTCCTTCTCGCGCTCCGCGAGCGCCGCGTACCGCTCCTGTTCGGCCGCGAGTTCCTCCTCGCGGCGCTCGGCGGCGGCCCGCAGCTCCTCGGCGTGCTGGGCGAGCGCCGCCTCGTGCTTCTCGGTGAGCGCGTCGTAGGGCCGCCGGTCGGTGAAGGTCATGACGGCGCCGACGAGCTGGTCGCCGTCGCGCACGGGGGCCGTGGTCAGGTCGACCGCGACCTTCTCGCCGCTCTTGGTCCACAGGACCTGGCCGCGCACGCGGTGCTTGCGGCCGGAGCGCAGCGTGTCCGCGAGCGGTGACTCGTCGTACGGGAACGGCTCGCCGTCGGCGCGCGAGTGGAGGACCAGCGGGTGCAGTTCCTGCCCGCCGAGGTCGCTCGCGCGGAAGCCGAGTATCTGGGCCGCGGCCGGGTTGACCAGCACGACGCGGCCGTCGGTGTCCGTGCCGACGACGCCCTCCGCGGCGGCCCGCAGGATCATCTCGGTCTGGCGCTGCGAACGCGCCAGTTCGGCCTCGGTGTTCAGCGTCCCCGACAGATCGCGGACGACGATCATCAGCATTTCGTCGCCGCTGTAGCCGTAGCTGCCGTGGGAGGGGCCGCCGTGGCCGTCGTAGGCGTGCCGGCCCTCCAGGTTGGAGCTGGTGACCTCGACGGGGAACTCGAAGCCGTCGGTGCGCCGGGCGATCATCCGCTTCGGCTTGGTACGTCCGCGTTCGTCCGTTGTTTCGGGGCGGCGCATCGAGCCGGGGATGAGCCGGGAGTCGAACTCCGGCAGCAGGTCGAGCAGTCCGCGCCCGACGAGCGCGGTGCCGGGCGCCTCGAAGGCCTCCAGCGCGATGGCGTTCGCGTTCACGACGGTGCCGTTGGTGTTGACCAGCACCAGCGCGTCCGGGAGCGCGTCGAGTATGGCTGCGAGGCGAGCAGCGCCTCGGGATGGCCTGCTGCTCACGACGACGCTTCCTCCCTGATTACCGCACCTTGCTGACCGCGCAGGCCATCTTGCCCCGCGGCCCGCGGCATGTCACGGGAGGGAGTCTACGGGGAGCGGTTGCGGGCGCGACGCCGGATGAGAGGGAGGTCGCACGCGGAACCTGTGAGTGCCACGGTCATCCCTGGTCACGGGACGGGCGCGTGGTGAGGTTCACCAGGGCCCTTCACAAGAAGGGCACCCGCGTGCGACACAACGGGCCTCTACGCGCGCGTGGATGACGTTACGCGCCGGGGGACGGGAGTACAGGAACCAGGGCGTTCCACCGCGAAACCTCACATCCGTTGGTGCGCTTGAAGGAGGCGTCAACGCGGTGCCCCTGCCACGTGCCCGTCACATGGGCGGTCTGCGGGCCGCCGTACACCTGGGTGCACATGGCGTCGCGCGCCACCGGGCGGAACGGGTCGGCTCCTTCGGCCTTGAGCTGGTCAAGGCGTTCGCACGCGTCACTGGGCGAAGGATGGCTGCCGCCCGCGGGACCACAGTCCAGTTCGTACGTGGTGTGCGTGCCGCCGCCTTCCTCGGTGACGGTGATGGACAGCTGGTCTCCGGTGGCCCGGTCCGCGGGGGCGGCCGCGTGCGCGGTGACGGGCATGGAGGCCAGGGCCGCGAGGGACGCGGCGGCGGTGAGGAAGAGGCGGCGCTCGGTGAGGGCTTTCACGGGATCTCCCCTAGGGGTGCGCGGTGGTGGCTCGCGCCCGCTCACAGGCAGGCGCCTACCGCCTTTAACGCCCCCGGCCGCGCTACGTTGCGGGCCCCTAAGCGCTTTGCCCTGGGGGGCGCGGGCCTAGTACCGTGGAAGCCGCGATTGGTGGCGTAGCCCCTGGCTGTGTCATCATCTGCACGCACACCCGCGCTCGCGTGGGTCGCGGTTGGAGGCGTCGCCTAGTCCGGTCTATGGCGCCGCACTGCTAATGCGGTTTGGGCCTTAAAGCCCATCGAGGGTTCAAATCCCTCCGCCTCCGCTCTCGCACCCGAAGCCCCGGTCACCACGACCGGGGCTTCGGCCGTTCTCTCCCCCGGCCCCCGGGGACTCTTCCCTCACCTCTTCCCTCGCCTCTTCCACTCCGTCGTCGGCTCTGTCCGCTTCCCCTGCCACAGGGGTTCGCACCGGCGGGTGACTTGTCGGAGGCTGCCCCCGGCCACCCCCAGCTCACCCGTATCGGCGTTTTCGCAGGTCAGGCAGGGTGAGGGGAATGGATTTCGCGCTACGGCGCAGGTCATGTAATGTTGTTCTCGCAACGCCGACCGGGGCGAAAAGCCCGGAAGGAAGAGCAACACAACAGAAGAAACAAGCACTCGTAGCTTAACGGATAGAGCATCTGACTACGGATCAGAAGGTTGCAGGTTCGAATCCTGCCGAGTGCACACAGTCGAAAGGCCCCGGGAGATCATCCCGGGGCCTTTCGCGTGGCCGGGGCGGCTTGTGGGCCGCCCCGGGTGCTCACACGGTCTTCACGATGCCGCCGTCGATGAGGTGGTCCGCGCCGGTGATGTTGCCCGCGGCGTCGGACAGCAGGAACGTGATCAGGGCCGCGACCTCGTCGGGTTCCGTGATGCGGCCCGAGGTGATGTTGAAGGTCTGCGGGAGCTGTTCCAGGAACGCGGCGTGCTCGGCGCCGTGTGCCGCGGCGACCTGCCCGCCGAAGCCGTTCGGGTCCTCCCAGATCGCCGTCCGCACGGGGCCCGGCGAGACGGTGTTCACGCGAACGCCCTGCGGGCCGAACTCCTCGGCGAGGACCTTGCCGAACGCGGTGAGCGCGGCCTTCGCGACGGCGTAGGCGACCGGGCCGAGGCCGGGCTGGCGGGCGCCGATCGAGGAGACGTTCACGATCGCGCCCCGCCGCTCCACCAGGCCCGGCAAGGCGGCGCGGCTGGCGCGGACCGCGCTGAACAGGTTGATGTCCAACGTGGTCTGCCAGTGCGCGTCGTCGGTGCTGAGGAAGCCGCCGACGTGGACGTCGTCACCCGCGCCGACGTTGTTGACGAGGAAGTCGACGCCGCCGAGTTCGGCGGTCGCGTACGCGATGAGCTCGGCCGGGCCCTGAGGGGTGCCGAGGTCCACGGAGTAGGGCAGCGCGCCGGAGTCCTTCAGCTCGGGGGAGACCGTGCGGGCGGCGCCGACCACGCGGACGCCCTCGGCGACGAGGGTGCGCACGGTGGCGAGGCCTATGCCGCGGCTGGCGCCCGTGACGACGGCGGTCTTTCCGGTGAGGCGGAGGTCCATGGGTGTTGTGTCCTTGTGTGGAGTGTGTGCGTTGGTTATGGGCTGTTGTGCGTGGCTTGTGTGGTGTTGTTTTTGACCTGGGGGTACAAAATTTGGGTAGGGGGAGGCCTGAGGGTGGGTGGAGTTTTTCGGGGTGGTGCGTGGGGTTAGAGGGAGTCCAGGAGCGCGCGGATCGTGCGGTGCATGGCGTCCGGGCCGTCGGCTACCCGTGCGGTCAGGCGTAGGCCGATCGCGGTGTTCATCAGGAGGCTGCCGAGGTCGGTGGCGTCTCGGTGCGGGGCGATCTCGCCCGCTCGCTTGCCCTCCTCGATCAGCGCCTGGAACGCGGCCTCGGTACGGGCGAACATGCCCCGGACCAGCTCGGTCGCCACGCGGTCCGCGGTCGCCAGCTCCGCCGCCGCGTTCACGGCCATGCAGCCGCGCCGGTCCGGGTCGGCGAGGTCCATGGCGACCAGGAGTTCCAGGGCGGAGCGCAGCCGCTCCTTGACCGGGCCCCCGCTCTCCAGTAGTTCGATCAAGGCGTGCGCCTGGGTGTCGCGGTAGCGGCGCAGGGCCCGCTCGAAGAGGGCGTGCTTGCTGCCGAAGGCGTTGTAGAGGCTGCCCTTGCCGATGCCGAGGGCGTCGACGAGGTCCTGCGGCGTCGTGCCCGCGTACCCCTTGCGCCAGAAGACCTCCATCGCCTGGTCCACGGCGGTCTCCGGATCGAACTGTCTCGGCCGTCCCATGCGGAGCAGCCTAGCAAGGTTTTGTACTTTGAGGTCAACAATCGCGTTGTCAGTGGCGTGGGTCATGCTCTTTCCATGACGTGGTGGTGCACGGGGGTGCGGTGGCACATCGAGCGGGGACCCGCCCTGGGCTGGTACGCGGACGGGCGCGGGGAGCGGGAGAGCGCGCTGGTCCGGGGTGCCGCGCTCGCCTTCCGGGCGCGGGGGGAGCGGCGGTGCGCCGGGGTGTGGCGCGGTGGGCGGCGGACACCGTGCCCGGTGGGCGCGGGCGTGCCGGGGCGGGCCACGCGCGCGCAGTGCGAGGAGTGCGCGCGGGTGGACCGGGCGCACTCGGTCGCGGCGGACACGTTCGCCGACGATCCGCGGCCGTATCACGTGTACGTGGCGTGGTTCGGCCCCGGCCTGCTGAAGGTGGGCATCACCGGGGTCGCGCGCGGCGGCACGCGGCTCCTCGAACAGGGGGCGGTGGCGTTCAGCTGGTTGGGGCGCGGCCCGCTGATGGCGGCGCGGCGGACCGAGGAGCTGCTGCGCACCGCGCTCGGAGTGCCGGACCGCATTCCGTACGCGCGCAAGCGGGCCCTGCGGGCGCGGCTGCCGGACGCGGCGGCGCGGGCGCGGGAGCTGGCGGAGCTGCACCGCAGGGCGGTCGGGCTCGGCGGCTGGCCCGAGTCGCTGGAGCGGCTGCCGTGCGCGGTCGTGGACCACGCGGAGGTGTTCGGCCTCGACGGGATGGCGGCGGCCGGGGGCGTGGTGAGCGAGCTCGTGGACGGCGGCGTGGTGGCGGGCACGTTGGTTGGGGTCGCCGGGGCTGATGTGTATCTGGCGGTGCGGGAGCGGGAGCGGGACAAGGAGGGGTGGGAGAGGTGTGAGGGGGCTGGTAGCGGGGGGCTGTTGGTGCTCGACGGTCGGTTGATGGGTGGGTGGCGGTTGGAGGCTGCCGGGGAGTTGGAGGCGGGTGGGGAATGGGGGGCGGGCGGGGCGTTGGGGGTGACGGTTCCGGTGGTGCCGGTGCGGGAGATACCTGCGGTGCAGGGCGGGTTGTTCTGACGCGGGCGTGCGGGCGTACGGGGCGGGCGCGGTGTGAGGCGGAGTGGGCCGGGCGTGCGGCGCGGGGGCGTGCCCGTTCGCTGACCGGAAGGTCAAAACTGGCTGCCCGTTCGGCAAGGAAGGGCGTTCGAGGTGGACGTGGAGTTGTGTCGCCGGTGACGGTGGGTGCCATGACTGATCACGAGACGCGTGGACCCGTCGGTCCTTTCGAACCGCCCTACTACTCCGTGGTGTTCACCTCTCGGCGCACGGACGGCGACGATGGCTCCGGCGCCGACGGCTATGAAGAGACCGCGCGGCGCATGGATGAACGGGTGGCGAAGGTTCCCGGGTTCCTCGGGGCGGACTCGGCGCGGACGCCGGGCGGACTCGGCATCACCGTCGCCTACTTCCGGGACCTGGAGGCGGTCCGGGCCTGGCGCGAGGACCCGGAGCACCGGGAGGCCAGGGCGCGGGGGCGCGCGGAGTGGTACGAGGACTATGTGGTGCATGTGGCCCAGGTTGAGCGGAGTTATGGCGGTGGTGGCGGCGGCCGTGGCGGTGGCGGTGGCCGTGGCCATGGCGTTGGAGGCGGGTGACGTGGTGGGTGAGGGGGCAGGGAGCACGGGGAGGAGGAGTCGGTGATGGTGGGTGGGGTTGGGAGTGAGGGGGCGTGTGTGGGAGGTGCGGAGGGGGTGAGTTGTGGGGTGGACGCTGCTGTGGGGGGTGCTGTGAAGATCGGGGCTGAGAGGGTTGCGGGGGGCGGTACCGAGGGTGCCGCCGAGGCCGCGGCTGAGGGTGCCGTGCAGGCATCCGCCGGGGGTGTCACTGAGGCCGCTGCCGAGGCTGGTGCCGGGGGCGTTGCGCAGGGTGCTGCCGGGCCTGCGGCTGAGGGTGCTGCGCAGGCCTCCGCCGGGGGTGCCGCCCAGGCCGCTTCCGGGCCCGCCGTCGGGGGCGTTGCGCAGGGCGCTGCCGGGCCCGCCGCCGAGGCTGCCGCCAAGACCACCGCCGAAGCCGCCGCCGTCGTCGCGTTCTGGCGGCGGCTCGGGCTGCCGGGGCTCATCGATGTGCACACGCACTTCATGCCGGAGCGCGTCCTGGCGAAAGTATGGGCGTACTTCGACTCGGCCGGGCCCCTGACGGGCATGGCGTGGCCCATCACGTACCGGCACGACGAGGAGCGGAGGCTCGCCGTGCTCCGGGAGTTCGGGGTGCGGGCCTTCACCTCGATGCTGTACCCGCACAAGGCGGGCATGGCCCGGTGGCTGAACGGATGGGCGGCGGACTTCGCCGCCCGCACGCCCGACTGTCTGCACACGGCGACGCTGTTCCCGGAGCCCGGGGTCGACCGCTATGTGCGGGAGGCGGTCGAGGCCGGGGCGCGGGTGTTCAAGGCGCATGTGCAGGTCGGCGCGTACGACCCGAACGACCCGCTGCTCGACCCCGCGTGGGGGCTGCTCGCCGAGGCCGGGATACCCGTGGTGACGCACTGCGGTTCGGGGCCCGCGCCCGGCAAGTACACCGGGCCCGAGCCGGTGGGGCGGCTGCTCGCGCGGCATCCGCGGCTGCGGCTCGTCGTCGCGCACATGGGGATGCCGGAGTACGTGGACTTCCTGGAACTGGCGGAGCGGTACGGGGAGGTGCGGCTGGACACGACGATGGCGTTCACGGACTTCAGTGAGCGGGGGGCGCCGTTTCCCCGGGGGGAGTTGGGGCGGGTGGTGGCGTTGGGGGATCGGGTGTTGCTCGGGACGGACTTTCCCAACATTCCGTATGGGTACGGGCATCAGTTGGAGGCGTTGGAGGGGTTGGGGCTGGGGGACGGGTGGTTGGCGGGGGTGTGTTACGGGAACGCCGCGCGGTTGTTCGGGCTGCCGTGAGGTGGGGCGGGGGTGGGGGTGGGGTGGGGGTGCGGATGAGGGGGCGGGGGCTCTCGCGAGGCGCCCCAGGCCCGCCCCTTCCCGAAACCGGGGCTGCCGCCCCGGGCCCCGCTCAACCGCATTGGCGCTTCGCGCCTCGTCCTCAAGCGCCGGACGGGCTGGAACTCCTCAAGCGCCGGACCGGCTGGATACTTTGGAGCGCCTTTCTCAGGGAATTCACAGGTGAGGGCAAGCCGCCTCTCACGCCCCGTGGTGACCCTTGGGGCATGACCACGACCTCGCCCCAGGGGCGTACCGAACTGCTCAGGGCGGACGGGAGTCCCGTTCGCGTGCTCGTCGTGGACGACGAGGTGTCGCTCACCGAGCTGCTGTCCATGGCGCTGCGCTACGAGGGCTGGGAGATCCGCAGCGCCGGGGACGGTGCCGGGGCCGTGCGGGCCGCGCGGAGTTTCAAGCCCGACGTCGTCGTGCTCGACATGATGCTGCCGGACATGGACGGGCTCTTCCTGCTGGGGCGGCTGCGGCGGGAGCTGCCGGACGTGCCGGTGCTGTTCCTGACGGCCAAGGACGCCGTCGAGGACCGGATCGCGGGGCTCACCGCGGGCGGAGACGACTACGTCACCAAGCCGTTCAGCCTGGAGGACGTCGTCGCCCGGCTGCGCGGCCTCATCCGGCGGACCGGGGCCGCCGGGCGCGGCGGCGAGTCCGTGCTCGCCGTCGGCGACCTGACCCTCGACGAGGACAGCCACGAGGTGACGCGCGGAGGGGAATCCATCCATCTGACCGCCACCGAGTTCGAGCTGCTGCGGTATCTGATGCGCAATCCGCGGCGCGTGCTCAGCAAGGCGCAGATCCTCGACCGCGTGTGGAGCTATGACTTCGGGGGGCAGGCCAACGTCGTCGAGCTCTACATCTCGTATCTGCGGCGGAAGATCGACGCCGGGCGGGAGCCGATGATCCACACCCGGCGCGGTGCGGGCTACCTCATCAAGCCCGCCGCCCTCGCGGCGTGAGGGGAGCGGCCGGTGAGATCGGCCCGGGGTTCCCCCGGTTCCGGCTCCGGCCCCGTTCCCTTCGTACACGCGGCCCGTTCTTTCCGCCGTCACGCTGATCGCCGTCACGCTGATCGCCGATCGCCGTCACCAAGCGGGCGGCCAGGCCGCGGCCCCCGCCGGCGCGCGAAACGCGGCGAGCCGCCAACTCGCCACCAGCGCGCCCGTGCTGGCCATCGGCGGCTTCAACGGCAGCGGCCCCCGTCGCGCGGATCACCACCTGGGCCGAGGCCACCTTCACGGAGGTGGCCGTCGACGGTGCCACGTTCTACGACCTCACTCAGCCACGGCGCTAAATGCTCTTGTACGCCGTATGGGGAATGTTCTACGGTGTACGGCGCACCAGCCTCGTACACCGTAGAACGAGGCCGTAGAGGCCGTAGAGGCCGTAGAGGCCGTAGGGACCGTAGAGGCCGTAGAGGTCATGGCGACCGCAGCGATCTCGGATCGCGGCCGCGGCACGGCGGTCCCGGAGAAGAGAGAGGGGCCCGCATGACGGCGACCACCGCCGAGAACCCCGAGGCGGCCGCCGCGCCCAGCGACCGCCACCCCCAGCGCTGGCTGATCCTCGGCGTCATCTGCCTCGCCCAGCTCACCGTCCTGCTCGACAACACCGTCCTGAGCGTCGCGATCCCGTCGCTCACCCGTGAACTCGACGCGTCGTCGTCCGACATCCAGTGGATGATCAACGCGTACTCGCTCGTCCAGTCAGGGCTGCTGCTCACCGCGGGCAGCTCGGCGGACCGCTACGGCCGCAAGAAGATGCTGACCGCGGGCCTCGTCCTGTTCGGCGCCGGCTCGCTCGTCGCGGGTCTGGCGCAGACGTCGACGCAGCTCATCGCGGCCCGCGCCGGGATGGGCGTGGGCGGCGCGCTCCTGATGACCACCACCCTCGCCGTCGTCGTGCAGATCTTCGACGACGCCGAGCGCGTGAAGGCGATCGGCCTGTGGGCGACCGTGAACTCGCTGGGATTCGCGGCCGGTCCGCTGCTCGGCGGCTTCATGCTGAACCACTTCTGGTGGGGCTCGATCTTCCTGATCAACATCCCGGTGGCGCTGCTCGGCGTCATCGCGGTGGTCCGGCTCGTCCCCGAGTCCAAGAACCCGCAGGGCGACCGCCCCGACCTGGTCGGCGCGGTGCTCTCCACGATCGGCATGGCCTCGGTCGTGTTCGCGATCATCTCCGGGCCCGAGCACGGCTGGACCTCGGCGCGGGTCCTGGTGGCGGCGGCGGTCGGCGCGGTCGTCCTCAGCGGCTTCGCGCTGTGGGAGCTGCGCATCCCGTACCCGATGCTGGACATGCACTTCTTCCGGAACAAGAGGTTCGTGGGCGCGGTGACCGGCTCGGTGCTCGTGGCCTTCGGCCTCGGCGGCTCGCTGTATCTGCTGACCCAGCACCTCCAGTTCGTCCTCGGCTACGAGCCGCTCGACGCGGGCCTGCGCACGGCGCCGCTCGCGGCGACCGTGGTCGTCCTGAACCTGGCGGGCGTCGGCGCGCGCGTGTACGCCAAGCTGGGCACGCCCGGCACGATCCTGACCGGCATGACCATGCTGGCGGGCGGGCTCGTCGTGATCGCCGTGTTCGGCGGCGAGGACTACACGGGCATGTGCGCCGGACTCGTGATCATGGGTGCGGGCATCTCGTTCGCCATGCCCGCGATGGCCAACGCGATCATGAGCGCCATACCGCCGGAGAAGGCGGGCGTGGGCGCGGGCGTCAACGGCACCCTCGCGGAGTTCGGCAACGGCCTCGGCGTCGCGGTCCTCGGCGCGGTCCTCAGCTCCCGGTTCTCCGCCCTGGTCGCGGTCTCCGCCGTCTCCTTCCCGGCGGCGATGGCGGCCGCGGACTCGGCGGGCGAGCGGGAGCGCATCGCGGACGCGTTCGCCTCCGGCCTGGAGACGAGCCAGCTGGTGGGCGCGGCGGCCGTGTTCGTCGGCGGCGCCCTGGCGGCGGCGCTGCTGTGGCGCGCCGAGCGGGCGGACCCGCCCGCGTCGGCGGCGCCCGCGGAGCAGCCCGTGGACAAGGCGTCCGCATAGCATCGAGGGCGGGCGGCACCAGCGCTCCAGCCGCCCGCCCGGACCGGACCGGACCGGACGAGATCAGTACCAGGAAGGTGCGCCATGGCGAAGGCAGCCGACCGCGCGGGGCGAGGGGCGCGCACGAGCGTCTGGCTCGAGGACACGGCGCCGCGCGGCACGGGCCGCAAGGGCGCCCAGCCCTCCGGCCTCGACCGCGACCGCATCACCGAGGCCACGGTCCGGCTCCTGGACGCGGAGGGGCTCGCCAGGTTCTCCATGCGCCGCCTCGCCGCGGAGCTCGACGTCACCGCGATGTCCGTGTACTGGTACGTGGACACCAAGGACGACCTCCTGGAGTTCGCCCTGGACGCGGTGTGCGCCGAGGTCGGCCTGCCCGACACCACCGACCCGTCCGCCTGGCGCGCCCAGCTGCGCGACCTCGCCACCGCCTACCGGGGGCTCCTGGTCCGCCACCCCTGGGTGTCCCCGCTGGTCGGCCGGTTCCTGAACATCGGCCCGAACTGGCTGGCGTACTCCCTCGCGGTGCAGCGGGCCGTGCGCAACAGCGGGCTCCCGCCGCACCGGTGCAACGGCGCGATCGCCGCCGTGTTCCAGTTCGTGTACGGCTACGGCACCATCGAGGGCCACTTCATGGCGCGGTGCGCGGAGGCGGGCATGACGATGGAGGAGTACTTCCAGCACGCGCTCGGCACCGTCCAGCAGGAGCTCCTCCACAGCAACGAGGCGGTCCGCGGCGCGAAGGACCTGATGGAGTCCCGCAGCGAGGACACGGTCGTGGAGATGTGGGAGCGGGACTTCGCGACCGCCCTGGACATCCAGATCGCGGGCATCGAGGCGCTGCTGTCCCGCCCCTGACCCGGGGCCGACGCACCGGGTCAGGGGCAGCGCGCTAGCTCTCCCCGGCGGCGTCGGCCGTGGCGGCGGGCTGCGGGGCGGCCGCGGTCCGCAGCGGGACCTCCTTGATGAACAGGGTGATCAGGAAGGCGAGGAACGCGATCGGCGCGGCGATCAGGAACACGTCGGCGATGCCGTGCCCGTAGGCGCTCTCCATGACCGTGCGGAACGGCTCGGGCAGCTTGTCCAGGTCGGGGATGCCGCCACCGGCGGTCCCGCCGTGGCCGAACGCGGCGCCCTGAGGACCGAGACCGGCGATCCCGTCCTTCACGTAGTCGGTGATGCGCGTGGACATCACGGCGCCGAGCGCGGAGACGCCCATGGCGCCGCCGAGGGACCGGAAGAAGGTGACGACGGAGCTCGCGGCGCCGATGTCCTCCGGGGCGACCTGGTTCTGCGTGCAGAGCACCAGGTTCTGCATCATCATGCCGATGCCGAGCCCCATGAGGGCCATGTAGACCGCGATGTGCCAGTACGGGGTGTCGTACCGCATGGTGCCGAGGAGCCCGAGCCCGGCGGTCAGGAGCACCCCGCCGCTGACGAGCCAGGCCTTCCACTTCCCGGTCTTGGTGATCAGCTGCCCCGAGACGGTGGACGAGACGAACAGGCCGCCGATCATCGGAATGGTCAGGACGCCGGACATGGTCGGCGACTCGCCGCGCGCCAGCTGGAAGTACTGGCTGAAGAACACGGTGCCCGCGAACATCGCGACACCCACGAACAGCGAGGCCAGCGAGGCCAGCGTGATGGTGCGGTTGCGGAAGAGCCGCAGCGGGATGATCGGCTCGCTGGCCCTGGACTCCACGAGCAGGAAGAGCAGCGCGAGGACGACGGCACCGCCGACCATCGTGTACGTCTGCCACGACAGCCACTCGTACTTCTTGCCGGAGCCGCTGCCCGCGAAGGTGATCCAGATCAGGAGCAGCGAGACGGCGGCCGAGATGAGCAGCGCGCCGCTCCAGTCGACCTTCACCTCGCGCTTGACGACCGGCAGCTTCAGGGTCTTCTGCAGCACGATCAGGGCGATCACGGCGAACGGCACGCCCACGTAGAAGCACCAGCGCCAGCCCAGCCAGGAGGTGTCGGTGATGACGCCGCCGAGCAGCGGGCCGCCGACGGTGGCGACGGCGAAGGTGGCGCCGAGGTAGCCGGAGTAGCGGCCGCGCTCGCGCGGGGCGATCATCGCGGCCATGACGATCTGCGCGAGCGCGGACAGACCGCCGACGCCGATGCCCTGCACGACACGGCAGGCGATCAGCATGCCCGCGTTCTGCGAGAGCCCGGCGACCACGGACCCCAGGACGTAGATGACGAGGGCGATCTGGACGAGGGCCTTCTTGCTGAACAGGTCGGACAGCTTGCCCCACAGGGGGGTGCTGGCCGTCATGGACAGCAGCGCGGCGGTGACGACCCACGTATAGGCGGACTGGCCGCCGCCGAGGTCACCGATGATCTCGGGCAGGGCGTTGGAGACGATCGTCGACGACAGGATCGCGACGAACATGCCGAGCAGGAGGCCGGAAAGGGCCTCCATGATCTGGCGGTGGGTCATCGGCGCACCGTCGTGCGGATGCCCCCCGCGCTCGGCGTGGCTGCCCCGCACACCGGACGGTGTGGATGTTGCCATGGGTTTCCTTTTCCTGTTCCTTACGCGGGTGTACGGGTGGGTGCCGCGCGCGGCGCGGCGGCCCTGCAGTCCCCGAAGCTGGCGCGGAGCCGGGCCATCAGTGCCGTCAGCTGTCCGACTTCGGCGTCGGACCAGTCGTCGAGCCGCTCGGCGAGCAGCTCGGTGGTGCGCTGCGAGAGCACCTCGAGCTGGCGCTCGCCGGCGGCGGTCAGACGCAGGACGCGCGTGCGCTTGTCGGCGGGGTCGGGGGACCGGTCGATCCAGCCGCGCTCCGCGACGTGCGCCACGTGGCGGCTGGTCACCGACATGTCGACGGCGAGGAGCTCGGCGAGCCTGCCCATCCGCATCTCGCCGTGACGGCTCAGCACGGTCAGGACGGCGGCCGAGCCCGCCGGGCAGTCGCTCGGCAGGATGCGGGCGAGGTCGCGCTTGACGGCGCCGATGGCGCTGAGCTGGCGGGCCAGCTCCTCGTACGGACGCTGCGCGGCCACGGCACCCTCTTTCTTTGCCGCTGAGGCTTTCGTTGCTTAGGGCAACGATAAAAGCAGTTGGTTGCCACAGGCAAACTAAATCGGGTCCTGCCCGCTAAAACCCTGGCAAAGCTCCGTACCCACCTGTGTAAAGCCGCCGGTCAGAAGGGGGTTGGGCGGACAGCCGGGGATTCGCTAGGGTCCTGCCCCATGGCACACAACCCCCAAGCTCCGCAGGGCCCCGGTCAGCACGACCCGGCGGGCTCCACGCAGATGTTCCGCGCGTTCGTCGACGAGACCCCGCAGGGCGGCGGCCGCGCCCGCCAGCAGGCGGCGCCCGCGGGCCCGCGCGTGGGCCTGATTCTCGGTGTGGTGGCGGCGATCGCGATCGTCGTCGCCGTGGCCTGGCTGGCCCTGAAGTAGCGACGCGCCCCCGGAGATTCCAGGGAAGTCCTCTCTCTAGGCCCCCTTCGCGGGGCCTATTCCCACTCCACGTCCACGTCGCGCGTCTCGATGTGCATCCCCCAGGGAACGCGCCACGCGTCGACGCAAATCGGCCAAGTCTTCTTGACGGTCTGCCCGCCCCTGACGGGTGCGGGCAGTTTCCTCGTCGACTCCACCGTCCCCCAGTCGACGCCGAGCGCCCCGATCACATGCGAGCCGAAGGCGATGGTCCCCGATCGCGCCGGGGCTCCGCCGGTGTTCCGCAGGGTCAGGGTGACGTCCTCGCACCAGCGGTGCGGGCCCGGGTCCCGGTCGACGCCGGTCACCTTCAGGGCGGCGGGCTTCGCCGGGGGTGACGGCGGGCCGGAGGGCTTGGGCGGGCGCGGCGGGCTTGGGGACGCGGGCGGTTCGGGGGAGCCGGGCGTCGCCCGAGGCGCCCCGGAAGAACCAGAAGAACCAGCTCCGGGTGAACTCTCCGCGCCGGAAGGCGACTTCGCGCCGCCGCCGTCAGGAGATCCGGGCGTGCCCGTGCGGCCGCGCTGGCGGGGCCCGCCCGACGGACCGCCCGCGGTCCCGTCCAGCGGGGCGAACTCCACCTCCCCGCTGGGAGCGACGGCCTTGCCGGGCCGCTCGCGCCCCGCGTCGGTGGCGACGTACCCCTCCCGCTCCCCAGGGCCCCCACAGGCCACGAGGAGCCCCAAGCCGCACACCGCTACCGAAACGCGCACCAGGCTCCGACGCATCGCGCAAGTGTGACTGACGTTCCGTCAATAAGGAACCCGCAGGCCGCCAATAAGGAACCCGCGCGCCGCCAATGAGAAACCCGCGGGCGCCGTGAGCAGCGACCCGCGGGCGGCGGCGTCCTAGTCGGAGATCAGGCCCTCGCGGAGCTGGGCCAGCGTGCGGGTCAGCAGCCGGGACACATGCATCTGGGAGATCCCGACCTCCTCGCCGATCTGCGACTGCGTCATGTTGGCGAAGAAGCGGAGCATGATGATCCGGCGCTCTCGGGGCGGCAGCTTCGCGAGCAGCGGCTTCAGCGACTCGCGGTACTCCACGCCCTCCAGGGCCGTGTCCTCGTAGCCGAGGCGGTCCGCGAGGGAGCCCTCGCCGCCGTCGTCCTCGGGGGCGGGGGAGTCGAGGGAGGATGCGGTGTACGCGTTGCCGACGGCGAGGCCGTCGACCACGTCCTCCTCGGAGACGCCGAGGGCGACCGCGAGCTCCGGCACCGTCGGCGAGCGGTCCAGGCGCTGGGCGAGGTCGTCGCTCGCCTTGGTGAGCGCGAGGCGCAGCTCCTGCAGCCGCCGGGGCACCCGCACCGACCAACTCGTGTCCCGGAAGAACCGCTTGATCTCGCCCACGACCGTCGGCATGGCGAACGTCGGGAACTCCACGCCCCGTTCGCAGTCGAAGCGGTCGATCGCCTTGATCAGGCCGATGGTGCCGACCTGGACGATGTCCTCCATCGGCTCGTTGCGGCTGCGGAAGCGGGCCGCCGCGTACCGCACGAGCGGGAGGTTCAGCTCGATCAGGGTGTCTCTGACGTAGGCGCGCTCGGGACTGTCCTGCGCGAGTGCGGCGAGCCGCAGGAAGAGGGAGCGGGACAGGGTCCGGGTGTCGATAACCTCCGGTGCCGCCGCCGTGGCGGCGTCGGAGCCGTGAAGCGCGTCGGGCGCGGACGCGCTCTCGCTGTCTTCGAGCGTGAGCGTGAGCACCTTCGAGCTGCCCTGGTCTGCGGACATGCCACCCCCTTGAGGTCGCGGACGGTCGCGGCCCGCGCTCCCCTCGAAGGAACGCAGCCTCCACCTGAATACCGGAGCCGGAGCTGCGGCAAACGCTGTTCCCGCAGAATGTCACATGTCGGCAACACGCTGTAGTGACTTGTCGACAACTGAGGGTGACGTCCGTGCAGGAAAGAGAGGGTCTCGGCCGACTTCACCCAACTGCCCGTCGGCAACGGCCAAAAGACCGCTCCACCCGATACGGTTACGCCTCGATCCGATTTGCGGATCGCAGTCGCGCGAAGCTCCGGGCCAGCAGTCTTGACACATGCATCTGGGAAACGCCCAATTCCGCACTGATCTGCGACTGCGTCAGATTGCTGTAGTACCGGAGCAGCAGGATCCGCTGCTCCCGCTCGGGCAGCTGCACCAGCAGATGCCGTACGAGGTCGCGGTGCTCGACGCCGTCCAGGGCGGGGTCCTCGTACCCGAGCCGGTCGAGCAGCCCCGGCAGGCCGTCGCCCTCCTGCGCGGCCTCCAGGGACGTCGCGTGGTACGAGCGCCCGGCCTCGATGCAGGCCAGGACCTCGTCCTCGCTGATCCGCAGCCGCTCGGCGATCTCGGCGGTGGTGGGGGAGCGCCCGAAGGACGTCGTCAGGTCCTCGGTGGCCCCGGTGACCTGCACCCACAGCTCGTGCAGCCGCCGGGGCACGTGCACGGTGCGCACGTTGTCGCGGAAGTACCGCTTGATCTCGCCCACGACGGTCGGCATGGCGAACGTCGGGAACTGCACCCCTCGGTCGGGGTCGAAGCGGTCGATGGCGTTGATGAGGCCGATGGTGCCGACCTGGACGACGTCCTCCATCGGCTCGCTGCGGCTGCGGAAGCGGGCCGCCGCGTAGCGCACGAGCGGGAGGTTCGCCTCGATGAGCGCCGCGCGCACGCGGGTGTGCTCCGGGGTGCCGGGGAGGCACTCCTTCAGCTGGGCGAACAGGACCTGCGTGAGCGCCCGCGTATCGGCGCCCCGGGTGCTCGTGGGCCCCTTCGCGGGCGGCGCTTCAGGCGCAGAACTGGCCGGCACGGTCAACGCCACCCCTTCTTCGACCCTCGACGAGCCCGGAACGGAACGGGCCCGGTCAGGTTCGGTCGACTCGGTCAACTCATCCGTCAAAAGCGGTCATAGCATCACAAGACATGTGCACTGTGTGCAAGCACCTGATCACTCCGTGTTGAGGGGGAAGTTGGGCGCGGGCAACGCGAAGCGGCCCCGCACCGTCGTGGTGCGGGGCCGCTCGGGGCGCCCGTGGCGGGCGTGGGGCTCAGAACTCGTAGTCGGCGATCACCCACGTGGCGAACTCGCGCCACAGGGCGACGCCCGCCTGGTGGGCGGGGTGCTCCAGGTACCGCTTCAGGGCGTCGCTGTCGGCGACGGCGGAGTTGATGGCGTAGTCGTACGCGATGGGCCGCTCGGAGATGTTCCAGGCGCACTCCCAGAAGCTCACGTCCGGGATGAGGCCGCCGAGCTCCTCGAAGGCCTTGACGCCCGCGACGACGCGCGGGTCGTCGCGCTGGACGCCGTCGTTCAGCTTGAACAGGACCAGATGGCGGATCACGCGTACTCCTAGTCGTCCTTGCCGCCGTTGGCGACCCACGTCATGAAGTCGCCGACGGCCTTGGCGGCGTTCGAGATGCCCTCGAAGCCCACTTGCACGTAGTCGGCGGCCTTGGCGGGGTCAGTGATGATCACGTACAGGACGAACACCACAAGGACGAAGAGTATGAGCTTCTTTGGGTCCTTCACGTTGCGCCCTCCCCGTACCCGCTCATCCCACGCCCCCGTCGCCCTCGTCCTCGCCGCTTTCGCCTGTTGCCGGGCGAGTCTAACGCGGTGCTAACTCACCTGGTTTTTAAGGACCAATGACCCCCGCCTGAGGGCCCTTCGCCCGAGGTCGCGCGGGCGGGCGCGGCGCAGGATGGACGTGAGCCCGCGGGATCTGGCAGGAATCCACGGGCCGGGACTGGCCTCCACTGCGGGGTCCGCGGCGCATGCTTCCCCCGGTGGCGGCGCGGACTTGAGAGCGCCGGTCCTCGTCGGGGGAGGCGGCTTGTCCCCCCGATGCCGCCTCCCCCGTCCCTTTCGGGACAAGCCCCGGCGCGCAGGGCGGCGCCGGGGCTTCTCCGTGTGTCCGGATACGAGGAACGCGCCCAGATACGAGGAACGCGCCCGGATACGACGAAGGGCCCCGTCCAGTGGACGGGGCCCTTCGTATCGAGAGCGGTAGCGGAGGGATTTGAACCCTCGGTGAGTTTCCCCACACTCGCTTTCGAGGCGAGCTCCTTCGGCCGCTCGGACACGCTACCGAGAGAGATCCTAGCCCAAGGTGGGCCGTGCGCTGAAATCCGTTGTCCGGACGGATCGCCTTCCGGTCCCGGAGAAGGCCTACCGGTCCCGGAAGAAGTCCGTGAGCAGCCGCGCGCAGGCGTCGGCGAGGACGCCCTCGACGACTTCGGGGCGGTGGTTGAGCCGCCGGTCGCGCACGAGGTCCCACTGCGATCCGGCGGCGCCCGCCTTCTCGTCGCGGACGCCGTACACGACCCGGTCCACGCGGGACTGCACCAGCGCGCCCGCGCACATCACGCACGGCTCCAGGGTGACGACGAGGGTGCAGCCGGGCAGCCGCCAGGAGCCGAGCGCGGCGGCGGCCCGGCGCAGGGCGAGGACCTCCGCGTGCGCGGTGGGGTCATCGGCCGCCTCGCGCTCGTTGTGGCCGCGGGCGAGCACGGTCTCGCCGTCCGGCGACAGGACAACGGCGCCGACGGGCACGTCGCCGCCCCGGACGGCCCGTTCGGCCTCGTCCAGGGCGAGCCGCATCGGCGCCCGCCAGCGGTCCCGTACCGGATCTGGGAGGTGTGTCACACGGCGAACCTAACCGACCGGAGCGGTGTGGTGCGGCGTGGTGATCACCGCACCGCTTCGAGGACCTCCGCGGCGCCCAGGACGTCGGCGATCTCGTTCAGGGCGTCGCCGCTCTCCAGGGCGAGCAGTTCCTTCTCCGATACGCCGAGGTCGCTCAGGATCTCCCGGTCTCCCAGCGGCCCGGCGGGCACGGCGTCGGTGCCGCCGTCCGCCGGGTCGCCGTCGTCGTCATCGTCGGCGGCGGCCTCGCCGTCCTCCGTGCCGTCGAGGTCGAGCGCGTCCAGGTCGTCCGCGCCGTCGTCCGGGTCGCGCCCCAGCATCTCGTCGGTCAGCAGGATCTCGCCGTAGGCGCTGCGGGCGGCGGCGGCCGCGTCCGAGACGAAGATGCGCGGGTCGTCCTCGCCGTCCACGCGGACGACGCCGAACCACGCGTCCTCCTGCTCGATGAAGACGAGCACTGTTTCGTCGTCGGCGCCGCCCGCGTCGGCGGCGGCCTCACGGGCCAGGTCGGTCAGATCCGACAGGGTCTCCACATCGTCGAGCTCCGTGTCGCTCGCTTCCCACCCGTCTTCGGTGCGCGCGAGCAGTGCGGCGAAGTACACCGTGACTCTCCCACTGTTCATAGGCGCCGGTTGGGGGTCCCCCCGGCGGACGTCGGGGGCGGGAGTGCTCTGGCTTGCCCCGCCCACTCGGAATCGTGGCAGAAACAACGGCTTCAGGAGAGGTCTTCCGGCCGCTGTGTCCGCGTCGCGTTGCGAATCACACGCCGCGCCGGTGCCCGCGGGCGCCCCGGCGGCTACCAGCGGAACGTGCGCATACGCATCGCCTGTCGCATTCTGGCCGCCCGTGCGCGGCGTGGTGTCACCCGGTCCCGCAGCTCGCGGGCCTCGGTCAGCTCGTGCAGGAACTGGGCGCGGCGCCGTCGGCGCTCGGCGTCGCTCTCGCGAGGTTCCCGGTCGGGCATCGGCCTCACCACCTCAGTTCGTACGACCACCTTCCCGCGCGAGGCCCGGTTGATGCCAGCCGACGCAGACAGCGCTTACCGGGCGGACGCCGCCCGGGGCACACGGGCGCGCGCACGGAGGGACCGAAGGGGCGCTTGGCCCGGTTACTGTTGAGCAATGCGGATCCACGTCGTCGACCACCCGCTGGTGGCGCACAAACTCACCACGCTGCGCGACAAGCGCACCGACTCCCCGACCTTCCGGCGCCTGGCCGACGAGCTGGTCACCCTGCTCGCCTACGAGGCCACCCGGGACGTGCGCACCGAGCAGGTCGACATCGACACCCCGGTGGTCCGGACGACCGGCGTGAAGCTGTCGTACCCGCGGCCCCTCGTGGTGCCGATCCTGCGGGCCGGTCTCGGCATGCTCGACGGCATGGTGCGCCTCCTTCCCACGGCCGAGGTCGGCTTCCTCGGCATGATCCGCAACGAGGAGACGCTGGAGGCGTCCACGTACGCGACGCGGATGCCGGAGGACCTCTCCGGCCGCCAGGTGTACGTCCTCGACCCGATGCTCGCCACCGGCGGCACGCTGGTCGCGGCGATCCAGGAGCTGATCAAGCGCGGCGCGGACGACGTGACGGCCGTGGTCCTTCTCGCGGCCCCCGAGGGCGTCGAGGTCATGGAGCGGGAGCTGGCGGGCACGCCGGTGACGGTCGTGACGGCGGCGGTGGACGAGCGGCTGAACGAATCCGGTTACATCGTGCCGGGCCTGGGCGACGCGGGCGACCGCATGTACGGGGCGGCGGAGTAGCGCCTTCGCAGCCGTGAGGCCGGGGCGTGCGCCCGGCTCAGCGGTCCCAGTAGTCCCAGCAGTCCCAGAGTGCTCAGCAGTTGTCGCCGTCGTTCGCCGACGGCTTGGAGGGCGCCGCGGACGTCCTGGCCAGAGCGGCCAGGGCGCTGTCGGCGTCCTTCTTCTTGGCCAGGTCCTTGAAGGCGGCGCCGAGGATCAGGTCGACCGCCCGGCCCGCGCGGCCGTCGGTGCGCTTCTCGGCGCCCGTGAGCTGGGTGGCGAGCACCGGCAGCGCGGTGTCGGCGGCGGACTTGGGGCCGAGCACTATCCCGGGGCCCTTGACCTTCTTGTCGTACGTCTTCGTGGCGTTGTCGACGTCGCCGACCTTGAAGCCGCGCCTCTTCAGCTCGGCCGCGGTGTCCTTGGCGAGGCCGTCGCGGGGCGTGGCGTTGAAGACGTTCACGGTGATCTGGCCGGGCTTCGGCAGCGGTGTGGCGCGGGGCGCGGCCTGTGGCCGCGGCGTCTTCTCGCAGCCCTTGTCACCGGCCGCGGCGGACGCCTCGTCCCCGCCGGTGAAGACGTCGACGAGCTGCAGGGTGCCCCAGCCGGCCAGGCCGAGCGCGGCGACGGCCGCGACGGCCGCGAGCACGATCCTGCGGCGGCCGCTCGGGCGGCGCATACGCGGATACTTGTCCCCCGTGATGCGGTACTTGCCGCCCATGCCGGGGGGAGTGAGCATGCTCATGGGCGCAGCGTAGTGCGGCCAGGGCGCGATGCCTACTAGATGATCATTGCCGGGTCCGCAGTCCAACCCGAAAGGGCCAATGCGGACTTGGGCCCGTCCGTGGGACCTCGCGCGCGCGTGGCCGGGGCCCGGCGCGTCAGCCCAGTTCGAGGACGCGGGCGTGCAGGACCTGGCGCTGCTGGAGCGCGGCGCGGACCGCGCGGTGCAGGCCGTCCTCCAGATACAGGTCGCCCTGCCACTTCACCACGTGCGCGAAGAGGTCGCCGTAGAACGTGGAGTCCTCGGCGAGGAGCGTCTCCAGGTCCAGTTGGCCCTTGGTCGTCACGAGCTGATCGAGGCGGACCGGGCGCGGCGCGACGTCCGCCCACTGCCGGGTGCTTTCCCGGCCGTGGTCGGGGTACGGCCGGCCGTTTCCGATGCGCTTGAAGATCACACGGAAAGCCTACCGGTCAAGGCTCTCCGGGCGCAGCCATGGAGACCGAGTGCGAGCCTGGGAAATGCCACCGCAAACCGTGGCGAAACGGGTACAGCCAAGCCGGGAGCAGGGGCCGAAGTGAGCGACAGCCAGCCGATGCCGTCCACGCCCGACGGCGGAAACCGCCCGAACGAGTCCTTGGGCGGGGTGTCTGTGGGGGCGGCGGAGGCCGCTGGGGCTCCTGTGACCGCTGGGGCGGCGGGGTCCGGGGGAGCTGTCCCGGCGTCCGGTGCTCCGCTGCCGGCTGAGGCCGCCGCCATCGCCGCCGGGTACGTCTTCGAGGGGCCCGCCCTGGAGCTGGGTGCCCTGCTCTGGGAGGGGCAGTGCCGTGCGGACGCGCCGGTGCGCGTTCCGCTGGCGGTGCTCAACCGGCACGGCCTCGTCGCCGGTGCCACCGGTACCGGCAAGACCAAGACGCTCCAGCTCGTCGCCGAGCAGCTGGCCGCCCAGGGCGTGCCCGTCTTCCTCGCCGACGTCAAGGGCGACGTCTCCGGCGTCTCCGCGCCCGGCGAGCCGGGCGACAAGGTCAGCGCGCGCGCCCGCGAGGTCGGCCAGGACTGGACGCCCCGGGGCTTTCCCTGCGAGTTCTACGCCCTCGGCGGCATCGGCACGGGCATCCCCGTCCGCGCGACGGTCACCAGCTTCGGCCCGCTGCTGCTCTCCAAGGTCCTCGAGCTCAACCAGACCCAGGAGCAGTCCCTCGGCCTGATCTTCCACTACGCCGACCAGAAGGGCCTCGAACTCGTCGACCTCAAGGACCTGCGGGCGGTGGTCACCTTCCTCACCTCCGACACGGGCAAGCCGGAGCTGAAGGCCATCGGCGGCCTGTCGACCGCCACCGCCGGGGTCATCCTGCGGGCGCTCACCGCGTTCGAGGCGCAGGGGATGGCGGACTTCTTCGGGGAGCCGGAGTTCGACACGAGCGAGTTCCTGCGCCTCGCGGGGCCCGGCCCCGAGGGCGGCGCCCAGGGCCTGGTGTCCGTCCTGGAGCTGCCCGGCGTCCAGGACAAGCCCGCGCTCTTCTCGACCTTCCTGATGTGGCTGCTCGCCGACCTCTACCACGACCTCCCCGAGGTCGGTGACCTGGACAGACCCAAGCTGGTCTTCTTCTTCGACGAGGCGCACCTGCTGTTCAACGGGGCGTCCAAGGCGTTCCTCGCGTCGATCACCCAGACCGTGCGGCTCATCCGCTCCAAGGGCATCGGCGTCTTCTTCGTCACCCAGACCCCGAAGGACGTGCCCGCCGACGTCCTCGCCCAGCTCGGCAACCGCGTCCAGCACGCGCTGCGCGCCTTCACTCCCGAGGACGAGAAGGCCCTGAAGGCCACGGTGCGGACGTTTCCCCGCTCGGCGTACGACCTGGCGGAGACCCTCACCGGCATGGGCACTGGCGAGGCCGTGGTCACCGTCCTCAGCGAGAAGGGCGCGCCGACCCCCGTGGCGGCCACGCGGCTGCGGGCGCCGCGGTCCCTGATGGGTCCTGTGGCGGCGGCCGACCTGGAGGGGGCGGTGCGACGGTCACCGCTGTACGCGCGGTACGCGGAGGCGGTGGACCGGGAGTCCGCCTATGAACGCCTGACGGCGGGTGCCGGGTCCGGGTCCGGGGCCGGTTCCGGTTCCGGTTCCGGTTCCGGTTCCGGGGAGGCTGCTTCCGCTCCGGCTCCGGTGCCCAAGGCTCCGGACAAGGCGTCGGAGAAGGAGTCAGTGGTCGAGCAGGTGATGGGGAGCGGGATGTTCAAGTCGCTGATGAGGTCGGTGGGGACGCAGTTGGGCCGGGAGATCTCGCGGTCGGTGTTCGGGACGTCTCGGAGGCGGAGGTAGGCGCCGCGGAGCGGCGCAGCGGGCTGGGGGTGCGGGTAGCTGCTGGGAGGTGGGCGGGTGGGTGGGAAAAAGTCGCCGCGGAGCGGCGCAGAGGGCGGGGTGCGGGCGGCTGCCGGGAAGTGGGCGGGTGGGTGGGAGAAAGTCGCCGCGGAGCGGCGCGGAGGCCGGGCTAGGGACGGCCGCGCTTCAGGGCCTTCTGCTCCTGCTTGTACGCCCGCACCCGCCGCAAGGCATCCGGCCCCGTGATATCCGCCACCGACCGGTACACCTTCGCCTCCCCGTACCCCCCGGCGGCCTCCCGCCACCCCGTGGGCCGCACCCCGAGCTGCTTGCCGAGGAGGGCGAGGAAGATCTGGGCCTTCTGCTGGCCGAAGCCGGGCAGATCGGTGAGGCGGCCGAGCAGTTCCTGCCCGCTGGCGGCGTCCCGCCAGACCCCGGAGGCGTCCCCGTCGTACTGCTCGACGAGGTACTGGCACAGCTTCTGGACGCGTCCGGCCATGGACCCGGGGTAGCGGTGCACGGCCGGTTTCGTGGACAGCAGCGTCGCGAACGCCTCGGGGTCGTACGAGGCGATGTCGTGCGCGTCGAGGTCGTCCGCGCCCATCCGCCGGGCGATCGTGTACGGGCCCGTGAACGCCCACTCCATGGGGACCTGCTGGTCGAGGAGCATCCCGACGAGCGCGGCCAGCGGACTGCGGCTCAGCAGCGCGTCGGCGTCGGCCTCCTGGGCGAGGTGCAGGGTGACGTCCTTGTCCATGGCGTTCATGGGCCGATCATCCCCCGGCCGCCCCCGGCGCGCAGTGCGGGACGGGCCGTGGCGCGGCGGCTGGGAAAACCGCGTGCGCCGCCGCGCGCGGCCGCCGTACCCTCGCCCCATGTCGACGCCCCGCATCTCCTAGCCAGGACACACGCCTTCACGTCACCCGTGTGTCCTCTCGCTAGTGCGGAGCGTATTCCCATGATTTCTGTACGTGATCTCGATCTGCGCGCAGGTGCCCGGACCCTGCTGTCCGGGGTCTCCTTCCACATCGGCCCCGGCGACCGCGTCGGGCTCGTCGGGCGCAACGGCGCCGGCAAGACCACCCTGCTCAAGACCCTCGCCGGACAGGCGGCCCCGGCTGCGGGCGCGGTGACGCGTACCGGCTCCCTCGGCTATCTGGCCCAGGACCCGGCCGCCGCCGACCCCGCGGCCACCGTCACCGACCGGATCCTGTCCGCCCGCGGCCTGGACGAGGCGGTGCGCGCGCTGCGGGCCGCCGAGGCCGCCCTCGCCACGGCCTCCGGCGCCCGCGACGAGCGGGCGGCCCTCGCCGCGTACGCCCGTACCGACGACGCCTTCCAGGCCCGCGGCGGCTACGCGGCCGAGGCCGAGGCGGCCCGGGTCGCGGCGGGCCTCGGCCTGCCCGAGCGGGTCCTCGGGCGGCCGGTGGGGGAGCTGTCCGGCGGCCAGCGGCGCCGCGTCGAACTCGCCCGCGTCCTGTTCTCGCGCCCTGACGTGCTGCTGCTCGACGAGCCGACGAACCACCTCGACCGCGACTCCGTGGACTGGCTGCGCGCGTACCTCGCCGCCCACCCCGGCGGATTCGTGCTCATCAGCCATGACACCGGGCTCCTCGCCGACGTCGTCAACCGCGTCTTCCACCTGGACCCGGCCCGTGCCGCCCTCGACGCGCACCACACCACCTGGGGCGCCTACCTCGCACAGCGCGCCGCCGACGACCGGCGGCGCGCCCGCGAGCGCGCCAACGCCGAGCGCAAGGCCACCGCCCTGCGCACCCAGGCCGACAAGATGCGGGCCCGTGTCGCCACCGCGACCGCCGCCAGGAACATGGCCCGGCGCGCGGACCGCATGCTCGCCCACACGGAGCCGGTGCGCCGCGGCGAGAAGGTCGCCCGCATCCGGCTGCCCGAACCCGCCCCCTGCGGCAGGACCCCGCTCGGCGCGGTCAGCCTCGCGAAGTCGTACGGGGACCTGCGCGTCCTGCGCGGCGTGGACCTGGCCGTCGACCGGGGCAGCCGCCTGGTCGTCCTCGGCTTCAACGGCGCGGGGAAGACCACCCTGCTGCGGCTGCTCGCCGGGCGCGAGCGCCCCGACGGCGGCCGGGTGGTGCGCGGGCACGGCCTGCGGCTCGGCTACTTCGCGCAGGAACACGACACGCTGGACGGCCGGTTGAGCGTACGGGGCAACCTCGCGGCGGCCGCGCCCCACCTGACCGACGGCGAGGCACGGCGGGTGCTCGGCTCGTTCCTGTTCACCGGCGACGACGCCGACAAGTCCACCGCGGTGCTCTCCGGCGGCGAGAAGACCCGCCTCGCGCTCGCCGGACTCGTGCACTCCGGCGCCAACGTGCTGCTCCTGGACGAGCCCACGAACAACCTCGACCCGGCCTCGCGCGACGAGGTCCTGGCCGCCGTGGGCACGTACCCGGGAGCGATCGTCATGGTCACCCACGACGCGGGCGCGATCGAGGCGCTGCGGCCGGACCGGGTGCTGCTCCTGCCGGACGGCACCGAGGACCTGTGGAGCGCGGAGTACCAGGAGCTGGTCGCGCTTGCCTGAGGCGGCGCGGTCGTGTCAGCCGGACCCGGTGTGCGCGGCGTCGCCCACCGGGCGCCGCGCGTCGGCCGCCGTCGCCCGCAGGGCCGCGAGGAAGCCGCGCAGCACCGGTCCGTCCGGTGCCGTCGCCCGGGTCGCCGCCCAGATCGAGCGGGTCGGCTCGGGGCGGGTGACCGCGCGCGTGACGACGTCCGCGCCGTCGTCACGCGCGCCCGCCGCCAGGCCGAGCTCCGGCACCAGCGTCACGCCCACGCCCGCCGCCGCGAAGCCCCGGGCCGTGGCGTAGTCGCCGCTGTCCACGACGAAGTCGGGGGTGAAGCCCGCCGCGCCGCACGCGTCGAGGACCGCGTCCAGACAGGGCCCCGGCAGTTCGCTGCCCACCCAGGGCTCGTCGGCGAGGTCGGCCAGGTCGAGCACGGCCCGGTCGGCCAGGCGGTGGCCGCGGGGGAGCACCGCCCGGTAGCGGTCGTCCATGAGGTGGACGAAGCGGACGCCGTCCACGGGCGGCGCGTCGTGCCGCCGCACCACGAGCCCCAGGTCGGCGCGGCCCGCCTTCACATCGGGCAGCGGGTCTTCGGCGAGCCGCAACTCCGTGTGGACGCCCGGGTGTTCGTGCCGCAGCCGGGCCAGGGCGGGCGCGACGAGCCGGGCGCCCGCCGTGGCGAAGTACCGTACCGAGATCCGGCCCGTGCGCCCGGCCCGCAGGTCGGCGAGCGCGGTCTCCGCCTCGGCGACGCGGCGGCCGACCGCCGCCGCGCACTCCGCGAGGAGCCTGCCCGCGTCCGTGGGGCGCACGCCGCGCCCCGTGCGCTCCAGGAGGGCGACGCCCGCCTCCTTCTCCAGGGCGGCCATCTGCTGGCTGACCGCCGACGGCGTGTATCCGAGGTTGCGGGCCGCCGCCGTCACCGAGCCGCTGGTGACGACCGCCCGCAGGAGCTGCATGCGTCGCGTGTCGAGCATGCCGCCAGCCTAGCCGCGAATGTAGCTGGACTTAAGGCTGGATGCGTTTCTTTTCGCTTGTCTTACGAATGTCCAGGGGGCACCGTCGACACCAGCGCCTTCGCGCCGCGCTCGCACTCATCCCCATCCCCGGGAGCCCCCGTGCCCATCGCCGTCCTCGCCCTCCTGTGGGGCTCCAGCTTCCTGTGGATCAAGCTCTCTCTCGAGGGCGGGATCGCGCCGCTGCACCTCACCGTCGGCCGCTGCGCCCTCGGCGCCGCCGTGCTTCTCGTGCTCGCCCGCACCGCCCGCCAGCGACTGCCGCGCGACCGCCGCACCTGGGCCCACCTGGTCGTGGCGGCCCTGTTCTGCAACGCCCTGCCGTTCCTGTTCGTCAGCGTCGGCCAGCAGACCGTCGACTCCGGCGTCGCGGGCGTCATGAACGCCACCACCCCGCTGTGGTCCCTCGCCCTGGCCCTGCTGCTTCGCACCGAGCGCGGCCTCACCGCGCACCGCCTGGCCGGACTGCTCCTCGGCTTCGCCGGTACGGCCCTGATCTTCGCCCCCTGGCAGGCGTCGGGGCTCACCGGCGGCGGTGTCCTCGCGCTGCTCGCCGCCGCCGTCAGCTATGCCGTCGCCTTCGCGTACATGGCCCGCCACCTCATCGGCCGCGGCACCGAACCGCTCGCCCTGTCCGCGGCCCAGCTCCTCGTCGCCACCGGCCTGACCGCGCTCGGCCTGCCGCTGGCCCCGCACCCGGCCGCCGCCCCCGCCCTCACCGGCGTCCTCGCCCTGATCGCCCTCGGCGTCCTCGGCACCGGCCTCACCTTCCACCTCAACTCCCGCCTCATCGCGAGCGAGGGCCCGACCGCGGCCGCGACCGTCGGCTATCTGCTGCCGGTGGTCTCGATCGCGCTCGGCGCCCTCGTCCTGGGGGAGCGGCTGAGCGTGCGGGTGGTGGCGGGGATGGCGGTGGTCCTGGCCGGGGTCGCCTTGACGCGCAGGCGCACCGCGCCCGCGCCCGCCGCCGCGCCGGTCAGCGCCCGAGCAGCGACCGCACCGCCGACCGGTCCACGCTGTTCAGCGCGCGGATGACCAGCGGCGTAAGCAGCACGAGCGCGATCCCGACCGCACCGACGCCCGCGACCTGCAGGGGCGACTCGATGTAGTACGCGTGGTGCTCGCCGCTCGACGACGTGAAGTCGTACACGCGGTAGCCCGGCCAGTCCAGGTAGCGCGCGAACACCCAGGAGTACGTGGGGAACAGGGCGACCGCCCAGCTCGTCACCCACAGCGTCACGGCAAGCACGAACGCCGTCACCCGCCACGGGAACATCACGACCTGGAACGCCACCGCCTTCCACCCGGCGGGGTCCTTGAGCCGCGCCCCCAGCCCGCGCGCGCCGCCCGCCTCGGGCGCCCGCACGGAGCCGGGCTCCGCGACCTCCAGGCCGAGCACCTCCCGCGCCCGCCGCCGCTCCACCGCGCCGAGGCCGCGCGCCCCGGCAAGGAGCACCGCGAACACCGGAAGCCCGAGCAGCGTCACCGCGAGCCCCGCGCCCAGCGCGAACAGCGTGACCGCGAAGACGAACCCGGCGATCGCGAAGGGCAGCGAGGTGAGCCGGTACCCGAACGCGCGCAGCGCCGCCGCCGAGACGGGCGCACGCCAGAAGCCGGGCCGGTCCGCCGCGGCGGACGGCCGCGCCGGGGCGGCGGGCACGGCGGGCAGGAGCGATTCGGTGGTCATGGCGGCCTCTGCTTCGTCGAGGTGGGGACGTACCTGCTGACGTCTCCAAGCCTGTCGCGGACGCCGCCGCGCCGACATGGGGCGAGGCGCCGTCCGGGGGTGTACCTAGCCCCCCTCTTTCCGCGGCGGCCCGCGCCCTTGGGTGTAATGCCCCCATGCTCCCCACGCCCCCCATGGACGTCAGCGCCCGCACTCCCGCCCCGCAGGCCGCCCGAGCCTTCCGCGGCACCGAGATGAAGGAGTTCCTCAGGTCACGCCGGGCGCGGCTGCGGCCCGCCGACGTCGGCATGCCGTCCAGCGGGAGCCGCCGCACCCCGGGCCTGCGCCGCGAGGAGGTCGCGGTCCTCGCCGGAGTGGGGGTCTCCTGGTACACGTGGCTGGAGCAGGGCCGCGACATCAACGTGTCCGCCGAGGTCCTCGACGCCATCGCCCGGGTGCTGCGCCTGGACCCCGCCGAACGCGAGCACCTGCACCTGCTTGCCGGGCTCAACCCGCCGCGCGCGGGCGAGGGCGCCGACGACCGCGAGGTCCCCGCCGCGCTGCGCCGCGTCCTCGACAACTGGCTGCCCCGACCGGCGTACGTGATCGACCGCCACTGGAGCATGGTCGCGCTCAACGACGCCGCCCGCGCCGTCTTCGGCTACACCGACCTCGACCACAGCTGCCTGGTCAGCTTCTTCACCAACGCCCGCTACCGCGCGGCCACCCACGGCTGGGAGACGGCCGCGCGCGCCGTCGTCGGCCAGTTCCGCGCGGACGCCGCGCGCTACCCCGACGACCCCGAGTTCGCCCGCCTCGCCGCCGATCTGTGCGCGGTCAGCCCCGACTTCGCCCGGATCTGGGCGGAGCACCCGGTGGGCGCCTCGGCCCACGGCACGAAGACGCTGACGCTGCCCGGCGTGGGCGAGCTCACCTTCGAGTACACGACCCTGCCGCTGCCGGACCTGCCAGGCCACCGCCTCCTGCTGCACACCCCCGCCCCCGGCACCCCCACGGAGCGGCGCCTGGCGGACCTGCTCGCGGCGCGCCCCTGAACCTGGTGGTGCCAGGCCCAGGCTCAGCCGACACTGCCGCGCCCGCCACGACCGCCTGACGATTCCCGTATGAACCGCTTCCAGAACAAGACCGTCCTGATCACCGGCGGCACCAGCGGCATGGGCCTGGCCACGGCCCGCCGCCTCCTGGACGAGGGCGCGTACGTCGCCGTCACCGGCCGCGACGAGCGGCGCCTGCGCGAGGCCGCCGCGAGCCTGGCCGCCCCGCAGCGCGTCCTCACCGTCCGCGCGGACGCCGCCGACCTCGGGGACCTGGACCGCCTGACGCGCGAGATCACCGCCTGGCGCGGCGGCCTGGACGCCGTCTTCGCCAACGCGGGCGTGGGCGTCTTCAAGCCGAGCGCCGAGATCACCGAGGCGGACTTCGACCTCGCGGTGGACGTCAACTTCAAGGGCGTCTACTTCACGGTCCACAAGGCCCTGCCGCTGCTCCGGGACGGCGGCGCGATCGTCCTCAACGCGTCCTGGACCCTCCACCGGGGCCTCGCCGTGGCCTCCGTCTACTCCGCGACCAAGGCCGCGGTCCACAACCTGGCCCGCACCCTGGCCGCCGACCTCGCCCCGCGCGCCATCCGCGTCAACTCCGTGAGCCCCGGCTACATCGACACCCCCATGTACCGCGCCGCGAACCCCGACCCGGCCGCCGATGCCGACACCACCGCCCAGATCCCCCTGGCCACCCTCGGCCACCCCGACGAGGTGGCGGCCGCGGTCGCCTTCCTCGCCTCGGACGACGCCTCGTACATCACGGGCCAGGACCTGATCATCGACGGCGGCCTGCTCGGAGCGGTCCCCCAGACCTCCTGAACGTCGAAGGACCCCGCACAACCGGAAGGACCCCGCACAACGTCGAAGGGCCCCGCTGCAAGCAGCGGGGCCCTTCGACGTTAGTGCCCGGTGAGGCACTGGCGGAGGATACGAGATTCGAACTCGTGAGGGGTTGCCCCCAACACGCTTTCCAACTGTCCGCCCGAAGGTACGGGGCAGTGCACTGGGGTCCGCACGGCAGGCCAGACAAGGGGCGCGTACGACTGTGAACACCAGTGGCCGTCAGTGCACTGGACAAAGACCCGGACAACGGGGGAGTCGGAGGTGCTGAGCTAAGCGGCTTGGGTGAGTTCGTTGCTGATCCGCTGACATGCGTCAGTCGGGGGTGTCTGGGTCACCCTTGCACCGCCAGGCGTGTGGAGTTTAAAGTCGGCAGTGGCCACCACGTGTTGGTCTGACTCTGAGCCGCTCTTGCCCACGCCGGGACGGTGACCGAGGACAAGGGGCTCAGCCTCACACGTACATGCGTCGTCCCAGTCATCGCCAGTGGATTCCATGCCCGGCGGGGGATGCGTGGGGTTGCCCGTCGGCAGAGGCACGGTCATGACTGTCGATAAGTCCCGCAAGCGCTTCATTCGCGCACTTGCTGCCCACCTGGGTATTTCCTACACCGCTGCGCGTCGTCGCCTCGTCGCCTCTGATGAGGCAGTAAAGATCGTCACGATCCGTTACTGCGGTGCACCAGAGGCTCTGTACATGCGCTATAGGGGGCAGTTCACTCCCCAGCCTGTCTACGTCGAGCTGGATATGGTCGAGCGTACGCTGCGAGCCGACTACTCCCCTGACGAGACCGTTCCAATGTCCACCTACACCGGTCACCGGCGCCGCTACTCGATCCCACCTCTGACGGCAGTCGCTGCCAATGGGTTGTTGGAGCAGCTTCTCCCGCTGGCGGAGCGGGTCGTCACCGACTGGCGGGAGGATCTCAGCGGCCGCACCCCGTCTGTAGTGCTTGGCAGGCGCGGTGACAAGGCCGAGAGGAAGATCGAAGAGTACGCGACGGCGAAGGGCGAAGAGCCCGGCGTCCTCGTTGAGGAGTGGGATCTCGATGCTGTGGCCAGCGGCTACGAGATCGACGAGTTCGGCATCACGGCGGCCACGACCGACGAGCGCCTTGAGGAAATCGCCGTCGACATCCGGTCGAGGCTCGCGGACAGCGGTGTGGCGGTTTGCCTTGACCTGCTGGAATATCTTCGCGATCTCCGTGATGAATTCACAGACTGACGGGGACGGCGCTCGTGTTCCTCCATGGTTTGTGTCTCTTCCCTGATGTGGGTACCAGGGGTCTCTGTGTCAAGCTTGTAGCTGGAACCACCCTAGGGAAGTGAGGAGCTTGATGGCGGAGAGCGCCAGGGTGAGCGCCAGGGAGATCGCCGACGGATTGCGGGAGCGCATTCGGTCGGGCGAGCTGCGTCCCGGTGCCCGGCTCCCAGGCGAGCCCAGACTCGTCAAGGACCACAGGGTGGCCAAAGAGACTGCCAGGCGGGCTCTGACCCTGCTGGTGACCGAGGGCCTGGCCGTCCGGCGCAAGGGCAGCGGTACATACGTCCGGGAGTTCCAGCCGATTCGGCGGGTCGCCAACGAGAGGCTCTCCCAGGAGCGATGGGGTGGTGGGCGCTCCATCTGGAGCGCCGACATCGGGCAGCGCCCCATGCGCGTGACTGAGCTGCGAGTCTTCGAAACCCCGGCGCCGGACCATGTGGCCCAGATGCTCGACCTGGAGGATGGCGCGGCGGTAATCGTCCGCGACCGCCTGTTCGCCGTGGAGGGCGAACCGGTCCAGGCCGCCGTCTCGTACCTTCCGGCTGACCTGGTGCGGGAGTCTGCGATTGCCCAGGAGGACACGGGGCCAGGGGGTACGTACGCCCGGCTCGCGGAGCTGGGGGTCAAGCCCGTCCGGTTCGTGGAAGAGCTGCGGGCGCGGATGCCGAGCCAGGATGAGTCCGAGCGGCTGCACCTGGCGGAGGGGACGCCGGTCGTGGAGATCTACCGCACTGCCCTCACGGAGGACGGCAAGCCGGTCGAGGTGAACCGGATGCTGCTGGACGCCGGCGTGTACGTCATGGAGTACCGGATCACGGGCTGACCGCAGCCCCCTGTTGCCCCGAAGGGGCCCGCCACTGGCGGGCCCCTTTTTTCGCGCCCCATTGACCTCCCTAGGGAGCTATGCCTAAATATCCCTAGGGAGGTTCGCCGCCCGGGGCTCCGAAAGGGGCTCTGTTCGGCGTGCCCCTGACGCCTGGAGGGCCCGCGGCGCGGGCTCGAAGGAAGCGCGTGTTCCTTGAGAACTCAACAGCGTGTCAAGTCGACCGGGGTGTGATTCCCCGTCCCCGCACGGCCCGGGTGACGGCCGTCGGCAGCCACTTCGTGGCAGGGCGAACTGCCCTGCCCGCGCGCCAGCTCTGGAGATCGCTTCGGGGGATCAAGCCGTCAGCACTGGCGGACAGCCCCTTGGGTGCTACCTGGTGCGCGCTGCCCTGCTGGCGTCAGAGCAGTGACGATGACGCGCCCGATCTTCCCGGCTCGGGGCCGGTAAGCCGTGGCAACGGCGTACCGGCGAAGCCGTGTTCCTTCTCGATGAGGGAGTCGGTGTGTACCGACGACATAGCCAGGCGCCGCCGTGAGGACCGGTCGGTGGCGCCGGTAGGGCTTCCGGTCCGCTTCTTCCTGGTTGCGCAGCGGCAGCGCTGCGGCCGGTTGCCTCCTCCGTCCGTCCGCCTGTCGCGCATAGCGCGGTGGGCGTACGGACGGGGCGCGGGGAGCTGGATCTGCCGGTTCCAACGGCGTGCGCCCCCGGAGCGGCTACTCCGAGGGCGCTGTTCGGGCCGTTCCACCGACTAAGGAGCTACGACCCATGAAGTGCATCGTTGCTGGTCATGAAGCTGTTACCGCGAGGGAGTTCGCGGAACTGGCATTCGGCATCGACCCGGAGCTGTTCGCTGGCCCGGGCGTCGAGTCCGTGAAGGAGCGTCGGGCGCGTCTGGATGTCGCGCGGGAGGTGCTGGCGGAGCTGCGCGAGGTGGACCCGCGGGCGGCGGCGTACGCGGAGTTGCTGCTGAGTCCCAGCCCGCTGAAGGGCGTCCGTCCCGCTGGCCGTCGGCCGCGCCGAGCACAGGGGCGTCGGCCGGTGCAGGGCCGCGCGGCGCGTGAGGCGGTGGCGGCGTGATCGGAACCCTGGCATTGGATGATCTGGCGGTGCCGCTGCGGGCGCTGCGCCTGCTGGCAGCGGACTTCGGGCACCTGGCGGCGCCGCACGTGCATGTGTCGCCCATCTACCCGGAGCGGCTGGACCTGACGTTCCACGACGACCTGCCCGGGTTCGAAGCGTGGCGGGAAGCGCTCGGGGCCGCCCCGGACGCCGTGACCTATGGCGAGCAGAGCGGTGGCCGTACGCGTGTCCTGACGGCGGTCGTCGACCACGCAGGCGCCAAAGTCCATCTGACGGGCTTCGCGGACGTCGTCGCCGCTGAGCTGGTCGGGGGTGCGGCATGATCCGTCTGGTTACCGCCGCTCGCCTGCGCCGACTGTGTGAGGGTACGGCTCGCGCTCAGGGCCGTGCTCGGGACGTGCAGGGGCAGGCCGACCTGGAGTTCTCGGAGCACGTGCGGTTCGTGTTCGCGCTGACGGCGCGGGCCGAGCGCGCGGAGCGTAAGACCGCGGACGCTCAGGCTGTGGAGTTGAAGCTGCGGCTCGCGCTGGAGGATGCCACGGCCCAGCTCGCCGACGCGAAAGACGAACTGGCTGCGCGTGCCGAGCGCTTGCGGACGCTGGAGGCGGAGACGGAGCGGCCGAAGGGCTGGGCGCTGTTCGTGCTGCTCCACTACGGCGAGCCGCACACCGTCTACCGCTCGCGCCAGGATGCGTACGCCGACACCGCCACGCACGGCATCCCGGACACCCCGTGGGTGCCTGCTCGTGAACGCCCGGCGAGCGCGTGTGAGTGGCGGCTTGTGCCGTTCATCTGCGCCGACGCACAGGGCGGGTTTCGCCGGGCGTCCGCGCCTGTGCCGGAGACGGTGGGGGACGGGTCGTGAACGTTGTTCAGATCCGTTCAGCCGAGCGCGCGCTGACGACCGGCACGTGGCTGATCGTGTGCGGGGCGATGCTCTACTCCGTCCTCACGGTCACGCCGCTGATGGCCGCCCACACCCCCGCGCGGTGGCAGTGGACGGCGCCCATCCTGCCGCTGGTCGTCGACGCCGCAGTGGTGATCGTGGTCCGCCTGGACTCTGTGCTGGCCCGTCTGGGTGGGCAGGGGGGAAGGTGGCCGGTCACGCTGCGATGGATGACCGGCGGCATGACGCTCGCGTTGAACACTGCCGACTCCGCCCTGGGAAAAGACCTGGTCGGGGTGGCGGTGCATGCGGTGGCGCCGTTGCTGCTGATCGTTACTGCCGAGACCGCGCTGGCCTATCGCCGCGCCCTGGCTGCCGCTGTTGCGGCGCTGGAGGAGCGCCAGCAGGCCGAGCGCGACCAGGCCGAGCAAGTGGCCCGCGAGCGCGAGGAAGCAGCGCGGCAGCAGGCGCGTGAAGAGCGTGACCATGCCGCCCGCTTGGCGCGTGAACAGCGTGAGCACGAAGCCCACCTGGCGCGCGAGGCGGCTGAACGCGAGGAGCGGCGCCGCCGCGAGGAACGCGAAGCCCAAGCCACCCGTGAGGCCGCGGAGCGGGAGGCGCGTGAACGCCGTGAACGCGAGCGTGAACAGCACCAGTGGGAACGTGATCGCCTCGCCCACGAGGCCGCCGAGCGGGCCGCGCAAGAACGCCGTGAGAGGCAGGAAGCTGCCGCTCGTGAACAGCGTGGGCGGACGGCACGGGCGGAGCGTGAACGCGCCGCGCTGCTGGAGCGTGGCCCGGCGCAGGGCAAGCTCGCCGAGGCGGAGGCGCGTCGGATCGTGAACGCGGCGTTCGCCGCGGGGCTGCCGGTGCGGGCCGCAGCGGAGCTGTGCGGGTGGTCGGTGGGCTGGGTGTCGGCGCGCTACGCCGAGCAGCGCCAGCCGGACACAGGCGTCCGGGCAGACCTGGCCATCGCCAGCCACTAGGGGCCGGTCGTGTCAGCCCGGTTCTGGGATCCCGACGGCGGAACGTACGGGATCCCCACCTTCCCGCTGCGCTGTGCGCCACCCGGCCTGGCGACCCGTCGTCAGCTCCGGGCTCTTGGGCTGCGGCCGGGCGGCCAAGAGGTGGTTGCTCAGCTCATGTGGCGCCATCGGCGCGGCATCGCCGTCGCCTGCCTGTACCGCATCGACCTGGCCAAGCCCGTGCGGCCGATGACGCCAGCACGGTGGCGGGCGCACGAAGCGATGATGCGCCCCCGCCGCTGGTGCCCGCAGTGCCGCGCGGATGTCGGCTACGTCCTGCGCACCTCGATCGGCACCTGCGAGAGGTGCGAGATCCGCAGCCAACGCACCGGCACGCCGCCGGGCGCACAGGTCCGCGCGGCCTGACTCCCCTTCGACTTCGACGTACGAGGAGACCTTCCGTGTCTAGCCGTACCCGCCCCCGCACCGTGAAGGTGTCGTCCGGGGCCACCACTGTCCGTATCCCGCGCCAGCGCGGACGCCGCCAGGACTCCTTCCTGCTGGTCGTGCCCGAACGACCTTCTTGGACCGTCCGCACCCTGCACACCGCAGGACTGCTGTTATGGCGCTATCGCCTGGCACTGCTGCCGACCGGCCTGGCCATGCTGCTGCTCGCGCTCGCCGCCGTCTTGCACGTCCTGGCCCCGTGGACGGGCGCCCTGTTCGCTGTCGCCGGGCTGCTGCCCCTCCTCGTCCTGCTCACCCCGCCGCTCGCCCGCCGTCTCAAGGGCGGGGACCGGCGCTGGCAGTGGGCCGCGGCCATCCTCGCGGCTGTCGTGGGTCTGTGGGCCACCCTCGCGATCCTCCTGGGCCCGCTGGCCGGGCCGCTCGGGGTCTTGTGGTTCCTGGGCCTGCTGGCCGCGCAAGGCGCCTGGTTCGTACTGCGTAGCTCGATCTCCAAGGAGACGGACTGATGGCCACCCCGACCCGCAACGGCGCCGCTGGCGCCAACAAGGGCAACAAGTTCGCCAGCGCCGGGGCCGCCGCTGGCGGCTTCGTCGGTGCGATGGGCGGCTCCTTCATGCCGTCCATCAACATCAACGTCAGCCGGGCCTCTCACCACGGTGCGGGCGGAGGCGGGCAGCAGAGCCTGTTGCCGCCGCCGGAGTTCCACAGCCCCGCCCAGGTGCGCAACTACTGCAACACCCTGCGCGCGGCGGGCGTGATGCTGTCCATGGAGGTCGCCATGGCAGCCGAGATCATGCACAGCGTCCTGGCCGCGGTGCCCGACCCCGAAGGCCGGGCATTGGGCTCGCGCATCCGCGCCGCGAAGGTCTCCCGGAAGATGAAGCGGTCCGCGAACGCGCTGCGCGACGCGGCGAAGAACGCCGCCGCCTGCTACTCCGTGTTCCAGCAGGAGTACCAGGAGGAGATCAACCGCGTCCGGCACCGGGCCCGTAAGCCGAAGGCCCCGACGATGAACTGGGCACAGCAGTGAGGCGCCGCGCGATGACGACGGACCAGAACATGCAGGCGCAGCTCGCGCAGATGGTGAACACCCGCGAAGGTGGCTCGGGCGCGAGCGGGGTCGGCAACTACCTCGTGAACCGCGCCAAGCCGCACCTACCGCCGTGGCTGGGGGTGGCCGGGGTCGGCCTGGCCGGAGTCCTTGGCCATGAGCGGTGGGCGGCCTCCCCGGCTGCCGCCGTCGGCCTGACCCTGACCTCCGTGGCCGTGTCCGGTGGCGCCTGGGTGATCGGCAAGAGTGCGAGCAGGCAGCGGCGCCTGCACTCGGCGATCACCACAGCGCTCGGCTCGGCGTGGCTCACGGCCGCCTGCCTGGCGGGCCCGGCGGCCGGGCCCGTCGACGACGTGTTCCTGATGGGCGGTCCGGCGCTGGCTCTGTCGTGGAACGTACGGATCTTCATGCGCACCTCCGACACCAGCGACGGCTCGAGCGGGGCGGACGGGGGGCTCATGGAGAAGGTCGGGCTCGCCCGTGCGCAGATCCGTGCGGCGCGGGCGGAGCCGAACCGGGTCACGGCTCGGGTCGGCCTGGTGCCGGGCGAGCAGACCAACGACGACGTCCCCCGGACGTTGCCACGGATCGCCTCTGCCCTGAACCTGCCGGTGTCGGCCGTGCGCTACGCCCCGGACCCCGACTCTGCCCGCGAGGGTGACCTGGTCATCGTCCCCGAGGACATGCTCGCCGAGTCCGTGGAGTGGGAGGGGCCGTCGAACCTCGGCGGGTCGATCGCCGATCCGCTGGTCATCGGCCGCTACGACGACGGCTCCCCGTTGCTGCTGTGGCTGCCGGGCGACCCGGAATCGGGCCGGAACTCCACGCACGTGCTGGTCGCGGGTGGAACCGGGTCCGGCAAGGGCGATGCCGCCCTGAACCTCCAGACCGAGATCCTCTCGCGCCGCGACGTGATCATGGTCTTCTCCGACCCGAAGTCCTTCCAGGACTTCCGCCCCCTGCTGCCTGGCTACGACTGGGCGGTAGAGGGCGGCGCCCCGACCGAGGTCATGGTCGCGGCGGTCCAGGCCGCGATCCCGGCGCGTACCCGCTGGCTCGGTCGGCACCAGTACCGCCAGTGGGTGCCCGAGGCCGCGAGCGAGCAGCGCGACCCCGCGCACTCGTGCCGCCCGGACGGCACGGCGTGCGGCTGCCCCGGCATGCCGTTCATGGTCGCCTGGTTCGAGGAGGCCGCGAACACCCTGCGGTTCATCGGGGATG
Source organism: Streptomyces sp. NPDC043996 (assembly GCF_056435225.1). NCBI lineage: Bacteria > Bacillati > Actinomycetota > Actinomycetes > Kitasatosporales > Streptomycetaceae > Streptomyces > Streptomyces sp. NPDC043996. The sequence continues at coordinate 219,252 of NZ_JBWKEY010000010.1, read as the reverse complement.
ACGCGTTCACCGGCATCGCGCAGGAAGCCCGGTCGGCGGGCGTGGCCCTGGTCGTCTCCCTTCAGCGCCCGTCCTACGACCAGATGTCGACATCCACGCGGGCCTCGCTGCCGTCGGTGGTCGCGCTCGGCTGCGCCCCCGACGACGAAGGGTTCTGCCTGCCCGACGAGGTCCTGGCCGCGGGCGCCCACCCGGGCGCGTGGCGCAACCGTAAACCGGGCTACTGCTACGTCGTCTCGCCTGGCATCGACGAAGCCCGCTACGCCTCCCCGGGCCGCACCTGGCGCTTCACGCCGCGCTCCGTGGACGCCATGCAGCTGCTCGCCCTGTGGGCACAACGCCACGGCGCTACCGCCGACCCGGTCACCGCGCGCGCCCTCAAGTCCGTCGCCGGAACCGCGTACACCGGCCGCGCTGCCCCCGACGCGGGCAGCGCGTCAGCGCCGCCGCAGGCCCGCGCGGAGGAGGACCAGGACGTGACCGACGAGGGTCTGCTGGTCGACCCCGAGGACGCGGACATCGACGCGGACGCCGAGCTGCCCGAGGCGCAGCAGGGTGACGACGCCCCACTGTTCGGGCGGGAGACGGGCCGAAAGCCTGCCCCGGCCGAGGCCCGAGAGCTGTTCGCCCGAGCGCTGAACGAGTTCGAGGTCGCGGGGCAGATGGTCGTTGGTCCGCGCGACTTCATGGACTGGTGCGACCGCCACGAGCTTTCGCGTTCGTGGGTGTCGCTGAGGCTGAAGGACGCCGCGATGGAGGGCCGCCTGGAGGCGACCAACACCACCGGCCGGTGGCGCATCGTCCCTGCCCTCACGGCGGCCTGACACCCGTAACGCGTTACGCCTGCCTAACACCCAAACCCCTAGGCAGACACGCGCGTTACGCGCCCTAACGGTGCCTGCTTGCGCGGCCTAACACCTGCTCGTAACACCCCGCCCGCGGGCCCGCGCACGCACTCAGGCGCGCAGGCCCGCGGCCGTCCCGAAGGGAGCCTTCGTGACCCACCTCGAACGGCCCGCGACCGTCGAAGTCCACCACCCTGAGCCCGTCACCGTGCACCCGCCCGCCGCGCCCCTGGTGCCGGTGCAGCCTGGCCCGCCGCCCGCCGTGCAGAGCATCGTCCTGCCCGACGGCCGCATCGTCACCGGCTACACCCTCACCCCTTCCCCCACCTCCGCCCCGACGCTCGTTGAGCAGCGTCCGGCCGTCTCCCGGACGGCGGTGAACATCGCCCTGGGAGGCATCGGGTTCGGCGCGGTGTGCGGCGGACTGGTCCTGCTCACCTCGTTCATCGCCGCCCTTGCCGCGCTGATCACCCAGCTCATCATCCTGGCCGCGGTCATCTTCGGCGGCTTCATCGCCGTCCAGCTCTTCGGCGCCACCGGCCATCGCGACGGCGGGACCACGGTCAACATCCGCAAGGCCGTCTTCAAACGCAGCCATTTCCACGGCTGATCAACCTGTGAGGAGAGCCGTGTTCGAGATCCGCGTCATCTGCGACCCGGGCGACGCCAACCGCGTCGGCCAGGCCCTGGCCACCACGTTCGACGCCGGTCCGGCCCGCCAGTACCCCACCCGCGACGGCAGGCGCATCCGCCTGTACTTCACCGCCGACCACCGACCCGACACGTCCGAAAGCGAGTGACCCCATGTCGTTCGGAGAGACCCCAGTCACGATCATCGGCAACCTGACCGCCGACCCGGAGGTGAAGGTCACCGACACCGGATCCGCACTGGCGAAGTTCACCGTTGCCTCCACCCCGCGCGTCTTCGACCGCGAGGCGAACCAGTGGAAGGACGGCACGTCCACGTTCTTCCGCTGCGCCGCCTGGCGCTCGCTGGCCGAACACGTCGCCGACTCCCTCACCAAGGGCTCCCGCGTCGTGCTGTCCGGGCGGATCCGTCAGCATAACTGGCAGACGCCGGAGGGCGAGAACCGCTCCATGCTCGCTGTCGAGGTCGACGACATCGGCGCCAGCCTGCGCTTCACCAACGTCACGATCAACGGCAAGCGCGCCAGCGGCGGTGCTCCGTCGGACGACCCGTGGGCTAGCGACGGCCGCCCGGCTGACGACAAGCCGCCGTTCTAGCGCTGCCCAGGGGCGACAGCACGCCTCGCGGCCTGCGGCTCCTGAAGCCTCCCCGCCCTCGGGGAGGCCCGGCGAAAGCTACGCTTCCGCCCCAACTTGCTCGCGCCCGCGCGCCCGCCGAAGTGCTACTTCGGCCCCAACTTGCTGGCCGCGAGGTCGGCTCGGCTCGGACACTCCGAGCCTCCATCTTGCTCGCTCGCTGCTCCGCTTGAAGGCCCTGCTCAGCGCGCCTCGCGGACGCCCTCTCGCTCCCTGACGCAGCCCTCAGGGGCGTGGAGCGGGGCGAAACATAGCAGCGAAGTCCCGGTTAGCGAAACCGGGGATTCTCCGGACCCTCAGAGGTGGATCGCGACGGCCCGCAGCTACATGGCTGTCGGTCGCCGTGGTCTGCCCTGCCCGCACACAACCCGCTGCGCCCGGGGCGGACGCTCTCTCGCCAAAGAACCGCGTCCGCCCCGGCTCTCCCCGGCCCTGTGACAGAACAGGAGAACCTCCAAAATGCCACACCCCGGCACCGCCGCGCTGCTGTCCGCAGCGCATACGGCCGCCGCCCGCGGCTGGCCCGTCCACCCGTTGCGGCCTGGCGCAAAGAACCCAGCCCTGCACGGCGAACGCACCTGTCCCCGCACCGGCGACTGCAGGACCAGCCACCGGAAGTGGGAGCAGCGCGCCACCTGCGACCCCCAGCGCATCCAACGCGCCTGGTCTGCGAGCCCGTTCAACATCGGCATCGCCACCGGACCCGCCGCCCTGGTCGTCGTCGACCTGGACGTTGCGAAGGGCAAGGGCAGTTCGGACGCGCCTTGCGGCGCGACAAACTTCTTGGCGCTCTGCGAGCGCGCCGGACAGCCCTACCCAGCCACCTACACGGTGCGGACTCCCTCCGGCGGCCACCACCTGTACTTCACCGCCCCGCCCGGCACTCGCCTGACCAACACCGCCAGCCGTCTGGCCGACCTGGTCGACACCCGTGCGTGGGGCGGCTACGTCGTAGCCCCTGCCAGCATCGTCGACGGTCTCGTCTACGAGGTCACCGACGCCGCACCGGTCGCGGAACTGCCCGCCTGGCTCCTCCAGGCGCTCCGGCCCGCTCCCGTATCCAGCGCCCCGCCCACTGTCGTCCCCACTAGGGACACCACCCGCCTGGCGCGCGTGGTGCTGGAACGCGAGCAGGCCGCCATCCAGGCCGCACCCCAAGGGGCAAGGGAGGCAACGCTGTTCGCCTCCGCCCGCGCCATGGGACGCTTCGTGGCCTGGGGAGACATCGACCGCCACGAGGTCGAAGAGGCTTTTCAGATGGCGGGGGAGGCGGCCGGGCTCAAGGCGTACGAATGCCGCTCCACCCTGCGCTCCGCCCTGAACTGGTCGATCCGCACCGCCCGCCCCCGGCAGACGGCATGAGCGACCAGCCGCCCCGCCCTGAAAAGCCCCTCACCCTCGTTGCCCGGAGCCGTACGCGCCCGCATCCGGCAGGCCCCGACGAAGGCCGTGGCACGAAGGACGACGGCCGCCAGGCCGTCCTTTCAGCCCTTCCCGCCGACCAGCCCCCGAGCGCCCCGCCGCACGGTGACGGCCGCTTCCCCGTGGCCTGGCTGCACATCAGCGCGCCCCGCGACGCCATCCCCACCGCCACCTCACGGTGCCTGTGCGGCCGTGACCGCAGCGCCGTGGGCCGCACGAAGGTGCTGGCCCTGATCGACGACCACACCGCCCACCGCGCCCTCTGCCCCCTGCGCACCACCTCAGAAGGGAGGAACGCCGCATGACCAGCACCACTCCGCCCGCGCCGCCCATCGACGGCGCGGCCCTGCTCGACGAGGTCGAAGCGTTCCACCGCCGCTTCAACATCTTTCCCCGCGAGGCCGCCTACGTCGCGGTCGCCCTGTGGGACGCCCACGCGCACCTGCTCGACTGCTTCGACTCCACCCCGCGCATCGCCTTCCTGTCCCCCGAGCCCGGCTCCGGGAAGTCCCGCGCACTCGAAGTCGTCGAAACCCTCACGCCCCGCCCCATGCTCGCGGTCAACGCCCGCGCCGCCGCGCTCTTCCGCTCCGTCTCCGACGAGGCAGGACGCCCCACGATCCTCTTCGACGAGATCGACACCGTCTTCGGCCCCAAGGCTGGCGACAACGAGGAACTCCGCGGCTTTCTCAACGCAGGCCACCGCCGCTCCGGAGTCACCTACCGATGCGTCGGCGACGGCGGCAACCAGACCGTCCAGGAGTTCCCCTCCTACTGCGCCGTCGCGGTCGCCGGACTCGGCTCCCTGCCAGACACGATCCTGAGCCGCTCGGTCATCATCCGCATGCGCCGACGGGCCCGCAACGAACGCATCGAGCCCTACCGCCAGCGCGTCCACGAGCAGCAGGGCAACGCCCTGCGTGATCGGCTCGCCGAATGGGCTGCCACCGTTCAAGAGCAGCTCACCGGGGCCTTCCCCGCGATGCCGCCGGAGGTCACCGACCGCCCCGCCGACGTGTGGGAGCCCCTGCTCGCCATCGCCGACGCGGTCGGCGGCCACTGGCCCGAGCGCGCCCGCGCCGCCTGTGTCGAACTGGTCGACGCCGCCAAGCTCGACGACAAGGGCTCCCTCGGCATCCGACTGCTCACCGACCTGCGGGACTACGTCCTCAACGGCATCGACCGCCTGCCCACCGTCGCCATCCTCGAACGCCTCTGCGCCCTCGACGAAGCTCCCTGGGGCGACATGAACGGCAAGCCCCTCACCCCCCGGGGCCTGGCGAAGATGCTCGGGGAGTACATGACCGAGGACAATGTTCCGATCTCCCCGCGCAACATCAAGTCCGGGGCCGGGGTCCTCAAGGGCTACTACGCCGCCGACCTGGGCGACGCCTGGCAGCGCTACTGCCCTCCACCCCCCTCAGAGTCCGCTACCTCCGCTACTGCCGCTACCTCGCAGGTCAGAGCCCTAAAGCCGGTAGCGGGAACGTCGATACCAGCCGCTACCTCGCTCGCCCAATCCGCTACCGCCCGACCGCCCCGCCTCGGCCGCTAGCCCACGCCCTATCCGCTACCGCTACCCGATCCGCTACCGGGAACAGGCCCCTGACCTGCCCGGTAGCGGAGGTAGCGGCAGTAGCGGCACCCACAGGACGGGGGCACGAGACCCCGTCCCTCGACTTGATGAGGGATTCCCAGTTGAGTTCCGCACACCGCATAGGTGACGACCCCACGTTGGTCCTGCTCACCGTCGAAGAGGCCGCGAGGCGCCTCAGCATCGGCCGTACGTACTGCTTCCGGCTGCTCGCCATGGGGGAGTTGGATTCCGTCACGCTCGGCCGCGCGCGGCGCGTGCCAGCGGATGCTGTGGTCGAGTTCGCCCGCAACCTGAGGGCTCGGCAGCGCCACGGGGCTTCGGACCAGAAGGGCGCCGCCGCGTGAGCGAGGGGAAGAAGCGCACCCGCCGGGCCAACGGTGAGTCGGCTATCTACTTGGGTGCGGACGGTCGTTGGCACGCGCGGGTCCCCATGGGCTACAAGGACAACGGAGATCCGTACCGCCGACATGTCACGCGCAAGACCCGCACGCTGCTGGTCGAAGAAGTGAAGCGGTTGGAGAAGCAGCGCGACGGGGGAACGGCACCGCAGCCCGGCAAGCCGTGGACGGTCGAGAAGTGGCTCTTGCACTGGGTCGAGAACATCGCCAAACCGGTCGTCAGCGAGAACACGTACGACGGCTACGAAGTCGCGGTTCGCGTGCACCTTGTGCCCGGCGTGGGCGGGCATCGGATCGATCGCTTGGAGCCCGAGCACCTGGAGAGCCTCTACCGCCGGATGCAGGCGAACGGCAGCAAGGCCGGAACAGCTCACCAGGTCCACCGGACAGCTCGCACGGCACTGGGGGAGGCGGTGAAGCGTGGCTACACCGGCAAGAACGCCGGAGCTCTGGCGAAGGCGCCCCGGATGGAGGAACCGGAGGAGGAAGAAGAGCCCTACTCGATGGAAGAGGTGCAGCGCCTGCTCGTCGAGGCGAAGAAACGCCGGAACACTGCCCGCTGGATGCTGGCCCTGGCGCTCGGCATGCGCCAGGGCGAGACGCTCGGACTGCGGTGGGTCGATGTCGACTTCGACAACGAGTATCTGAAGCTGCGGCGGAACCGGCTACGCCCCAGGTACGCGCACGGCTGTGACGAGGCGGTGTCCTGCGGCCGGAAGGCGGGATATTGCCCGAAACGGGTGCAGACACGGCGGGAAACGAAGAACACGAAGTCACGGGCGGGGCGGCGCGCGGTGCCGCTGCCGCGCCCCCTGGTGAAGATGCTGCGCCAGCACAAGGAGGTGCAGGAGGCCGAGCGCGAGGCGGCCGGGGACCTGTGGGCTGACTCGGAGTACGTGTTCACCAAACCGCTCGGCGGCCCGTTGAGCCCGAACACGGACTACCACGACTGGAAGCGACTTCTTCAGGATGCTGGAGTCCGGGAAGAGCGCCTGCACCTCGCTCGGGGCACGGCTGCCACAGTGCTCTTCCTGCTCGGTGTCCCAGATCACGTCATCGACATGATCATGGGGTGGGAACCGGGCACCTCTGTTCGTATGCGGGCCCGGTACATCCACGTGCCGCCCTCCATGCTCAAGGAGGCGGCGCGGATGGTCGGCACCGCGATCTGGGGGACCCCGGAGACGCCCGCTGTGGACAAAGACCAGGACAACGAGGGCTGAGGAACGTCGAAGGGCCCCGCTGCAAGCAGCGGGGCCCTTCGACGTTAGTGCCCGGTGAGGCACTGGCGGAGGATACGAGATTCGAACTCGTGAGGGGTTGCCCCCAACACGCTTTCCAAGCGTGCGCCCTAGGCCACTAGGCGAATCCTCCGCCGCAAACAATACAAGACGCGGAGGGGTGCTCGCGAACGTGTTCCGGTCGCGGGGACCTGGTGCGTTCCTGTCGGGGGAGCGGGCTCGTTCGCACCCCCTGGGATCGGCTACTGTGGGGGCCAGCCCCTCACGCGGCGCTATCTGACTGAACTCCCCCAGGGCCGGAAGGCAGCAAGGGTAGGTCGGCTCTGGCGGGTGCGTGGGGGGCGCTTTGCTGTGTGCGGTCCGTGATGTCAGTGGGCGCCTATAACCTCGTAGGCGTGTCGTCTCTCGCGCTGTACCGCCGCTATCGCCCGGAGTCGTTCGCCGAGGTCATCGGGCAGGAGCATGTAACCGACCCGCTGCAGCAGGCGCTGCGGAACAACCGGGTCAATCACGCGTACCTGTTCAGCGGCCCGCGCGGCTGTGGCAAGACGACGAGCGCGCGCATCCTCGCCCGCTGCCTGAACTGTGAGCAAGGTCCCACGCCGACGCCGTGCGGCGCGTGCCAGTCCTGCCTCGACCTGGCGCGCAACGGCCCGGGGTCGATCGACGTCATCGAGATCGACGCCGCTTCGCACGGTGGTGTGGACGACGCCCGTGACCTGCGCGAGAAGGCCTTCTTCGGCCCCGCCTCCAGCCGGTACAAGATCTACATCATCGACGAGGCCCACATGGTCACGCCGGCCGGCTTCAACGCGCTCCTGAAGGTTGTCGAGGAGCCGCCGGAGCACCTGAAGTTCATCTTCGCCACGACCGAGCCCGAGAAGGTCATCGGCACCATCCGGTCGCGCACGCACCACTATCCGTTCCGCCTCGTGCCCCCGGGCACCCTGCGCGACTATCTCGGCGAGGTGTGCGGACGCGAGGGCATCCCCGTCGCGGACGGCGTGCTTCCGCTCGTCGTGCGCGCGGGCGCCGGGTCCGTGCGTGACTCCATGTCTGTCATGGACCAGCTCCTCGCGGGCGCCCGCGAGGACGGTGTGACGTACGCCATGGCGACCGGCCTGCTCGGGTACACGGACGGCTCGCTCCTGGACTCCGTGGTCGAGGCCTTCGCCTCGGGCGACGGCGGCGCCGCCTTCGAGGTCGTCGACCGGGTCATCGAGGGCGGCAACGACCCCCGGCGGTTCGTCGCCGACCTGCTTGAGCGGCTGCGGGACCTCGTGATCCTCGCCGCCGTCCCGGACGCGGCGGAGAAGGGGCTCATCGACGCCCCCGCCGACGTGGTCGAGCGGATGCAGGCGCAGGCCGGTGTGTTCGGCGCCGCCGAGCTCAGCCGCGCCGCCGACCTCGTCAACGAGGGCCTCACGGAGATGCGCGGCGCCACCTCGCCCCGCCTCCAGCTCGAGCTCATCTGCGCCCGCGTGCTGCTCCCCGCCGCGTACGACGACGAGCGGGCCGTGATGGCCCGCCTCGACCGCCTCGAGCGCGGCGGTCACTACATGGCGCAGGGGCCCGCCACCACGCCTCCGATGGGGTACGTGCCCGGGCCGGAGGCCCATGCCGGGGTGCGGCAGCCCGGCGTCGCCGTGCCGCCCGGCCCTTCGGGCCCGCCCGCGCCTCCCGCGCCGCCCGTTCCGCCGGGTGGCGGTGCCGCGGCCGCGCGTGCCGCCGTGCGGGGCACCGGCGATGACGGGGGCGCGATGGCGCCGCCACCGGCCGCGCCGGGGCCCGTCGCACCGCCGCAGCCCGCGCCGCCCGCCCCCGTGCAGCCCGCGCCGCCCGTCCAGGCCCCGGCGCCCGCCGCCGAGCCCGCCGCCCAGCGGCCCGGCAGCTGGCCCACGGCCTCCGCGCCCGGCAGCGGTGCGGCCCCCGCCGCGAGCCGTCCCGGCGGCTGGCCCACGGCGGCGGCCGCGGGCGGTGCGTCGGCGGGCGGTGCCCCCGCGCCCGCCGCGCCCCCCGCGCCCCCCGCGCCCCCCGCCTCGGCTCCGGCCCCGCAGGCCGCCCCCGCCCCCGCCCCCACTCCGGCGCCCGCGCCCGCCGCCCCGGCGCCCGTCGGCGGTCCCGACCCCCGCTCCCTCTGGCCCAACATCCTGGAGGCCGTCAAGAACCGCCGCCGCTTCACCTGGATCCTGCTCAGCCAGAACGCGCAGGTCGCGGGCTTTGACGGCACGACGCTCCAGATCGGCTTCGTGAACGCCGGGGCCCGGGACAACTTCGCGAGCAGCGGCAGCGAGGACGTGCTGCGGCAGGCGCTCGCGGAGCAGTTCGGGGTGCAGTGGAAGGTCGAGGCGATCGTCGACCCGTCGGGCGGTTCGGCACCGCCGCCCGCGGCGAGCGGCTTCGGCGGCGGGTACGCCGGTGGCGGTGGCGGTGGTTACGGCGGCCAGGCCCCCGCCCGGCCCGCCCCGCAGGCCCCCGCGGCCCCCGCCCCGCAGCCGTCGCCCGCGCGGCCCGCTCCGCAGGCGGCCGCTCCGGCGGCGCCCGCGCCCGTGGCTCCCGCTCCCCAGACGCGTGCTCCGGAGCACGTGGCTCCCGAGGACGACATTCCCGAGGACGACGACCCGGATCTCGTCGACTCCGCGCTGTCCGGCCACGAGCTGATCGTCCGCGAGCTGGGGGCGACGGTGGTGGACGAGTACCCGAACGACTAGGGGCCCTGCCCGGGGGGGGGGCTCCCCCACCCCGCCCCTTCCCGAAACTGGGGGCTCCGCCCCCAGCCCCCCGAAAATCGCCGCTCCGCGCCTCGTCCTCAAACGCCGGACGGGCTGAAACCGGCTAGTTCTAGCCCGTCCGGCGTTTGAGGACGAGGCGCGAAGCGCCAACATCTGTGAGCGGGGGAACGGGGGCAGCCGCCCCCGGTTCGGGAAGGGGCGGGCCTGGGGCGCCCCGCGAGGGCAAGGCTGTAGGAAGCTACGAGCCACCCCCACCCCCCACCTAGGACACCCAGCCAAACCCACCCGCCCCGCCGGGCTAGGCTGACCCCGTGAAGGTCCTCGTCATCGGCAGCGGTGCCCGCGAACACGCCCTGTGCCGCTCCCTGTCCCTCGACCCGGCGGTCACCGCCCTGCACTGCGCGCCCGGCAACGCCGGCATCGCGGAGGTGGCCCAGCCGCACCAGGTGGACGCCCTCGACGGCGCCGCCGTGGCGGGCCTCGCCCGTGAGCTGGGGGCGGACCTCGTGATCGTGGGGCCGGAGGCGCCCCTCGTCGCCGGTGTCGCCGACGCCGTACGGGAAGCGGGCATCCCGTGCTTCGGGCCGTCCAAGGAAGCCGCCCTCCTGGAGGGCTCCAAGGCCTTCGCCAAGGACGTGATGGCGGGCGCCGGAGTGCCCACGGCACGTTCGTACGTCTGCACGACGGCGGATGAGGTCGACGAGGCGCTCGACGCCTTCGGCGCCCCCTACGTGGTCAAGGACGACGGCCTCGCGGCGGGCAAGGGCGTCGTCGTCACCGACGACATCGAGCAGGCCAGGGAGCACGCCCGCGCCTGCGAGCGCGTGGTGATCGAGGAGTTCCTCGACGGCCCGGAGGTGTCGCTGTTCGCCGTCACCGACGGCGAGAGCGTCGTCCCGCTGCGCCCCGCCCAGGACTTCAAGCGCGCCCTCGACGGCGACGAGGGCCCCAACACCGGCGGCATGGGCGCGTACTCGCCGCTGCCGTGGGCCGACCCCAAGCTCGTGGACGAGGTCCTGCGGACGGTGCTCCAGCCGACCGTCGACGAGCTGCGCCGCCGTGGCACCCCCTTCGCCGGGCTGCTCTACGCGGGGCTCGCGATCACCAGCAGGGGCGTGCGCGTCATCGAGTTCAACGCCCGCTTCGGCGACCCCGAGACGCAGGTCGTCCTCGCCCGCCTGCGGACCCCCCTCGCGGGCGTCCTGCTCGCCGCCGCGAACGGCACGCTGGCCGACCTGCCGCCGCTGCGCTGGAGCGACGACGCGGCCGTCACCGTGGTCATCGCCTCGCACAACTATCCGGACACCCCCCGCACCGGCGACCCCATCGAGGGCCTCGACGCGGTCGTGGCCCAGGACGCCCCGGACGCGTACGTCCTGCACGCGGGCACCCGCCGCGAGGGCGACGCGGTCGTCAGCGCGGGCGGCCGCGTGCTGTCCGTGACGGCGATCGGCACCGACCTCAACGAGGCCCGCGAGCGGGCGTACGCGGCGGTGTCCCGCATCCGGCTCGACGGCTCCCAGTACCGCACCGACATCGCGGAGAAGGCCTCCCGGCAGGGATAGGGCCCTCGGGCCCCCGCTCGCGGCCGGGGCGCGGCACCCCGTAGCCAGGGGCGATGGCGTCGTGACGTAACGTCATGCCATGGCCCCCACTCGTGCGCGCCCTCGTCTGCTCTACGTCACCGACCTCGCCTACGAGGCCCGGGGGCGGCGCTACTGCGACGAGGACATCGACCTCTCCGCGCGGCTGCGCGCGGACTTCGACCTCGCGCTGTGCCACCCGCTGGACGCGGCCGCGCTGATGGACGGCTTCGACCTGGTCGTCGTCCGCAACAGCGGCCCCGTCATCCACTACCAGGACGTGTACGACAGCTTCCGCGCCCGCGCCCTCAAGGACGGCGTACGCGTCTACAACCCGCTGACGGGCCGCGCCGACATGGCGGGCAAGCAGTACCTCGTCGACCTGACGGCCGAGGGGCTCCCGGTCATCCCGACGGTCGACCGCCGCGAGGACCTCGGCCGACTGCCCGCCGCCGCGTCCTACGTGGTCAAACCGAAGCTCGGCGCCGACTCCATCGGCCTGCGGACCGTCGGCCGCGAGGAGCTCGCCCGCCTGGACTTCGGCGCGGGCGGCGGACTCCTCGCCCAGCCGATGATCGACTTCCGCTACGAGGTGTCGTTCTACTTCATCGACGACACCTTCCAGTACGCGCTCCACGCACCACGGCCCGACCAGCGCTGGAAGCTCGAACCGTACGCTCCGACGGACGCCGACCTGGCCTTCGCCCGGCGGTTCACCGACTGGAACGCCCTCCCGTACGGCATCCAGCGCGTCGACGCCTGCCGGGCGCCCGGCGGCGAGCTGCTCCTGGTCGAGCTGGAGGACCTCAACCCGTACCTCTCCCTCGACGTCATCGACGAGGACGGGCGGCGGGCCTTCGCCGCCCGGATGGCGGCGTCAATGACCCTCTCCCTGGAGGCCGAAATCTGACGCCAGCCTTGCCCAAAGCCATTCCATCGAGTGACCGCTGGCCCATCCGGCTGACGCTGACCAGCGTCCCAACTAGGGTGCGGCGCAGGCGTTCCGGCACCGAGAGCCAAACAGCCCACCGGCATTGCGATGTCAGTGGCGGGTGCCACAGTGGGGGAGTGAGCAACGCCATCGACAAGCGCCGTCGGCTCCAGCCGCCGGCCGAGCCGTAGAGGCAGCAGGGGGTGACTTCGGTCGTGTCAGGGATGGGTGTGGAGGCGGGCGCGCAGGCCGCGCGCTCCCGGGCCCTCGCCGTGCTGCGGATCCGCGGCAGGGCGCTGGCCATCGCCCTGCTGCCCGCGGCCGTCGCCGTCGTGCTGCTGGCCGCCACCGCCATGGGGCACGTCTCGGGCGGGAGCTGGGCCGCGGCCCGCTGGGCCGTCACGGTGTTCGCCGTGCTCGTCCTCGCCGCGGCCGCGGTCGTCGCCCTGGTCGTCGCCCGCGCCAGACCGGCCCTGAGCCCCACGGTCCCGATCACGGAAGCCGCGGCCCCGGACCTGTACCGCCTGGTGCGCGACCTCGCCGACCGCCTGGAGGTCCCCGCCCCCTCCGCGATAGCGCTCACCCCGGACTGCGACAGCTGGCTGGAGGACCGCACCCACCCCGCCCACGGCGGCCGCGCCCCCCGCGGGAGCGCCGAGGCCGCCCCGCACGGCGCGCAGCCGGACGGCCCGGACGCCCCCGAGCCGATAGGCGGCGGGCGCCCGCCCAAGGGCCGCGCGCCCGCCGCCCCGGTCCTCGTCATCGGCTCGCCCTTCCTGTGGTGGATGCGGGTCGGCGAGCTGCGGGCCGTCCTCGCCCCCGTCGTCGCCGGTACGGGCCCCTCCGCCCACCCGGACATAGCCGCGGCCCGCCGCTTCGTCCGCGGCCTGGACGCCGCCGTGGCCGTGGCCGCGACGCCCGGGCGCGGGCCCCTCGCCCGCACCGTCCTCGGCGGCGTGGGCTGGGTGGCGCGGCTGCTCCTTCGCGGCTGCCGCCTGCACGCCGCGGAGATGGAGCGGGGCGTCGCCGCCGCCGCGGCCGAGCGCGCCCAGTCCGTGGACTACGGCGTGCGGATCGTCGCCCAGGAACAGGTCGGCCTGGCGTACGCGGGCTGGGACCGGCTCCTGACCCGGGTCGCGCTGCCCGCCTGGCGCATGGGCCGCTGGCCCTCGCGCCTGGACGCGGGCGTGGTCTCCGCGCTCACCGAGCTCTCCCGCAGAGACCGCCTCGCCGAGGGCTTCGCCTCGCGCCTCGGCGAGCGCCCCGCCTGCGACCTCCTGGAGGAGCCCGGCGCGGTGGACGAGGCGGCCTCGCTGCTCGCCGCCCGCCTCTTCCACGGGGGCCCCGCCGAGTCCGGGCCCGGCTGGGCGCCGGTGGCCTGGCAGGAGTATCCGGACGAGGTCGTCGACCGCAAGTGGCGCATGGACGCCGCCCGGCTGCACCGCGTCCTCGACGCGCTCGGCGTCAGCCGCACCTTCGACCCCCAGGCCCCCGACCCCAAGGGCCCCACCCTGAGCCGGGTCCTCGACCACCTGACGGACCCGGAGGCCGCGCCCCGCCGCGCGCCGGCGCCTCTCGCCGCCGGCCACGACGGTCCCGTCGGCCCGGCCGACGGCCCCGAGCGCGATGACCTTGACGACCCCGCAGACCCCGAAGACCCCGAAGACCCCGAAGACCCCGAAGACGACGAGGGCCGTGGTGGTCCGCTCGCCGCCGGGCTCAGTGCTGAGCTGGCCCGTGAGGAGGCCGCCGCCCCCGCCCGCCCCGCCGCCCAGGCCGGGCAGTCGCCGGACGACGCGCTCTGGGACGACCGGGCGCTGCCCCTGTTCCCGCTGCAACCGCCCCGCTCCGGGCGCGAACTGCTCGCCGACCACGTCACGGCGATCGTGTGCTGCGCCGCCATCGACACCGCCGGTGCCGCGCCGGGGCTCGACTGGCTGGACGGGCCCTCCCTGCTCATCGCTGGCGAGCGCGCGGCCGATCTGACGCCGCACGTGCGCACGCTGGTCGAGGACGGCGACGCCGAGCCGCTGCGGGCCTGGCTCACGGCGCAGGGCATCCGCCCGGAGAAGCCGCTACGACTCGTCTGACGACCCCTCGCGGGGCGACCCCCACCGGGGCTGGCCGCCCCGTCCGCCCCCGCTCAAAGCATTGGCGCTCCGCGCCTCGTCCTCAAACGCCGGACGGGCTGGATCTCCGCGCTTCGCGCTTGTCCTCAAACGCCGGACGGGCTTGAAATTCCACGCGGGCTGGCTTTCCCACCCACTCACCCGCGAGCCGCTAGGTCGGGGAGTGCGGGGGCAGCCGGGGATGTAAGGGCGGGCGGGCGGGAGACATAGCCCGCCCGGCGTTTGAGGGCGAGGCGCGGAGCGTCGATGGACCCGCGCCACCCCGGCAGGGATTCCGCTCACGTCAATTCACGACGAACGGTGACGGGCCGCGTGCGTAATGTGATGTGCTGGGACCGGAAAGCCGACACCGGCATGTCAGCCGGCACCGCACCGGGGGGCCGGCCGGGTGCCGCAGCGCAAGGCCGTCGCCCGTACGCGGCGGCACCGCCCCCGCACCGGCGCGGAGCCGATGACCAGGCGGAGGCGGATTTCAGGCTCGGGGGAGTGAGGGAGGGGACTACGCATGGGACCGGAGCCGATCCGCCGCTGGGAGTCGGGCGCCCTCGCCCACGCCGTGACCGACCCCTTCGGCCAGGGCCCGCTGCCCTGGCTCCGAGGGACGGAGCACTACTTCGACGACACGGGCCAGGTCGTTCCCTGGTACGTCGACCACGCCCCGGCGCCCGGCGCCACCGGGCCCGCCCGCGTCCCGGCCGCCCGCAACCGCGGCGGCCCCCGCACCGCCGACGACGTGCGCCGCCAGATCAAGGGCTTCACCAGCACCGGCGCCGCCGCCCCGGGCGAGGCCCTCGACTTCCACATCACGGTGGACCCGCCGCAGCAGTTCAGCGTGGACATCTACCGCATCGGCCACTACGGCGGCGACGGCGCCGCCCAGATCACCACCAGTCCCCGCCTCGCGGGCATCGTGCAGCCCCCGCCGCTCACCGCCGACCGCACGGTCTCGTGCCACCACTGGTGGCTGTCCTGGCGGCTGCAGATCCCGTCGTACTGGAACATCGGCGCGTACGTCGCCGTGCTCACCACCGCCGACGGCTACCGCTCGCACGTCCCCTTCACCGTCCGCGACAGCCTCGTCCAGGGCGAGCTCGGCGACGCGCCCTCCGCCGACCTGCTCGTGGTGCTTCCGGACATCACCTGGCAGGCGTACAACCTCTATCCGGAGGACGGAAGGACCGGTGCCAGCCTCTATCACGCCTGGGACGACGAGGGCCGGCTCCTCGGCGAGGGCGAGGCCGCGATCACGGTGTCCTTCGACCGTCCCTACGCGGGCGCGGGCCTGCCCCTGCACGTGGGCCACGCCTACGACTTCATCCGCTGGGCCGAGCGGTACGGCTACGACCTCGCCTACGCCGACGCCCGCGACCTGCACGCGGGCCGCATCGACCCCACCCGCTACCGCGGCCTGGTCTTCCCCGGCCACGACGAGTACTGGTCCGCGTCGATGCGCCGCACCGCCGAGCTGGCCCGCGACGGCGGCACCTCCCTCGTCTTCCTCTCCGCCAACACCATGTACTGGCAGGTGGACCTCGGCCCCTCGCCCTCCGGCGTCCCCGACCGGCTGCTGACCTGCCGCAAGCGCAGGGGCCCCGGCAAGGCCGCCCTGTGGCGCGAGGTCGACGTCCCCGAACAGCAGCTGATGGGCATTCAGTACGCGGGCCGCGTGCCCGAGCCGCACCCCCTGGTCGTCCGCAACGCCGACCACTGGCTGTGGGAGGCGACCGGCGCGCACGAGGGCGACGAGGCCGAGGGCCTGGTCGCGGGCGAGGCCGACCGCTACTTCCCGCGCACGGCGCTGCCCGAGCACCAGGACCGCATCCTGCTCGCCCACTCCCCGTACGCGGACGGCGAGGGCACGGTCCGCCACCAGGAGACCTCGCTGTACCGCGCCCCGTCCGGCGCGCTCGTCTTCGCCTCCGGGACCTTCGCCTGGTCCCCGGCGCTCGACCGGCCCGGCCATGTCGACGCCCGGGTGCAGCGCGCCACCGCCAACCTCCTCGACCGGATCTGCAAGCGCGACTGACGCGCGACTGACGCCGTCCGGCCCTTCTCGGCCAACCCTTGGCCAAGACCACTCCTCGCATACGGGAGAATCGGAGTACTTAGACAGAACCACGGGGAGGAACCGTGTCCGGATTCGTTGAAAAGCCCGAGCCGATCCAGGTTCCGGGTCTGGTGCATCTGCACACCGGCAAGGTGCGCGAGCTGTACCAGAACGAGGCGGGCGACCTCGTGATGGTCGCCAGCGACCGCATGTCCGCCTATGACTGGGTGCTGCCGACGGAGATCCCCGACAAGGGCCGCGTCCTCACGCAGCTCTCGCTGTGGTGGTTCGACCAGCTCGCCGACCTGGTCCCGAACCATGTGATCTCCACGGAGCTGCCGCCCGGCGCCCCGGCCGACTGGCGGGGCCGCACCCTGATCTGCCGCTCCCTTTCGATGGTGCCGGTGGAGTGTGTCGCCCGCGGCTATCTGACGGGCTCGGGCCTCGTCGAGTACCGGCAGAGCCGCACGGTCTGCGGTCTCGCGCTGCCCGAGGGCCTGGTCGACGGCTCCGAGCTGCCCGCGCCGATCTTCACGCCCGCCACCAAGGCCGAGGTCGGCGAGCACGACGAGAACGTGAGCTACGAGGAAGTGGCCCGCCAGGTCGGCGCCGAGACCGCCGCGCAGCTGCGCCAGGCCACCCTCGCGGTGTACGGCAGGGCCCGCGACGTCGCGCGCGACCGGGGCGTGATCCTCGCGGACACCAAGTTCGAGTTCGGCTTCGAGGGGGACCGTCTGATCCTCGCCGACGAGGTCCTCACCCCGGACTCGTCCCGCTTCTGGCCCGCCGACACCTGGGAGCCGGGGCGCGCGCAGCCGTCCTTCGACAAGCAGTTCGTGCGCGACTGGCTGACGTCGTCGGCGTCCGGCTGGGACCGCGCGAGCGAGCAGCCGCCCCCGCCGCTGCCCGAGGACGTGGTGGCGGCGACGCGCGCCAAGTACGTCGAGGCGTATGAGCGTCTGACCGGCACGTCCTGGTCGTAGCCGCACGACGAAGCCCCCCGGTTCTCAGAACCGGGGGGCTTCTTGTGGAGCGGACGACCAGGTTCGAACTGGCGACCTCAACCTTGGCAAGGTTGCGCTCTACCAACTGAGCTACGTCCGCGCTGCGCCGAAGCGCGATAGCTACTATACCCAACCTCGCTCGCGTGCGAGACGCACTGCCGCGTGCCGGTTCCCGGCGCCGGTCTTGGTGACCGCCGCGGAGAGGTAGTTCCGGACGGTTCCCTGCGACAGCGAGGCCCGCCCGGCGATCTCCGCGATCGACGCTCCGTCGGCGGCGAGTTCGAGCACCTCGGCCTCGCGCGCGGTCAGCGGGGAGTCCCCGGCGGAGATCGCGTCGGCCGCCAACTCCTGGTCCACGTAGCGCCGTCCGTCGTGGACGGTCCGGATGATCTCGGCGAGCCGCTGGGCGCTCACCGTCTTCGGGACGAACCCGCGCACACCGACCGCGAGGGCCCGCTTGAGGTGTCCGGGCCTGCCGTGGCTGGTCACGATCATGACCTTGCAGCCGGGGAGTTGTTCGCGCAGCGATGTGGCCACGCTCACACCGTCCGCCCCCGGCATCTGGAGGTCGAGCACGGCGACGTCCGGCCGGTGGGCCAGCGCCATGGCGAGCGCCTCGGGCCCCGACGCGGCCTCCGCGACGACGGCGAGGTCGTCCTCGAGGCGAAGGAGCGCGGCGAGGGCGCCCCGGATCAGATGCTCGTCGTCCGCGAGCAGCACCCGTACGCTCACGAGGCCTTCACCTCCGCGATCCCGGCGCCGCGCGGCGCCGCCACGGCCACCGCCTCCGCTCCGTCCGGGCCCGCCCGGTCGGGCGCGGTCGCCGGGACGCGTGCCGTGAGGCGGAACCGGCCCTCGGCCGCGGTGTGCTCCAGGGTGCCCCCGAGGGCCGCCAGGCGCTCGCGCAGCCCGGCGAGGCCGGTGCCGCCGGTGGGGTCGACGGCCTCCGGCACCCCGTCGTTGTCGATGGTCAGCGTCGTCTCTCCGTCCCCGGTCGTCACGG
Source organism: Streptomyces sp. NPDC043996 (assembly GCF_056435225.1). NCBI lineage: Bacteria > Bacillati > Actinomycetota > Actinomycetes > Kitasatosporales > Streptomycetaceae > Streptomyces > Streptomyces sp. NPDC043996. Next base: position 201,036 of record NZ_JBWKEY010000010.1, on the reverse strand, counting down.
TGATGGCGCAGTGCCGCGCGTCCCCGTGCCGCAGCACGTTGGTGGTGCCTTCCCGTACGACCCAGCCGAGCGCCGACTGCACCGGTGCGGGCAGCCCGGCGGGCTCCCCGGCCACCCGGCAGCCGATCCCGGCGGCCTCCAGGACGCCCCGCGCGCCGATCAGCTCCACGCCGAGGTCGACGTCGCGGTAGCCGCGTACGACTTCGCGGATCTCGCGCTGGGACTGCCTCGCGATCCGCTGCACCTCGACCATCTGGTCCACGGCCTCGGTGCTTCCGCGCCGGGCGAGCTGCGCGGCGAGCTCGCTCTTGAGCGCGATGACGGCGAGGTTGCGGCCGATCACGTCGTGCAGGTCGCGTCCGAAGCGCAGCCGCTCCTCGGCGACGGCGAGCCGGGACTCGACCTCGCGGGCGCGGTCGGCCTCCCACATCACGGCCAGGGACCAGGCCCCGGTGCGGGTGCTGAAGAGGGCGACCCCGGCGCCGAAGGCGAGCAGGCCCGCGACCGCGGCCAGCCGCTCGTCGTGCACCCCGACGAGCGCGTATCCGCCCACGATCACCGCTTCCAGGGCGAGGAACCACAGCGCGAAGTCCCGCAGCGGCCGGGAGAAGGCGATCGCCTCCAGGTGCGGTACGGCGATGAAAGCGGTGGTGAAGGCGAGCAGGCCGGACTCGACGCCGTCCACGGCCTGGAGCGCGAAGGCGAGCAGGAGCATGGCCACCAGGAGCGCGCGGGACACGGCGAGGTCGCGGGCGGGGTAGGGGCCGCGCTTCAGATAGTGGTCGAGCGACCGCCGCAGGCTCCGGTTCGTGTGGACGCAGGCGGCGGCGGCCGTCACGAGCAGCGCCGAGCCGAGGGCCAGCGCGGCGGGTCCTGGCGCCAGGTTCAGGCCGAGCGGCAGCGAGACCCAGCTCAGGTGCAGCATCCAGGGCATGGCGTGCCAGGCCGCGAGCGACTGGAGCTCGACCCGTTCGATCTTGCTGCGCTCATGCCAGCCCCGGTGCAGGGCCCGTATCCGCCCGACGATGTCCATCGCTGTCGCTCGCCTCCTCAGCGGCGCGGTTCCCAGCGGAACCACCGTCGTACAGCAAACACGCCGCCGCCGGTCCAGGCCACCGCGATGACCAGGGCGCGCAGCGCCTCGGCCGCGGACAGCTGCCCGGTCCAGCCGCCGCGGACCAGCTCGATCACGGGGGTCAGCGGCAGGAGTTCGCAAGCGCGGGCGACGCGGTCGGGCAGGACTTCCAGGGGCAGCATCGTGCCGGAGCCGATGAAGGAGACGAGCACCAGCGGCATCGCCGCGACCTGGGCGCTCTCCACGCTCCGGCTGAAGCTGGCCGTCACCGCCGCGAGCAGCGGGAACAGGACGAGCCCGAGGAGCAGCCCGAGGACGGCGTAGTGCGGTGCTTCGGGCGCGCCCACGTCGAGCACGACCGCGCAGCCGGTGGCGAGCAGCAGGCACTGGGCGAGGCCGATGGCCACGGAGGGCAGTGCGGCGCCCGCGAGGATCTCCGCGTCCCGCACCTCGCCGGTGCGCAGCCGCTTCAGGACGAGTTCCTCGCGCCGGGCCGCGTACACGCCCACCAGCGCCGAATACACGGCGAAGAGCAGCGAGAAGCCGATCGAGGCGGGCAGGATGACCGAGCCGACGTTCAGCCCTGTGCCCTTCAGGTCGATCTCGTCGACGGCCGAGCGGACGCTGAACGGCATGACGAGCGGCACGAGGAGCCCCGCGACCAGCGTGCCCTTGCTGCGGCCGAGCAGGGTCAGCTCCGCGCGTGCGAGCGCCCCCATGCGCCCGGCGGGGGTGGTCCGCGCGGGCGCGGGGCGCCCGGTTCCGGTGGGGGTGGTGGTCACCGTGCTCATGCCGCGTCCTCCTGGGGCCCGGTCGTGGTCTCGGCGTTCCGTGCGATCCGCAGGAAGGCCTCTTCCAGGGAGGCGGCGCGGATGTCGAGTCCGTCGAGGCGGACTCCGGTGCGCTCGGCCCAGGTGAGGAGCGCGGTCGCGGAGCGCTGGAGGGTGGTGGTGCGCAGCCGCACCCGGCGGCCGTCCAGTTCGTGTCCGGTGACGCCGAGGTCGGGCAGGGGCGGCAGGTCGCCGAGGTGGTAGCCGTCGGGCAGGGTGAAGGCCATCCGGGCGGGCTGCGTGGCGACGATGTCGGCGACGCGTCCGGTGGCGGCGATGCGCCCTTCGTGCAGGATGGCGAGCCGGTCGGCCAGCTGTTCGGCCTCTTCCAGGTAGTGCGTGGTGAGCAGCACGGTGGTTCCCTTGTCCCGCAGGGCGCGCACCAACTCCCAGGTCTCGCGGCGGCCTTCGGCGTCGAGTCCGGTGGTGGGCTCGTCGAGGAACAGCACCTCGGGTTCGCCGATGAGCGCCATCGCGAGGTCTAGCCGCCGCTTCTCGCCGCCGGAGAGCTGTTTGACGCGGGTGCCGCCGCGCTTGCCGAGCCCGACGGTGTCGAGGGCTTCGGCGACGGTCCTGGCGCCGCTGGTGCACCCGGCCCACATGCGGGCGGTCTCGGTGACGGTCAGCTCGGAGGGGAAGCCGCCTTCCTGGAGCATGACGCCGATGCGCGGCCGCACCTGGGCGCGTTCGCGGTACGGGTCGTGGCCGAGGACGCGGACGCTGCCTCCGGCGGGTGCGGTCAGGCCCTCGAGGAGTTCGACGGTGGAGGTCTTGCCCGCTCCGTTCGTGCCGAGCAGGGCGAACAGTTCGCCCTGGCCGACGGTGAACGAGATCCCCCGGACCGCCTCGAAGCCGCCCGCGTAGCCGCGCCGCAGGTCGGTCGCGTCGATCACGTGCTGAGTCATGCTTCAAGGGTTCTGCGCGGGCGGGCGGTCGTGCAGTGCGCCCTGTCATCGGGACTCATGACAAATGTCAGCCCGAAGGTGCCCGCGAACGCGAAGAAACCCGGTGCCTGTGGCACCGGGCTTCTTACTCTGAGCGAACGACGAGGTTCGAACTCGCGACCTCAACCTTGGCAAGGTTGCGCTCTACCAACTGAGCTACGTTCGCACTGCTCCCGACCGGCTCTCACTGGTCGGTGCGAGCACCAGCTTACCGCACCCAGATGGGTGGTCGGTCCGCGGTGCGGAGCGGGTGACAGGGATCGCACACTGCGCCTTCCCCCTGGAAGGGGGATGTTCTACTACTGAACTACACCCGCACGCTGCTGTGGGGCCCGGCCTTTCGGCCTCGCCCCTCGGCGTGCTCCAGACTCTAGCTGATCAACAGGGGTGCTGCGCAAGTTCGGCCGCACAGCACCCCCGCGACACCGTCATCGGCGGCCGCTCCCGGGCGAGTTGGCGCTCCGGGGCGCGGCCGGGCCCGCCGGGGGCCGGGGCCTCGCCGCCGGCGGTCGCCTGGTTCAGTTCGCCTCCTGGAACGCCTCGTACACCTTCTTCGGGATGCGCCCCCGCGGCGGTACTTCCAGCTTGTTGGAGCGGGCCCAGGCGCGGACGGCCGCCGGGTCGGGGGTCACCGCCGTGTGCCGGAAGACCTTGCCGGACTTCGACTTCTTGCGGGCCGCGTCCAGGTAGGGGGTCAGCACCTTGCGGAGTTTCTCGGCATTGGTTTCGTTGAGGTCGATCTCGTACGACTTCCCGTCGAGACCGAAGACGACCGTTTCCGCCGCTTCTGAGCCGTCGATGTCGTCATAGAGAGTGACCACGACACGCTGCGCCACGAATATCGGTCCTTTCGTGCGACGCCACCGCAATGACGTGCGGTGATGCCGACTGTCCGGCAGTTTTGGGACAAAGTATCGGCTATTGCCAATTCCTTTGTACAGTGCCCGGCATTGAATGGGGAAGCCGACGAAAACCCACCGCGTGTTCCGGTGGCGGCCCGCGGGTAATGCGCCCCCGGGGCCGCTTGGCAGCAGAGTGGCCGCGGTGGGGCGTCCGGCGCAATGGTGAACTGTGATCTTTTCCAGGATTTTTCGCGTACGTGTCCCCGTCGACGCCTCGGTGACCAGCGGTTCCGGGAGCCTGGGTGATCGGCGTCACGTATGTTGCTACGAATCTACGCGGGTAGAAATTTTGTGCGGGTAGTCTGAAGGAACCTGCTCGAGCGGCTCGCGAGTCGCACTTGCCAGCAGCACACGCAAGCACCACACACCGGGAGTGCCAGTGGCACGCGTCGTAGTCGACGTCATGCTCAAGCCGGAGATCCTCGACCCCCAGGGACAGGCGGTGCAGCGTGCGCTGCCGCGCCTCGGATTCCAGGGCATCTCCGATGTACGTCAGGGAAAGCGCTTCGAACTCGAAGTGGAGGGGCCGGTCGACGACGCCGCGCTCGCCCGTATCCACGAGATGGCGGAAACCTTCCTCGCCAACACCGTGATCGAGGACTTCGTCGTAAAGGTGGAAGCCTCCGACGGATCCGAGGGAGCCGACAAGTGACTGCCCGAATCGGAGTCGTCACTTTTCCGGGCACCCTCGACGACCGTGACACCCAGCGCGCCGTGCGCGTCGCGGGCGCGGAGGCCGTGCCGCTGTGGCACCGGGACAAGGACCTCAAGCAGGTCGACGCCGTGGTCCTGCCCGGCGGCTTCTCCTACGGCGACTATCTGCGGGCCGGTGCCATCTCCCGTTTCTCGCCCGTCATGGAGTCGGTCATCGACCAGGCCAAGGCGGGAATGCCGGTCCTCGGCATCTGCAACGGCTTCCAGGTCCTGACCGAGACGCACCTGCTGCCCGGCGCGATGCTGCGCAACAACCACCTGCACTTCATCTGCCGCGACCAGAAGCTGCGGGTCGAGACGGACGAGACCGCCTGGACGGCCGACTACGCGCCGGGCCAGGAGATCTCCATCCCGCTGAAGAACATCGACGGACGCTACGTCGCCGACGAGCGCACCCTCGACATGCTGGAGGCCGAGGGCCGCGTCGCCTTCCGCTATCTGGACATGAACCCGAACGGCTCGCTGCGCGACATCGCGGGCATCACGAACGAGGCCGGGAACGTCGTCGGCCTCATGCCGCACCCCGAGCACGCGGTCGAGCCGCTGATCGGGACCGGCCGCACGGACGGCCTGGGATTCTTCACCTCGATCCTGAAGAAACTGGTGGACGCCCGATGACCCTCGACACCGTCAAGCACGCGGCGGAGAGCCCCGAGGCCGCGCAGCCCTGGAAGGAACTCGGCCTCAAGGAGGACGAGTACGCGCGGATCAAGGAGATCCTCGGCCGCCGCCCGACCGGCGCCGAGCTCGCCATGTACTCCGTCATGTGGTCCGAGCACTGCTCGTACAAGAGCAGCAAGGTCCATCTGAAGCAGTTCGGCGAGAAGGTCCCCGCCAACGACGCCATGCTCGTCGGCATCGGCGAGAACGCGGGCGTCGTCGACGTCGGCCAGGGCTACGCGGTCACCTTCAAGGTCGAGTCGCACAACCACCCGTCGTACATCGAGCCCTACCAGGGCGCCGCGACCGGCGTCGGCGGCATCGTGCGCGACATCCTCGCGATGGGCGCGCGCCCGGTCGCCGTCGTGGACCCGCTGCGCTTCGGCGCCGCCGACCACCCCGACACCAAGCGCGTCCTGCCGGGTGTCGTCGCGGGCATCGGCGGCTACGGCAACTGCCTGGGCCTGCCCAACATCGGCGGCGAGGTCGTCTTCGACCCCTGCTACCAGGGCAACCCGCTGGTCAACGCCGGGTGCATCGGCGTGATGAAGCACGAGGACATCCACCTCGCGAAGGCCTCGGGCGCGGGCAACAAGGTCATCCTGTACGGCGCCCGCACGGGCGGCGACGGCATCGGCGGAGTCTCCGTGCTCGCGTCCGAGACCTTCGAGTCGACGGGCCCGGCCAAGCGCCCGGCCGTGCAGGTCGGCGACCCCTTCCAGGAGAAGCTCCTCATCGAGTGCACCCTGGAGATCTTCAAGGAGAAGCTGGTCGACGGCATCCAGGACCTCGGCGGCGCCGGGCTCTCCTGTGCGACCAGCGAGCTGGCATCGGCCGGTTCCGGCGGCATGCGCGTCGAGCTCGACACCGTGCCGCTGCGCGACGCGACGCTCTCTCCTGAGGAGATCCTCATGAGCGAGTCGCAGGAACGCATGTGCGCGATCGTCGAGCCCGGCAAGGTCGAGCGCTTCCTGGAGATCTGCGAGAAGTGGGACGTCATCGCGACCGTCATCGGTGAGGTGACGGACGGCGAGCGCCTGGAGATCTTCTGGCACGGCGAGCAGATCGTGGACGTGCCGCCGCGCACGGTCGCGCACGAGGGCCCGGTCTACCACCGCCCCTACGCGCGCCCCAGCTGGCAGGACGCCCTCCAGGCCGACGACGCGGCGAAGCTGCCGCGCCCGGCGACCGCCGAGGAGCTCAAGGACCAGGTCCTGAAGGTCGTGGCGTCCCCGAACCAGGCCTCCAAGGCGTGGATCACCGACCAGTACGACCGCTTCGTGCAGGGCAACACGATCCTCGCGCAGCCCGAGGACGCGGGCATGGTCCGCGTCGACGAGGACACCAACCTCGGCGTCGCGATGGCCACGGACGGCAACGGCCGGTACGCGAAGCTCGACCCGTACGCGGGCGCGCAGCTCGCGCTCGCCGAGTCGTACCGCAACGTCGCGGCCTCCGGCGCCAAGCCGCTCGCCATCTCCAACTGCCTGAACTTCGGCTCGCCCGAGGACCCGGACGTGATGTGGCAGTTCGCGGAGGCCACCCGCGGCCTCGCGGACGGCTGCCTGGCGCTCGGCACCCCGGTCACCGGCGGCAACGTCTCGCTGTACAACCAGACCGGTGAGACGGCGATCCACCCGACCCCGGTCGTGGCCGTGCTCGGCGTCATCGACGACGTCACGCGCCGCACGCCGATCGCGTTCAAGGAGGAGGGCCAGCTCCTCTACCTGCTCGGCGACACCACCGAGGAGTTCGGCGGCTCGGCCTGGTCCCAGGTCGTGCACGACCACCTCGGCGGCCTGCCGCCCAAGGTCGACCTGGAGCGGGAGCGGCTGCTCGCCGACATCCTGATCTCCGCCTCGCGCGACGGCATGATCGACGCCGCGCACGACCTGTCCGACGGCGGCCTGGCGCAGGCGGTCGTGGAGTCCTGCCTGCGCGGCGGGGCGGGTGCGCGCCTCGTGGTGCCCGACGGTCTTGACGCGTTCACGTTCCTGCTCAGCGAGTCCGCGGGGCGTGCCGTCGTCTCCGTGCCGCGGAGCGAGGAGCTGCGGTTCACCGACATGTGCGGGGCGCGGGGTCTGCCCGCCACGCGGATCGGTGTCGTCGACGGCGACGCGGTCGAGGTGCAGGGCCAGTTCGCCCTCGGCCTCGACGAGCTGCGGGCCGCGCACACGGAGACGATTCCGGCGCTGTTCGCCTGAGCGCCTCCGTCACGTCCGTCATCGGGCCCCGTCCTCTCCTGGGCGGGGCCCTTCGGGCTGCCAGGGCCCTAGGGTCCTAGTGGGCGTAACCCCTCAGTTCCGCGGTGTGGAGGGTGACCCCGATCAGCTCGGGGAGCCTGACCTTCGCGCCGAAGCGCGCGGTCTGGGTGACGGCGTACTCGCCCGCTTCGGGGTCGGGGTCGCTGTGCACGACGACCGTGCGGGTGTGCCGGTCGATGAGCAGATAGACCGGGATGCCGGCGCCCGCGTAGGCGGCGGGCTTGTCCTCGCGGTCGCGGCGGTGGGTGTCGGAGTCGTACGAGGTGACCTCGACGGTCATGAACACGCCGCTGGCATCGGCCCAGTCGGGCTTGCCGAGGAAGTAGCCCTCCGGCGCGAGCGAGCAGTCCGGGCGGGCGCGGCCGGTGGGGCACTGCCACTCCTCGACCGTCAGGCCGTGCCGGGCGCTGTAGAGCTTGAGGTCGCGGCGCTGTCGCTGGCACTGCCGCCGCAGCCAGGCGATGATCTCGCCGTGTTCGCTGTCCGGTAAGCCCTTCACGCCGATGCGGCCGTCGATGAACTCGAGCCGGACGGACTCCGACGTGGCGGCGACGGTCCTCTCGATCTCCTCGAACTCCTCGACCGGCAGCTGCGGCGGCTCGGCTATGAGCGTCATGGTGGGCCCCTTCCCCGTGGGATCAGTGGTGCTCTCGGTGTTGATCTAGGTGGGGCCAGTGTTGATCAGGGGTCGCGGGCCGGGCGCGGCGGTTCCCGGGAAGCTCACCCGGATGAGGGGAGTTCGCGCCCCGATGCTCACGCCCGGGCCGCCACTGCGCGGGATACGACTCCTTGTGCGGAGTTACGTAATTACGTAAGATCAGTACGTGGATCTTGAACAGCGCGTCGCCGACCTGGAACGGCGCATCGCGGCACTCGAAGGCGCCGACCGCACGGCTCCCGTGGCCGGGGAGGGCGACTTCTGGGCGCTCGACGGACTGAAGGAGCAGCTGGCCGGGCTCGGCGCGGCCGACGGCGGGGTGCTGTTCACCGGCGCGGTCCGGCTGCCGACAGGGCAGCGGTACGACTGGCAGTACGGGCAGGTCACCGCGGAGGTGCTCGGGGATGACCTGGCGGCGGCCGCGGAGTCGTTCGCCGCGCTTGGGCATCCGGTGCGGCTGCGGCTGCTCCGCGAGATCCTCGGCGGCCGCCGCACCGCGGCCGAGCTCGCCGCGCTCGACGACATCGGCACGACCGGGCAGATCTACCACCACCTGCGCCAACTGACCGCCGCGGGCTGGCTCCAGGCCACCGGGCGCGGGCGCCACGAGGTGCCCGCGGGGCGGGTGGTGCCCCTGCTCGTGGCGCTCTCGGCGGCGACGCCGTGAGCGGTCGCGTGCCCTGATCGGCCGACGCGTGACGGATCGCGCGGCTGATCGCATCACTGATCGCATGACTGACCGCGTGACTGACCGCGTGACTGACCGCATGACCGCTGGGGGAACCGCCATGTTCATACGCAAGCTGTGCGCGCTGCTGCAGCGCCTGTTGATGCTCGTCTTCTTCGGGGCCGTCGTCGGCAGCTTCTTCGTCGACTACCCCTTCGCCTGGTGGCTGGTGTTCACGCCGCTGGCCCTGTCCTGGGCGGCGGGCGTCGCCGCCGGCCGTTCCGCGAGCCATGACCTCAAGATCGAACCGCGCGACCCCGTCGAGGTGCTCGCCCCGGTGACCGGCCGCTGGTCCGCGCTCAACAGCCCCGCGGACAACACCCCGAGCCACGGCGTCCACGCCCTCGGGCAGACGTACGCGATCGACGTCGTCGCCGAGGACGAGGAGCGCCCCCGCCCCGGCTTCGCCTGGCTGTGGCCGCTGGCCCGGCGCGCCGACCGCTTCCCGGCCTTCGGCGCGGACCTGCTCGCCGTGGCCGAGGCCACCGTCGTGCACGCCGAGGACGGCCAGCGCGACCACCTCAGCCGCAACTCCCTGCTCGGCGTGGCCTATCTGCTGCTCGTCGAGGGCGAACTGCGCGGTCTCGCCGGGGCCCACCGGATCTTCGGCAACCACGTGATCCTGGACCTCGGCGACGGTACGTACGCGGCGTACGCGCACCTGAAGCGCGGCTCCCTCGCCGTGCGCGCCGGGGACCGGGTGCGCGCGGGCCAGGTCATCGGGCGGTGCGGCAACTCCGGCAACTCCTCCGAGCCGCATCTGCACTTCCAGCTCATGGACGCCCCCGACCTGGACGCGGCGCGCGGGATTCCGTTCCGCTGGCGGGGGATCGGGGTGCCCGCCGGGAAGGAGGTGTTCGAGGCGGCCCCGCCCGAGCACGCGGCCCCGCCCGAGCACGCGGCGTCGCTCGGTACATCTTTCGACCAGGTCTAATATTCATCCTGGCATAATGCGGCGCATGGCAGCACAGATTGACGCGCATGGCCGCCGCTGAGGCGCCCCAGGCCCGCGAGCCGGGGCTGCGCGAGCGCAAGAAAAGGCAGACGGCCCAGCGGATATGGCGGGCCGCGGTGGACCTCTTCGCCGAGCGCGGCTTCGACAAGGTGTCCGTCGCCGAGATCGCCGCGGCCGCCGACGTATCGAAGATGACGGTCTTCAACTACTTCGGCACCAAGGAAGACCTGGTCCTGCGGCCGATGGAGGAGCACATCGGCGACGCGGCCGCCGCCGTGCGCGGCCGCGCCCCCGGCGAGTCCGCCGTCGACGCCCTGCGCCGCCAGCTGCTCGGCCTGATCGCGGAGCGGTCACCGGCGGTCGGCCTCAGCGACGACCAGCGCGCGCTCCAGACCCTGCGCCTGGTCCTGGAGACCCCCGTACTCCTCCAGCGCGCGCACGACTTCCACCTGCGCGGCCAGACCCTGCTGGCCGAGCAGCTCGCTGCGGAGACCGGCGAGCCGCTGCTCGCCCAGGTCGCCGCCGCCCAGCTCATCGGCGCCCGCCACGTGGTGTGCACGGACATCATGCGCCGCCGCATGGCGGGCGCCCCCCTCGACCAGCTCGCCGCCGACGCCGACCGGCTCGCCCGCGCCGCCTTCGGCCTGCTGGAAAAAGGACTCAGCGCGTACGCGGTCAAGGCTTAGGCTCCCGCTATGCCACCGGCCAAGAAGCGCGCCCGCGCCTACGACCCGAGCAAGATCCGCACCGCTGTCCTCACCCAGTTCACGACCGTGCGGGAAGCGGTCGCGGGCCTGACCGAGGAGCAACTGGCGCGGCCCACCCGGCTCGGCGACTGGAGCGTGCGCGAACTGGCCGCGCACCTGACGATGTCGCTCGGCGCGGTGGCCCGCGCCCTGGACGCGCCCGAGCCGGACAAGGCCGAGGTCACGCTGCAGAACTGGGCGTTCCAGACCTCGGCGGCCGCGGGCCGGGTCGACGAGGACGTCCGCGGCATCGTGGCCGGGGGCACGGACCTCGACGCCCTGTTCGGACAGGCCGCCGACCGGCTCACGGCGGCGCTGCCCGGCGTCCCCGCGACCCGCCTCGTCCCGATGCGCTTCGGCGGCATGTCCCTCGCCGACTTCATGGTCACGCGCACCGTCGAACTGATCGTCCACACCGACGACTTGAACGACGCCGTGCCCGGCCTCGACGTCCCCTACGACCGCCAGGCGCTCGCCGCCTGCACCCGGCTGCTCGCCGACACGCTCGCCCTGAAGGCGCCCGGCGGCGCGGTGGAGGTGCGCGTGCCGCCGTACGCCGTCGTCCAGTGCGTCGAGGGCCCCCGGCACACCCGCGGCACCCCGCCGAACGTCGTCGAGACCGACCCGCTGACCTGGATCCGGCTCGCCACGGGGCGGACCCAGTGGGCCGCCGCCCTCGACGACGCACGGGTCAGCGCGAGCGGTGAACGGGCCGATCTGGGCGGGCTTCTGCCGCTCATGGGCTGAGGCGGCGGGACGGAACCGGACCGGGGTGCGGCCCGTCACAGTGACATGTACAAGCAGCGCATGACCCAGACCCTCACCGTCCTCGCCGCCGCCGGACTGCTCGCCGCCTGCGGCTCGGAGTCCGGCTCCGGTGACGACGGCAAGCACGACAAGTCCGGCAAGCCGGGTTCCGGTTCCCAGGCGCCCCTGACCGGCGTGCGCTGGAACGTGGAGAGCCTCACCGTCGACGGCGAGAAACAGCGGGCCCCGAGCGGCACCTATGTGCGACTCGGCGGCAAGGGCGGCGCGGGCGGCCACTTCGGCTGCAACGGCTACGGCGCCGATGTCTCCGTGAAGGGCGACACCGTCCGCTTCGAGCCGGGCGTGCACACCGAGATCGCCTGTGACGCCCTCGACTTCGAGAACAGCCTGGCCCGCGCCCTCGACGGCGAGCTCAAGGCGGACAAGGCCAAGCTGGCCAACGGCCGCCTCACGCTCACCAACGCCGACGGCGACCGGATCGCCCTGACCAGCGGGCCCACCGACCCCGGGGCCCCGCTCGAGGGCACCACCTGGGCCGTGGACTCCGTGGGCAAGGGCGACTCGACGCGGCCCCTGCCCAAGCAGGTCGCGGGCAAGGCCCGGCTGACCTTCGGCAAGGACGGCACCCTGCGCGGCAACCTCGGCTGCAACGACGTCACCGCCACGGCCGAACCGCGCGACGGCGCCCTCGCCCTCGGCACGCCCAAGCTGACCCGCATGATGTGCGCGGGCGCCAAGGCGAAGACCGAACGCGACCTGCTCAAGCTGTTCAAGGGCACGGCCCGGTACGAGATCAAGGACGACGGCCTCACGCTCACGGCGGCCGACGGCACGGTGGTGAGCGCCAGCGCGACCGCCGACGCGAGCAAGGCGAAGTAACACCGCGGGCCGGGTGGCGCGACCCCGCCTACGCCGCCGGATAAGGCAGCAGCCCCGCGTCCGTCCGCTCCCAGGACGCCCGCAGCTCCCGCAGCAGCTCCGGCTCGCGGCGCGCGAGGTCCGCCTGTTCGCGCTGGTCGCGGCCCAGGTGGAAGAGCTGGTCCGCGCCGCCCTTGCCGCGGTAGTACTTCCAGTGGCCGCGCCGCAGCGCCCGCTCGCCGCGCACCCGCCAGAACAGGTCGCGCTCGCGCGGCTCCTCGCCGCGCAGCAGGTGCCCGGCGAGGCTCGTGCCGTCGAGCGGGTAGGCCGCCGCGGGCCTGGCGCCGCCGAGCTCCAGGAGCGTCGCCGTCCAGTCCGGCGTGTACACCGGCTCGTCGCTGACCTGCCCGCCGTCGATCCGGGCGGGCCAGCGCAGGATCGTCGGCACCCGGATGCCGCCCTCCCGCAGCGAGCCCTTGTTGCCGGACAGCGGCCAGTTGTAGGAGAAGCGCTCGCCGCCGTTGTCGGAGGCGAAGAAGACGAGGGTGTCCCGCTCCTGCCCGGACTTCTTCAGGGCGTGCAGCACATGGCCGATCGAGCGGTCCAGGTCCTGCACCATCTCCGTGTACTTGGCGATCGACCCGCCGTCCCGGTGCTGGAGGGCGCCGCGGTCCCCGGCCTTGATCCGCCGCACGACCTCCGCGCTGGCCTCGGTGTCGCCGTCGGCGATCCACGGCCAGTGCGGCGTCGTGAAGTTGAGGTTGAGCAGCCACGGCCGGTCGTGCTCGCGCCGCACGTACTCGCTGGCCCGCTCGGTCAGGATGCGGGTGTAGTAGCGCAGGTCCTTATAGGCCGCGTCGCCCTCGTACAGGTCGTACTCGCCGCCCAGGCCTAGCTTCGAGTAGTACTCCAGGGCCCCGCCGAAGTTCCCGAAGAACTCGTCCCAGCCCGATCGGGTGGGCGAGTAGTCCGGCAGATAGCCGCAGTGCCACTTGCCGATCAGGGCGGTGGCGTACCCGGCGTCGCGCAGCAGCGAGGCGAGCGTGGGGTGGGTGGGCTCCAGGCCCGCCGACCTGTCCGCGATGGGCTCGGCGAGCCCGCCCTCGGTGCGGCCGGGGAAGCGCCCGGTGTACAGGCTGAAGCGGGTCGGCGAGCAGGTCGCGGAGCCGGAGTAGGCCTGCGTGAAGCGCACGCCCTGGCGGGCGAGCCGGTCCAGGTGCGGGGTCTTGATGTGCGGCGAGCCGTACGACGACAGGTCGGCCCAGCCGAGGTCGTCGCCGAGGACGAAGAGGATGTTGGGCCGCCGCGCGGGGCGCCCCGGGCGGCCCGCGCGGGCGGCGAAGGGCCGCTCGGCGGGCGCGGCGACGGCCTCGCCGCCGCTGATGCCGACGGCAGCGGCGGCACCCGCCACACCCCCGGTGAAGGCACGCCGGGACAACGGGGACTCGTACGAAGACACAAAGGGCTCCAGGGCGGAGAGGGCGCCCCCGCGCGGGGGCGTGCGGACGCCCCGCACGGCAGCGGCGGATGCCGCGCGCGGGAGGCGGGGGGAACGCCCCGGGCTGGGGTGTAAAGGCGCGTGCGAAGGCGGGGGGAAGCCCCGTCGGCCGAGGCGGAGGAGACCCTCCGCGGCCTGAACAGGAACGTTTCAGCGTGACAAACGTCCCATGGGCGAAGCCGTCAAAACGCCCTGAACCGGGGCGAAATGAAAGTGGGGCTCACACGGCTCGCTGACAGATCGCGCTCGCGACGCGGGCCAGATCGACGTGGCGGCGCCGCACCAGCGGGACCGCCGCGATGGCTCCGAAGGGCTGCATGAACCAGGAGCCTCACGGACCCCGCGGGCGGCTGTCAACGCACTGTCGTGCCTGTTCACACGCCCTTCGCACGCCCGAAGCAACCCGGCCGAACCAAGATCGGCGAGGGGAAGGTCGCGCGGTCCGCGCACCGGCGGCTTGGTGGAACGTACAGATCCAGCCGCGCCCCGTCGAGCGCCCGTAAAGCCCGCGCCTACGCTCCGTACAGGTCGCGTATCCCCAATTCGGACCAGTGGTCGATCTCGCCTACACTCGGTGCCGTGCCACGTGGTGACGGTCGACTCAATCACGATCTGCTCCCCGGCGAGAAAGGCCCCCAGGACGCTTGTGGCGTCTTCGGTGTCTGGGCTCCGGGCGAAGAGGTCGCAAAGCTCACGTACTTCGGGCTCTACGCCCTCCAGCATCGGGGTCAGGAATCCGCGGGAATCGCGGTCAGCAACGGCTCCCAGATCCTCGTCTTCAAGGACATGGGCCTCGTGTCCCAGGTCTTCGACGAGACCTCGCTCGGTTCTCTCCAGGGACACATCGCGGTCGGACACGCCCGCTACTCCACCACCGGAGCCTCCGTCTGGGAGAACGCCCAGCCGACGTTCCGTGCCACGGCCCGGGGCTCCATCGCCCTCGGCCACAACGGCAACCTGGTCAACACCGCCCGCCTCGCCGAGCTGGTCGCCGACCTGCCGAAGGAGAACGGCCGCGCCACCCAGGTCGCCGCGACCAACGACACGGACCTGGTCACCGCGCTCCTCGCGGGCCAGACCGACGCCGACGGCAAGCCGCTGACCATAGAAGACGCGGCCGCCGCGGTCCTTCCGCAGGTGCAGGGCGCCTTCAGCCTCGTCTTCATGGACGAGAACACGCTGTACGCGGCCAGGGACCCGCAGGGCATCCGCCCCCTCGTCCTCGGCCGCCTGGAGCGCGGCTGGGTCGTCGCGTCGGAGAGCGCCGCCCTCGACATCTGCGGCGCCAGCTTCGTCCGCGAGGTCGAGCCCGGCGAGTTCGTCGCCATCGACGAGAACGGCCTCCGCACCTCCCGCTTCGCGGAAGCGAAGCCCAAGGGCTGTGTCTTCGAGTATGTCTACCTGGCCCGGCCCGACACCGACATCGCGGGCAGGAACGTCTACCTCTCGCGCGTCGAGATGGGTCGGAAACTGGCCAAGGAAGCCCCGGCCGACGCCGACCTGGTGATAGCGACGCCGGAGTCCGGCACCCCCGCCGCGATCGGCTACGCGGAGGCCTCCGGCATCCCCTTCGGCGCGGGCCTGGTCAAGAACGCCTACGTCGGCCGGACCTTCATCCAGCCCTCGCAGACCATCCGCCAGCTCGGCATCCGGCTGAAGCTGAACCCGCTCAAGGAAGTCATCAGGGGCAAGCGCCTGGTGGTCGTCGACGACTCGATCGTCCGCGGCAACACCCAGCGCGCCCTGGTCAAGATGCTCCGCGAGGCCGGCGCCGCCGAGGTCCACATCCGGATCTCCTCGCCGCCCGTGAAGTGGCCCTGCTTCTTCGGCATCGACTTCGCCACCCGGGCCGAGCTCATCGCCAACGGCATGAGCATCGAAGAGATCGGCACCTCGCTCGGCGCCGACTCCCTGGCGTACATCTCCATCGACGGCATGATCGAGGCCACGGCCATCGACAAGCCGAACCTCTGCCGCGCCTGCTTCGACGGCGAGTACCCGATGGAGCTCCCGGACCCCGAACTGCTCGGCAAGCAGCTCCTGGAGACCGAGCTGGCCGCGGGTCCCGCGGCCACGGCCGCGGCCGACGCGATCCGTCGCCCCTGAGCCCATCGTCAAACCCGAAAGATCCCAGGCAATGTCTGAGACAACTGTTGGTACTGGTGCCTCCTACGCGGCGGCCGGCGTCGACATCGAGGCGGGCGACCGCGCCGTCGAGCTGATGAAGGAGTGGGTCAAGAAGACCCAGCGCCCGGAGGTCGCGGGCCTCGGCGGCCTCGGCGGCTTCGCCGGGCTCTTCGACGCCTCCGCCCTCAAGCGCTTCGAGCGGCCGCTGCTCGCCTCCGCCACGGACGGCGTCGGCACCAAGGTCGACCTCGCCCGTCAGCTCGGCGTCTACGACACGATCGGCCACGACCTGGTCGCCATGGTCATGGACGACATCGTCGTGTGCGGCGCGGAGCCGCTGTTCATGACCGACTACATCTGCGTCGGCAAGGTCCACCCGGAGCGCGTCGCCGCCATCGTCAAGGGCATCGCCGAGGGCTGCGTCCTCGCGGGCTGCGCGCTCGTGGGCGGCGAGACGGCGGAGCACCCGGGCCTGCTCGGCCCCGACGACTTCGACGTCGCGGGCGCGGGCACGGGCGTCGTGGAGGCCGACCGCGTGCTCGGCCCCGATCGCATCCGTAAGGGTGACGCGGTCATCGCCATGGCGTCCTCCGGTCTTCACTCCAACGGGTACTCGCTGGTGCGGCACGTGGTCTTCGACCGCGCGAAGATGACCCTCGACCAGCGGGTCGAGGAATTCGGCCGCACCCTCGGCGAGGAGCTCCTGGAGCCCACCAAGATCTACTCCCTGGACTGCCTGGCGCTCACCCGCACCACCGACGTGCACGCCTTCAGCCACGTCACCGGCGGCGGCCTCGCGGCCAACCTCGCCCGGGTGATCCCGGACGGCCTGCACGCCACCGTGGACCGCTCCACATGGGCGCCCGGCGCGGTCTTCGACCTCGTCGGCACCGCGGGCCGGGTCGAGCGCCTGGAGCTGGAGAAGACGCTCAACATGGGCGTGGGCATGATCGCCGTCGTCCCCGAGGAGTCGGTGGACGTGGCCCTGACGACCCTCGCCGACCGCGGCGTGGACTCCTGGGTCGCCGGTGAGATCACCGACCGCGGCGACCACACGACCGGAGCCGAGCTCACCGGCGACTACGCCAAGTAGTCCGCCCCGGACAGCACGAAACCCGGTCCGGCGTGAACCCCGGACCGGGTGAAGTGCGATGTGCCGCTGTCTGTGCCGCTTCCGCGGGACGTACGCGACGTTATTCCGACGTGTTCGACGTATTCGAGTACTCGATCCACCGGTGACCGGTGAGACCTACCGAAGTACGAGCTCAGGCGCCGCGGCGCTGTGCCGACGGGCCGGACTCGTCCGCGTCCTCGTCGTCATCGTCGTTGTTGTACAAATCCGCGTACTGCGCGTACGGGTCGTCTTCCTCGTCATCGTCCTCGAACGGCTCGCCATTCGGCGGCTGCTGCGAAGTCGAAGCGCCCAGCTCGTTGGCCAGACGCGACAGGTCAGTCCCGCCGCTGTTGTACTTCAGCTGGCGGGCGACCTTTGTCTGCTTGGCCTTGGCCCGGCCGCGCCCCATGGCTCGACCCCCTCGGTATCGGGGCTTCATGGCCCCAGAGTCTTGACACGCGTTCATGATCCGGAACGGACTCTCCGTGGAGAGACCGGTCCGTAGGGCTTCCACGGTACCTGCTCCTGCGGCCATACGGTACGTCGCCCGCAGGACGCGCCTTCGCGCATGACCGGCGAGGAGCCCCTTCCTCGCTGGTCAGCTGCGATTTTAACCTCTTCTTGGCGGACGACCCGCCGACGGGCGTGAGTCTCGTCTCGTGACGCGGGATTTTCCGCCGCGATGATCGTCTTCAGGCCGCCGCGCACCCCCGGAACCCCGGCCGGACCACCGAGGGGGCCGGGGAACCAGGGGGCGCTTTTCGGTCATTCTCCGCAGGTGCGCTTCCGCGCCCGCGCGGAGGCGGATCAGCGCGGGCCGCGGGCCTCCGCGATGCGCTGCTCGGCGATCCTGTCGGCGGCGGCCGCGGGCGGGATCCCGTCCTGCTTCGCCCGGGCGAATATGGCGAGCGTGGTGTCGTAGATCTCCGCCGCCTTGGCCATGCACCGGTCGAAGTCGAAGCCGTGCAGCTCGTCGGCGACCGCGATCACGCCGCCCGCGTTCACCACGTAGTCCGGGGCGTAGAGGATGCCGCGGTCGGCGAGGTCCTTCTCGACGCCGGGGTGCTCCAGCTGGTTGTTGGCCGCGCCGCAGACGATCCGCGCGGTGAGGACCGGCACGGTGTCGTCGTTCAGGGCGCCGCCGAGCGCGCTGGGCGCGTACACGTCCAGGCCCTCGACGCGGATCAGGGCCTCGGTGTCGGCGACCGCGGTGACCTGGGGGTGCTTGGCGATGATCCGGCGCACGGACTCCTCGCGCACGTCCGTGATCACAACCTCCGCGCCGTCGTCGATGAGGTGGTCGACGAGGATGCCGCCGACCTTGCCGACGCCCGCGACGCCGACCTTGCGGCCGCGCAGGGAGGACTCGCCCCACAGGTGCTTGGCGGAGGCCCGCATGCCCTGGAAGACGCCGAAGGCGGTGAACACCGAGGAGTCGCCCGCGCCGCCGTTCTCGGCGGAGCGGCCGGTGGTCCAGCGGCACTCGCGCGCGATCACGTCCATGTCCGCCACATAGGTGCCGACGTCACAGGCCGTCACGTAACGGCCACCGAGAGAGGCGAGGAACCGGCCGTAGGCGAGGAGCAGCTCCTCGCTCTTGATCTGGTCGGGGTCGCCGATGATGACGGCCTTGCCCCCGCCATGGTCGAGACCGGCCATGGCGTTCTTGTACGACATCCCGCGCGAGAGGTTCAGCGCGTCGGTGACCGCCGCTTCCTCGGTCGCGTAGGGGTAGAAGCGCGTGCCGCCGAGGGCGGGGCCCAGGGCGCTGGAGTGGATGGCGATGACGGCCTTGAGTCCGCTGGCGCGGTCCTGGCAGAGCACGACCTGTTCGTGCCCTCCCTGATCCGATTGGAAGAGGGTGTGCAGGACGCCGTCGGTTACATCGGTCACGGTGGTGACTCCCGGTTACGTAGCGGCGGTTGTGCGGGTACCCGTGCGGGTGGCGGGTCCCGTTGTCGCATGAGAGTAGAGCCTCATGGGACCCCTCCGCCGCACGGCGGTCGACATCACTCTGTCCCCTGTTCGGGGGGGTCCACTAGAGCGGACCTGGCAACGCCTGCGCGACGGAGTTCGGCACGGTTCGGCCATGGCGCGATTTCCCGTGTTTTCCCGTGGGTGGGCGGGGGAGGGGGGAGCCGTGCCCAAGGTGTCCTCGGTCGTCGTCCCGTACGCGTCGTACCTGCGCGTGTACGAGCCTCTCGCGGCCTTCCCCGAGCCCGAGCGCGGCTTCTGGGCGCGCTATGCGCGCCGGGGCGAGCGCCCCTCCTGCCAGGACGAACTGAGGGCCTCCCTGGCGGATTTGGCGCCCACGCCGCCCGTCCCCGTGCCGGTGCACGAGAGCCGTGAGGCGTTCGTCGTGGAGGCCGACGGGGTGGTGTGCGTCTGCCCCTGGCGCACCCGCCTGCGCGGCTGGCAGGCCCTCGGCGAGCTGTCCGGGCAGCTGCCCCCGCCGGTCCTGGACGCGGTCCTGCCGCCGGTGGTGCGCCGCCAGGCCGCCGCGGACTACGAGGCGTGGCTGGCGCGCAACCCCGACGCGCGCCCCTGGATCAGGACGGCCACCTGGCACGTCCCGCTGAACTGGTTCGTCCTCGTCACGGACGAGGAGCGGTTCTACGACACGGGCGCCGGGGGCGGCGGCTACGGGGACGAGGGCGCTGGGGACGCGGGGACCGGGGGCGAGGGCGAGCGCGAGGAGCCTTCCGGGTCCGGCTGCGGGGTGCCGACGCTGCGGTACCGCACGCCGATGGTGCAGGCGCGGCGCCGGGTGGCGCGGGGCCTGAAGGCGCTGCGCGGCGCCATGGACGAGGGGCCGCTGATCGACGGCCTGGTGGACGTGGGGCGGTGGCTGGAGGAGTTCCACCCCCGCTCGCTGGTCGAGCTGGACTACGGCGGCCTGGTGCACGCGCTGCCGGAGGAGATGCTGGCCGGGGACCACTCGGCGGCGGACGTGGCCGCGGGCATCGAGGCGCTGCGGGACGGCGACGGGGTGGGCGCGGGTGAGGCCTACGCGCGGCTGGTGGAGCGCTGGCGCGCGGTGCGCGAGCGGCAGTTCTCGAACTGACGTCGTGGACTTGACCCGCGCGTAACTTGACGCATCCGTAACACGAGGGCGGCGGATTCCCGCCGTTATGTAGTGCATCCTGGGCTTTCCTTGTCCCGCCGACGGGACGTAGGTCCCGATCCGGGCCTTTGCCTCAAGCGTGATGGACCGCACTTAACTGACCCTTGCGCCGATCGGCCTTCCTCATGCCAAAATAGGACAAGGAGTCCGGACAAGACTCCTTCCGTCCAACTAAGGGCGGAATGCTTGGCATTGCGCGCTATGGGGGGTCTGTTGACTCCTGATCGCTCTGTGACTGATCGTCACTGTGGCGTGACTGTCCGCTATGGCATGGTCCATCGGCTTCCGTCGCTGATGGACACCTGGGAGGGCAATTCCATCGGTTTGGCCGACGCGGCTGGACGGATGGTGTAGTTGTAGTGCCGAGGACAAGCCGTTCGTCCTATAACCGACTCGACTCGCGTCCGCCATTTCGGGCAACGCGGGTCAAGGTGCAGAATTTAGAGGAATGAACCGAGAAGGTTCGGTTCTCCCGAGGAGGCCGCTCATGACCGCTCGCACCCCTGATGCCGAGCCGCTGCTGACCCCGGCTGAGGTCGCCACGATGTTCCGCGTCGACCCCAAGACGGTCACGCGCTGGGCCAAGGCTGGCAAGCTCACGTCGATTCGCACGCTCGGCGGGCACCGCCGTTACCGCGAGGCGGAGGTCCGTGCTCTGCTCGCGGGCATCCCGCAGCAGCGCAGCGAGGCCTGACGCAGGGCGTTTACGCAGCAAGCAGTACACATCGGACGAAGAGCACCACTGCTGCCGGGTCCCCCAACCTGGCCGTACCGTCCGACATATAGCTCCATACGACGCGGGTCCCGCCCCAACGGGGCCCTTGCCCGAGGCACTTGGGTGCGTCGTCGATCGCGCTGGACTCCGCCGGGTCCAGCGCGATTTTTTTTGTGCGCCGGGAGCCGCCGGGGGTGTGGCGAGGGCCCGGGGGCGCCCGGTGGCGGCTCGTGGGGTGCCCGGTGCGCGCAGTTGGGCGGGCCTGTGAGCCGCTGTGTTGAAGTCTGAGGAGGCCTGTCGGCGGGTGTTCGCCAGGTGGTGCAATTGCACATATTAGATTGACCTGTTGTAGGACGGGTGTAAGTTCACCGGTTTTGGAAACCCGTCCGGTGACTACCGTCACACGTTCCGTGGCTTGTTGCCCTCAGTGTCCGTGCGCTAATGGGGCGTAGTGCGCCGACCGGGAGAAGCCGCCCGCGCGAACGCGCCGGTCCCGTGCTCAGCTTCCCACCGTGGGAGTACCGTGCGCTTCGCCTTTGGTCATGCCTTGGGGGGACTTTCGTCCTCCCGTTGCTCGGGGACCCGCTCGGGCGCCTCGGCGGCCTCGTGGGCCTCGTCGGTGGCGGGCTCCATGGCGAGCCGCAGCAGCCGGTGGCAGATGGGGCAGTGCCGGGTCAGGTGCCGGTAGCCCGACGCCGCCGAGAGGTGTGCGCGCAGCAGGGCGCGGGTCTCGTGCCGTGCGGATGCGGGGACTGGCGTCACGCGTCACCTCCTGGGGGCCCCGGAGGCGTGCCCGCCTCCTGGTCCCTGGTCCCTGTGCCCTCTGTCTGAGGTACCGGCGGAATGTGACGGCGTCAAGAAGGAGGGCGGGGAACGGGCCGTCGGCCCTCGGTCGAAGGACCGTCGGCCAGCAACACGAAAGCGGGGCCGCATCCGTGAGGGATGCGGCCCCGCTCTGCACTGCGGTCCTGACGGGATTTGAACCCGCGGCCTCCACCTTGACAGGGTGGCGAGCACTCCAAACTGCTCCACAGGACCAGGTTTCGCGGCGCTTGTACTGCGTTGCGCTGCGAGAAGGACTGTACAGGAGTGCAGGCCAGCGGTCGAACTCACTCTGAGTGCCCGCTCGATTACGGTGCTGCCCGCCCGGTTACGGCACCGCCGCGTCGATCGCCTTCACGATGCGCTTGTCCGAGACGGGGTAGGCCGTGCCGAGGGCGTGGGCGAAGTAGCTGACCCGCAGCTCCTCGATCATCCAGCGGATGTCCAGGACCTCCTGCGGGACCGGGCGCCCTCGCGGCAGCTGCTCCAGGAGCCAGGCGTACTCGTCGCGCATCTCGCGGACCTTCTCCATGCGCGTGGTGTCCCGCTGGGCGTTCGCGGGCATCTGCTGCAGGCGGCGGTCCGCGGCGACCATGTAGCGCATCAGGTCCGGCAGTCTGCGGATGCCCGTCGCGGTGACGAAGCCGGGCTTGATGAGGGCGTCCAGCTGCTCCCGCACGTCCTGGAGGTTGGCGAGCAGCGCGGGGCTCCGCGTGGACTTCAGGCGCCGCTCACAGGCCTGCCAGGCGGCGAGGACCTGCTGCACCTGGGCGACCGTGCGGACCGTCGCGTCGACGATCTCGGCGCGCACCTTCTCGTAGAGCTTGCGGTAGGACTCCTCGTCCCACACCGGGCCGCCGAAGTCCGCGATCAGCTTGTCCGCGGCGGCCGTGGCGCAGTCGGCGAACAGGGCGGGCATGGAGCCGTGCGGATTCGCGGACAGGGCGAGCTTCTGCTGGTTGGACAGCTTGTCCTGGGCGAACTTGGCCGGATTCACCGGGATGTTGCGCAGGATCAGGCGGCGCGTGCCCTTCCACATGGCCTCGGCCTGCTCCGCCTCGGTGTCGAAGAGGCGCACGGAGACCGTGTCGCCGTCGTCGACGAGGGCCGGGTAGGCCTTCACCGGCTGGCCCGCCCTGCGGGTCTCGAAGACGCGGCTGAGCGCGTCGATGCTCCAGTCCGTGAGGCCCGACTTCTCCAGCGCGGCGCCGCCCGTGCGCTCCGCCGTGGCGGCCGCGGCCTGGGACAGGGCCTTGCGGGCCTTCGGCTTGAGCTGGAGCTTCAGGACCTCCAGGTCCTTGTCCTCGGCGAGCTTGCGGCGCCGCTCGTCGGTGATCCGGAAGGTGATCTTCAGGTGTTCGGGCACGCGCGTCAGGTCGAAGTCGTCCGGTGAGACGGGCACCCCGACCATCCGCTGCAGCTCGCGCGCGAGCGTGACGTGCAGCGGCTCCTGGAGTGGCACCGCGCGCTCCAGGAACGCCTTCGCGAAGTTGGGCGCCGGGACGTAGTTCCGGCGGATGGGCTTGGGCAGGGAGCGGATCAGCTCGACCACGACCTCCTCGCGCAGGCCCGGGATCTGCCAGTCGAAGCCCTCGTCGGTGACCTGGTTCAGGACCTGTAGCGGGACGTGGACGGTCACGCCGTCCGCGTCCGCGCCCGGTTCGAACTGGTACGTCACCCGGAACGTGAGCTGCCCCTGACGCCAGGAGTCGGGGTAGTCGTCCTTGGAGACGTCCCCCGCCTTCTCGTTGATCAGCATCGACCGCTCGAAGTCGAGGAGCTCGGGCTCCTCGCGCTGCTTCTTCTTCCACCAGGAGTCGAAGTGCGCGCCCGACACGACGTCCTCGGGCACGCGCTGGTCGTAGAAGTCGAAGAGCGTCTCGTCGTCGACGAGGATGTCCCGGCGGCGCGCCCGGTGCTCCAGCTCCTCGACCTCGGTGAGCAGCTTGCGGTTGGCGGCGAAGAACTTGTGGTGCGTGCGCCAGTCGCCCTCGACGAGCGCGTTGCGGATGAACAGGTCGCGGGAGACCTCGGGGTCGATGCGGCCGTAGTTCACCTTGCGGTCGGTGACGAGCGGGACGCCGTACAGCGTCACCTTCTCGTACGCCATCACGGCCGCCTGGTCCTTCTCCCAGTGCGGTTCGCTGTACGTGCGCTTGAGCAGGTGCTGGGCGAGCGGCTCGACCCACTCCGGCTCGACGCGCGCGTTCACCCGCGCCCACAGGCGTGACGTTTCGACCAGCTCGGCGGACATCACGAAGCGCGGCGGCTTCTTGAAAAGGGCCGAGCCCGGGAAGATCGCGAACTTGGCGCTCCGCGCCCCCAGGTACTCGTTCTTGGCGCCGTCCTTCACGTCCTTCATGCCGACGTGGCTCAGCAGCCCGGCGAGCAGCGAGATGTGCACCTGCTTCTCGGCGGCGTCGCTGTCGTTGAGGTGGATGCCCATCTGCTTGGCGACCGTGCGCAGTTGGGAGTAGATGTCCTGCCACTCGCGGATGCGCAGGAAGTTCAGGTACTCCCGCTTGCACATGCGGCGGAACGCGGAGGAGCCGAGCTCCTTCTGCTGTTCGCGCACGTACCGCCACAGGTTCAGATACGCCAGGAAGTCCGACGTCTCGTCCTTGAACCGGGCGTGCTGCTGGTCGGCCTGCGTCTGCTTGTCGGCGGGGCGCTCGCGCGGGTCCTGGATGGACAGGGCGGCGGCGATCACCATGACCTCGCGGACGCAGCCGTTCCGGTCGGCCTCCAGGACCATGCGGGCCAGGCGCGGGTCCACGGGCAGCTGGGCGAGCTTGCGGCCCTGCGGGGTGAGGCGCTTGCGCGGGTCCTTCTGCGCCGGGTCGAGGGCGCCGAGCTCCTGGAGGAGCTGCACGCCGTCGCGGATGTTGCGGTGGTCCGGCGGGTCGATGAAGGGGAACTTCTCGATGTCGCCGAGCCCGGCCGCGGTCATCTGGAGGATGACGGACGCCAGGTTCGTACGGAGGATCTCCGCGTCCGTGAACTCGGGGCGGGCGAGGAAGTCGTCCTCGGAGTACAGCCGGATACAGATGCCGTCCGACGTACGCCCGCAGCGGCCCTTGCGCTGGTTGGCGCTGGCCTGGCTGATCGCCTCGATGGGCAGCCGCTGCACCTTCGTGCGGTGGCTGTAGCGCGAGATGCGGGCGGTGCCCGGGTCGATCACGTACTTGATGCCCGGGACGGTCAGGGAGGTCTCGGCGACGTTGGTCGCCAGGACGATTCTTCGGCCGGTGTGCTGCTGGAAGACGCGGTGCTGCTCGGCGTGCGAAAGCCGCGCGTACAGCGGAAGCACCTCGGTGAACTTGTACTTCTTCTTCTCCAGCGCGTCCGCCGTGTCGCGGATCTCGCGTTCGCCGGAGAGGAAGACGAGGATGTCGCCCTTGCCCTCGGCCTGGAGCTCCTCGACGGCGTCCGTGATCGCGGTGATCTGGTCGCGGTCCGGGTCGTCGCCCTCCTCCTCCAGGAGCGGGCGGTAGCGCACCTCCACCGGATAGGTGCGGCCGCTGACCTCGATGATCGGGGCGTCGCCGAAGTGGCGCGAGAACCGCTCCGGGTCGATGGTCGCGGAGGTGATCACGACCTTCAGGTCCGGGCGCTTGGGCAGGAGCCGGGCCAGATAGCCGAGCAGGAAGTCGATGTTGAGGCTGCGCTCGTGGGCCTCGTCGATGATGATCGTGTCGTACGCGCGCAGCTCGCGGTCCGTCTGGATCTCGGCCAGCAGGATGCCGTCCGTCATCAGCTTCACGTACGTGCCGTCGCCGACCTGGTCGGTGAAGCGGACCTTCCAGCCGACGGCCTCGCCGAGCGGGGTGTTCAGCTCGTCGGCGACGCGCTCGGCGACCGTGCGGGCGGCGATGCGGCGCGGCTGCGTGTGGCCGATCAGGCCGCGCACGCCCCGGCCGAGCTCCAGGCAGATCTTGGGGATCTGCGTGGTCTTGCCGGAGCCCGTCTCACCGGCGACGATCACGACCTGGTGGTCGCGGATCGCCTCCAGGATGGCGTCCTTCTTCTGGCTGACCGGTAGCTGTTCGGGGTAGGTGATCGCGGGCACGCCGTCGGCGCGGCCCGCCATCGTGGACTCGGCCCGCTCGATGTCCGTCGCGATCTCGGCGAGGACGGTGGCCCGGGCCTCGGGCTTGCGGATCCGGCGCGCACCTTCGAGCCGCCGGCCGATGCGGTGCTGGTCGCGCAGCGACAGCTCCGACAGGCGGGGGGCGAGGGCGTCGAGGGTGAGGGCGGGCTGCGTAGACATACGCGGTCCAGGATCTCACCCGGCGCTCGCGGGTGGCCAACCGATTTACTCCGGCGCGGCCGGTGACACGTACCATTCCGGGCATGTTGTCCCGTGCGCGTTCGCCGTGGTGCCCCTTGGTGGCGGCGCTGCTCGTGGTGCTCGGGGCGTTCTGCGGGCCCGCCTTCGCGCAGCGGCCCGCGCCGCCGGTAGAGCGGGCCGCGCACGTCTTCGCCCAGGACGCCGACGGCCGCGGGGTGCCGGGCTGCGGCCCGAGCGACGCCTCTGACCTGGGGCAGCGGCCCGCGGTGCCGCCGCGGCCCGGTCAGGCCTTCGAGCTCCCGCACGCCGCGTGCGGTGTCCGGGGCCTCGGTGACGCCTGGGCCGCCGGCCTCGCCGTGCCGGGCGTGCTGCCGTCGCGCGCCCCGCCGCCGCTCGCGCCGCCCTCACCGGTGGACCTCTCCGTACTGCGCGTGTAGGAGGCCCCTGTCTCAGGGGCCCCTTCAGCTACGCACGCGATACACACGCAACAGGAGAAGCGCATCACCATGTCCACCACCGCACGCAAGAAGAAGACCATCGCCCTCGTCGCCGCGGTGGTCGTCGCCGCCGGGGCGCTCGGCCTCGCCTCGTACACGGCCACCAAGCCGGAGGACTCCTCCTCCGCCCGGTCCTCGGCGTCCGCCGGGAAGGGCGCGGACTCCGCCGCGCCGGAGGCGGGCGTCTTCCCCGAGCTGGAGGCCCTCGCGCGGCGCGACGCCAAGGACCCGCTGGCCCAGGGCAAGGCCGACGCCCCCGTCGTCATGATCGAGTTCGCGGACTTCAAGTGCGGCTTCTGCGGGAAGTTCGCCCGCGACACCGAGCCCGAGCTGGTCAAGAAGTACGTCGACAACGGCACCCTGCGCATCGAGTGGCGCAACTTCCCGATCTTCGGCGAGGACTCCGAGCGGGCGGCGCGCGGCGCCTGGGCCGCGGGCGAGCAGGGCCGGTTCTGGCAGTTCCACGCGGCCGCGTACGCGGACGGCGCCAAGGAGAAGGGCTTCGGCGAGGGGCGGCTCAAGGAGCTCGCGCGCGAGGCCGGCGTCAAGGACGTCGCCCGCTTCCTGCGGGACGTCGAGAGCGACGCGGCCAGGTCGGCGGTGAAGAAGGACCAGGACGAGGGCTACAAGCTCGGCGCCACGTCCACGCCGTCGTTCCTGGTCAACGGGCGGCCCCTCGCGGGCGCGCAGCCGCAGTCCGTCTTCGAGGAGGCGATCGAGAAGGCGGCGGCGGGCCGGGCCAAGGGCGGCGCGGGCGCCAAGGGGGGTGCTGGCAAGTGACGGCCGACGTCGGATACTTCGCCGCCTTCCTCGCCGGTCTCCTCGCCCTGGTCAGCCCGTGCAGCGCGCTGCTGCTCCCGGCGTTCTTCGCGTACTCGATCGACTCCACGTCGCGGCTGCTCGCCCGCACGGGGATCTTCTACGCGGGGCTCGCCACGACCCTGGTGCCGCTCGGGGCCGCCGGGTCCACGGCGGGGCGGTTCTTCTTCGGGCACCGGGAGGAGCTCGTCTTCTGGGCGGGCTGGACGATCATCGCGCTGGGCGTCGCGCAGGTGGTGGGGATCGGGTTCGCCTCCCGTCGTCTGGCTGAGCTTTCGGGGCGCATCCGGCCCACCACGGCGGTGTCGGTGTACGCGCTCGGCGCCGTCTACGGCCTCGCCGGGTTCTGCGCGGGCCCGATCCTCGGCAGCGTCCTGACCGTCGCGGCGGTGAGCGGCAGCCCGGTGTACGGGGGCGCGCTGCTCGCCGTGTACGCGCTGGGGATGGCGGTGCCGCTGTTCGTGCTCGCCGCGCTGTGGGAGCGGTTCGACCTGGGGCGGCGGCGCTGGCTGCGGGGCCGCGCCCTGCGCGTCGGCCGTCTGGAGCTGCACACCACGTCGCTGCTCTCCGGCCTGTTCTTCGTGCTGCTCGGCGCCCTGTTCCTGGCGTACGACGGCGCCGCCGCGCTGCCTGGTCTCCTTGACGTGGACGACTCGTTCGCGGTCCAGGAGCGGGCGAGCCGCATTGGTGACGCGGTGCCGGACTGGGCGGTTCTGGTGGGCCTGGTCGTGGTGGCGGCGGTGGTGGCGCTCGCGGCGGCGCTGCGGGGCCGCCGGGAGCCGGAAGCGGCACCGGAAGCGGAGTAACGGCCCCCGGGTTTGGTGGGCGAGCCTCCCGGGCTCGCCTGCCGAACCCGGACCCGCTCACCCTCCTGTTCGCCCGCTCACGGCGAAACGACGAAGCCCCCGTCCGGAGGACGGGGGCTTCGTGACAGTGGCTGGGGCCGGGATCGAACCGGCGACCTATCGCTTTTCAGGCGATCGCTCGTACCAACTGAGCTACCCAGCCACACAGTTCACCGAAGTGATCTGTAAGCGGTCCTGACGGGATTTGAACCCGCGGCCTCCACCTTGACAGGGTGGCGAGCACTCCAAACTGCTCCACAGGACCAAGCGTTTGTGCGGGAACCAGTCTCGCACAGATTTTTGCGTGCCCCCAACGGAGTTCCGCTCACTGGAGGCCGCCGTCGCCGTGGGGGTGATTCCCGGTGGTGTGGGTGGCGCTCGTCAGTGCTGGTGACGTCGCTGGATCAGCGTATCAGAGAGGAAGGGGTGCGCTGAAAACGATCAGTGGGGAGCGGGTTCGGCAGGGAGCGGGGCCTCGTCCTAAGCGGCCTGCTGCCAGCTGGTGGGGCTGGGGTAGGCGGGGCGGCGCCAGGGGGCGAGGGGGGTGGGCGCGGGTGCGGGGGACTCGTCGGCGGTGGTGAGGGTGAGGAGGACCGCGGTCAGGGCGGCGAGTTCGGCCGCGGAGGGGGTGCCGCGCACCACGCGGAACAGCGGCTCGTCGGATGCGTGCATGGGGGCTCCTTGAGGGGGCGAGGGCGTCACTGGGGCGGGTTGCCGTGTTTGCGGGACGGCAGGTCGGCGTGTTTGGCGTGGAGCATGGCCAGGGCGGAGGCCAGCGCGGAGCGGGTTTCGGCGGGGTCGATGACGTCGTCGACGAGTCCGCGCTCGGCGGCGTAGTAGGGGTGCATGAGCTCGGCCTTGTACTCCTTGACCATGCGGGCGCGCATGGCCTCGGGGTCCTCGGCGGTGGCGATCTGGCGGCGGAAGATGACGTTGGCGGCGCCCTCGGCGCCCATGACGGCGATCTCGTTGGTGGGCCAGGCGAGCGTCAGGTCGGCGCCGATGGACTGGGAGTCCATGACGATGTACGCGCCGCCGTAGGCCTTGCGCAGGATCAGGGAGATGCGCGGCACGGTCGCGTTGCAGTACGCGTACAGGAGCTTGGCGCCGTGGCGGATGATGCCGCCGTGCTCCTGGTCGACGCCGGGCAGGAAGCCGGGCACGTCCACCAGGGTGACGAGGGGGATGTTGAAGGCGTCGCAGAACTGGACGAAGCGTGCCGCCTTTTCGCTCGCTCCGATGTCGAGGACACCGGCGAGGGCCAGGGGCTGGTTGGCGACCAGGCCGGTCACCCGGCCGTCGATCCTGGCGAGGGCGCAGATGACGTTCGTCGCCCAGTGCTCGTGGACCTCCAGGAAGTCGCCGTCGTCGACGAGCTCCCCGATGACCTGACGCATGTCGTAGGGGCGGCTGCCGTCCGCCGGGACGAGGTCGACCAGGCCTTCGGTGCGGCGGTCGACGGGGTCGTCGCTGGGGGTGACGGGCGGGTTCTCGCGGTTGTTCGGCGGGAGCAGCGTGAGCAGGTAGCGGACCTCGGCGAGGCAGGTCTCCTCGTCGTCGTACGCGAAGTGGCAGACGCCGGAGGTCTCGGCGTGCACGTCGGCGCCGCCGAGTCCGTTCTGCGAGATCTCCTCACCGGTCACCGCGCGGACCACGTCGGGCCCGGTGATGAACATCTGGGAGGTGTCGCGGACCATGAAGACGAAGTCGGTGAGGGCGGGGCTGTAGGCGGCGCCGCCCGCGCACGGGCCGAGCATCACGGAGATCTGCGGGATGACGCCGGAGGCCCTGGTGTTGCGCTGGAAGATGCCGCCGTATCCGGCGAGGGCGGAGACGCCCTCCTGGATGCGGGCGCCCGCGCCGTCGTTCAGGGAGACCAGCGGTGCGCCCGCGGCGATGGCCATGTCCATGATCTTGTGGATCTTGGTGGCGTGCGCCTCGCCGAGGGCGCCTCCGAAGATCCGGAAGTCGTGGGCGTACACGAAGACCGTACGGCCCTCGACCGTGCCCCAGCCGGTGATGACACCGTCCGTGTAAGGCTTCTTCGCCTCCAGGCCGAAGCCGGTGGCGCGGTGCCGCCGCAGCTGCTCGACCTCCTGGAACGAGTCGGGGTCGAGAAGCAGCTCGATGCGTTCGCGCGCGGTCAGCTTGCCCTTGGCGTGCTGTGCCTCCGTCGCCTTCTCGCTGGGCCCGCGCCGGGCCCGCTCGCGCAGCGCGTGCAGCTCGGCCACGCGTCCGGACGTGGTCTCGGTCATGCCGGTACTCCTCCCAAGCCGTGCGCGGCGGCGCCCGCCCGGGCCCGTACCGCGTCCAGGAGCGTGGCCTGGGCCAGGCACTCCGCGGCGGCCGCCGGGTCGGTGGCGCCCGAGCGGACCGCGTGCGTGAACGCCCGCACGGTGGCGGCCACTTGGTCGTGCGGCGCGAGGGTCAGCTCGCGCGGGCCGCGCGCGTCGGTGATCCACACCGCTGGCTTGTGGTCGGCGGGCGGGGTGAACGCGGGCTCGACCCTGATCCGGCCCGTGCTGCCCCACAGCTCGTACGCCGAGCGGTAGGCGTGCTCCATGCCGAAGGCCAGCTGTCCGAGGACCCCGCCCCGGGACCGCACGAGCACCGCGCCCGCCGTCTCCACCGGCGAGCCGCCCGTGTGCTCCAGGGCGGCGGCCAGGACCTCCACGTCCGCGCCGAGGAAGTGCAGCGCGGCCCGCACCGGGTAGTAGCCGACGTCGAGCAGGGCGCCGCCGCCCAGGTCGGGGCGGTGGCGGATGTTGCCGGGCGGCAGGGCGGGGATGGCGAAGGCCGCGCTGAAGCCGCGCAGTTCGCCGATCGCGCCGCCCGCCACCAGCTCCCGCACCACCGCGTGCTGCGGGTGGTGGACGAACATCACGTTCTCCCTCAGGACCAGGCCCGAGGCGCGGGCCAGGCCGAGGAGCGCGGCCGTGGTGCGGGCGTCGGCCGTCAGCGGCTTCTCCGCGAGGACGTGTTTTCCGGCCCGCAGCGCCCGCTCGGCCCACTCGGCGTGCAGCGAGACGGGCAGCGGTACGTACACGGCGTCCACGTCGTCGCGTGCGAGCACGGCGTCGTACGAGTCGACGGCCGCGCAGCCGTACGCGGCGGCCACATCGCGTGCCCGCTCGCCGCTCCTGCTGGCCACCGCGGTCAGCTCGACCTCGGGGTCCGCGGCCATGGCGGGCAGCACCCGGCGGCGGGCGATGTCCGCGGTGCCGAGGACGGCGACGCGCAGCGGGCGTTCAGTCATTCTTCCGGTGTCCCATGGCGTTGAGGCAGGCGAGCAGCGTCCTGGCCTGCACGTTGACGTAGTGGCCGTGTTTGATCAGTGCGGTGAGCTGGGCGACCGTCACCCACTGGAAGCCCGCCGGGGGCTCGACGGGTGCCTGCTCCTCGTCCGCCTCGACGACCAGGTAGCGGTTCTCGGCGTGCAGGAAGCGGCCGCCCTCCTCGGAGTGGGTGACGTCGTAGCGGACGCGGTCGGCGGGGGCGGACAGGACCAGGTCGAGGAAGGGCGGGCGGGCGGCGGGCCCGGCGAAGTTGTCCGGCGCCGCCTGCACGGTCGGGGCGAGTTCCACCGTGTCCAGGAAGCCGCCCTCGACCTTGGCGTTGGCCAGGACGTGCAGGACCCCGTCGAAGGTGCGGGTGAGGAAGGCGGCGACGCCCCGGCTGCACGGCTCGATCAGCGGCTGGGTCCAGCTGCTCACCTCGCGGTTGCCCGCCCGGACCTCGACGGCGACCACCCGGAACCAGCGGCCGTCGGCCTTCCCGATGCGGGTCTCGTCGCGGGTCCAGTCGGGCACGTCGGCGAGCGGGATCCGCTCGGCCCTGACGTCGTACCGGGAGCGCTCGGCGGTGAACCAGGAGAGCAGCTCCACGTCGGTCAGGAGCGCGCCCGACCGCGGGTCGCGGGAGCGGGCCAGGGCGCGCGGGAAGCCGTCGTCGGTGGGGTCCGCCGCGGGGCCTTCGGCCGCCGGGGAGCGGGGGCTGAACGCGGGCAGGCAGGCGAGGACCGTGCGCGAGTCCATGTTGACGAGGTTGTCCTGGTGCAGGAGCTCGCCCAGCTGTCCGAGGGTGAGCCAGCAGAAGTCCTCGTCGAGCGGGACGTCGCCGTCCACCTCGACGATCATGTTGCGGTTGCTCTTGCGGAAGAACCACGAGCCGTGCTCGGACTGCAGCACGTCGGCGAGCACCCGGCCGCGGCCGGGCCCGGTGAAGTACTGGATGTACTTGACGTCCGTGCCCTTGTGGACCTTGGTGTAGTTGCTGCGAGTCGCCTGCACGGTCGGGGACAGCTGGAGCAGGTTGCGGTTGCCCGGCTCCATCTTGGCCTGCATCAGGAAGTGGAGTACGCCGTCGAACTCCTTGGCCAGGATGCCGAGGATGCCGACCTCGGGCTGCTTGATGATCGGCTGGTACCACTCCTTGTGCGGTCCCTCGTCGACGGTGACGTGCAGGCCCTCCACGCTGAAGAAGCGGCCGCTGGCGTGCACCAGGTTCCCGGTGTCCGGCTCGAACGACCAGCCGCGCAGCCGCGCGAAGGGGATCTTCTCGACGTGGAAGGCGCCCGCCCTGCCGCGCCCGTCGAACCAGTCGCGGAACGCTTCGGTGGTCAGTAGTCCGGTCGTGGCGGACGCGGAGCGGGCGATCCGTTCGGCCACCGCGACCGGCTCGCGGGCCTTGACCACGGGCCGGGGCTCCGCCAGTACCGCAAGACTCGACGACATGTACGGTCTCTCCTCATCAAGGGGGGCATCAAGGGGGGCGTTGTGCACGGGAGTTCGGCGGCAGGTGGCTGCCGGCTGCCGGCTACCGGCTCCGGGACGCGACGAACTCGCGGATCGACGTGACCATGTAGTCGGTCATCTCGTCGGTGAGGCCCGGGTAGACGCCGATCCAGAAGGTGTGCTCGGTGATGATGTCCGAGTTGGTGAGATCGCCGACGATCCGGTGCGGTACGTCCTGGTAGGCGGGCTGCCGGGTCAGGTTGCCCGCGAACAGGTTGCGGGTGCCGATCTTCCGTTCCTCCAGGAAGTTGACGAGCTCCTTGCGGGAGAACGGGGCGTCGTCGGCGACGGTGATCACGAACCCGAACCAGCTCGGCTCGCTGCGGAGGGTGGCCTCCGGCAGGATCAGGTGCCGGACGCCGTCCAGGCCCTCCCGCAGGCGCCGCCAGTTGTGGCGGCGGGCCGCGGTGAAGTCGTCGACCTTGGCCAGCTGGGTCAGGCCGAGCGCGGCCTGGAGGTCGGTGGCCTTCAGGTTGTAACCGACGTGCGAGTAGATGTACTTGTGGTCGTAGCCCGCGGGCAGGGTGCCCAGCTGGTAGTCGAACCGCTTGAAGCAGCGGTTGTTCTCGCCCGGCTCGCACCAGCAGTCCCGGCCCCAGTCGCGCATCGACTCGACGATCCGGGCGAGCGCCAGGTTCGACGTCAGGACGCAGCCGCCCTCGCCCATCGTCAGGTGGTGCGCCGGGTAGAAGCTGACCGTGGTCAGGTCGCCGAAGGTGCCGGTGAGCTCGCCGTCGTACAGGGAGCCGACCGCGTCGCAGTTGTCCTCGATGAGGAAGAGGTCGTTCTCCTCGGCGAGCTGGGCGACTTCAGCGACCTCGAAGGGGTTGCCGAGCGCGTGCGCGACCATGATGGCGCGCGTCTTGGGGCCGATCGCGGCCTTGATGCGCTCCGCGGTGGTGTTGTACGTCCTCAGCTCGACGTCGACGAAGACCGGCACCAGGCCGTTCTGCAGGATCGGGTTGACCGTGGTGGGGAAGCCCGCGGCGACCGTGATGACCTCGTCGCCGGGCTTGAGGCGGCGGTCCTCCAGGTGCGGCGAGGTGAGCGCCGACAGGGCGAGCAGGTTCGCCGAGGAGCCGGAGTTCACCAGGTGGGCCTTGCGCCGCCGCATATAGCGGGCGAAGCGGGACTCGAACCTGCGGGAGCTGGTCCCGGCGGCGATCCGCATGTCGAGGGCCGCCTCGACGAGCGCGACCCGGTCCCCGGGGTCGAGCACCGCACCCGACGGCCAGATCTCGTCGACGCCGGGAACGAACGCGCGGGCCGGCTCCTTCTCCAGGTGGTAGTCCCGCACCTGCTCCAGGATCCGTGCCTTGGTGTCACTCATCTTGTCCTGCCTCCATGGTGAGTTCGGCACGCGGCCGTCAGCGGTGACCCGATGCGGACATCGTCGGCGCCGGTGCTCGAACGGCACTGGACAACGAGTCGTGGTGCGCCCGGCGCGCCTCGGCGAGCAGATCGCTCAGCGAGGTGTCGAGGGTGCGCCGCGGCCGCCAGCCGAGCAGCTCGCGGGCGAGGGAGATGTCCATCCGCTGCCACTCGGCCTCCGGCGGCCGCCCGCCTTCGAGGGGCGCCTCGACGATCTCCGCGCCGCACCCCGCGAGCGCCACGAGCCGCGCCACCAGCTGGCGCACCGACGTGGCCCGCCCGGCGCCGATGTTGATGACCCGGCCGGTCACCCGTGACCCGGCGGCGGCGACGGCCGCGTCCGCCACGTCGCGTACGTCGACGAAGTCGCGGTGGGCGAGCAGCGGCGCGAGCCGCAGCGGTTCGGCGGCCCCGGCGGCCAGGTGCCGGGCGACCAGGCCGAGCAGGCTGACGGGGGATGTGCCGGGCCCCGACACGTTGGAGACGCGCAGCACGACGCCGTCCGTGCCGGAGTCGAGCAGGGCCCGGGCCCCGGCGAGCTTGGACCGGCCGTACGGGGTGAGGGGGGCCGTAGGCGTGGACTCGGTGATGCCGGTGCGCGGCACCGGGCCGTACTCGTGCACCGAGCCCAGATGGATGAGGCGGGGCGGCCGTGCCGCGACCACGCGGCGCACCAGGTCCGCGTTGCAGCGCTCCATGTCGTCCTCGGTGGCGCCCCAGACGGCGCCCGCCGCGTTCACCACCGCGTCGGCGCGCAGGTGCCGGAGCAGGTGCGCGATGTGGGCGGGCTCGGCTCGTACCAGGTCGAGTTCGTGGATCTCGTACGCGGTTGGGGCGGTCGGCGCGGTTGGGGCGGTCGGGGTGGTGCGGGCCACGCCCGCCACCCGCCAGCCCGCCGCCGCGAAGGCCCGGCACACGTGCCCGCCCACGAACCCCGAAGCGCCAAGGACCAGTACCGAACGCCCGCCGTCTGGTTTCCGGTTGCTCGCCGACACCGTTCCCGCCTCCCAAGTCGTCTGTGGTGGAGGCACACTGTGACCGCTCCCGCTAGGGCGTGGGTGGACCGGGCGCCGCCGCGGTGGCGCTACCAGGAATCGAGTCCCGGCCCCTAGCGTCCCGGGGCATGAGGATCGAAGAGACCGCCGTACCGGACGCGTACCGGATCATGCCGAGGCTGCTGCCGGACGCGCGCGGCAGCTTCCACGAGTCGTTCAGGTACGACCTTCTCGCCGCCGAGACCGGGCACTCCTTCCTGCCCCGCCAGGTCAATTACTCGGCGTCCGCCCGCAACACCGTGCGCGGCCTGCACGGGGTGACGATCCCGCCGGGGCAGGCGAAGCTGGTCAGCTGCGTGCGGGGGGCGCTGCTCGACGTCGTGGTCGACGTGCGGGTCGGGTCACCGACGTTCGGGGCGCACGACTGCACGGTCCTCGACGCCCGCAGCGGCCGGGCGGTGTTCGTCGCGGAGGGGCTCGCGCACGGGTTCGTCGCCCTCACGGACGACACGTGCATCAGCTATCTGTGCTCCACGGAGTACGTGCCCGGCACGCAGCTCGACCTGCGGGCGTTCGACCCCGAGTTGGGGCTGCCGTGGGCGAAGTGGCTCACCGGCGAACCTCTGCTTTCGGAGAAGGACGCCCAGGCCCCGACCGTGAGCGAGGCTCGCTCGCTCGGCATGCTGCCTTCGTACGAGGACTGCCTGGAGCTGTACCGGAAGGTTGCGCCTCACGCGGCCTGAGGGGCCCGCAGGATGTGCCGCGTTGTGCCGTCGCGGGGCTGCGGGCGCGCTGTGGCTGGTCGCGCCCACGCGGCGGAGCCGCACATGACACAGCCCCGCGCCCCTTCGGGGCGCTGCCCCTTGCGACGCACGGCGGCCCGTTCCCAGCACCCGGGAACGGGCCGCCGCGCGCCGCCGCCGCTAGGCGGGCTGTGCCGACCTCGTGAGGTCAAACCCCAGCTCCGCCAGCGCCCCCGACGGGGACGTCGTCGCGTCGCCGCGGGCCGCCACGTAGCCGTCCGGGCGGACCAGGAGCCAGTCGGTGGCGGTGGTGCCCAGGGCGCCGGTCACGGCCGGGTCGGGGAGGTCCAGGGTGCGGACGGACGGTCCTGTGCCGGGCTCCCGGGGGGTGCCGAAGGTGAGCAGGAGCCACTCGGGGCGGCGGAGTTCGTCGATCACCCGCTGCCAGGCGGGGGCGGCCGCCAGGCCGTCGGCGTCGACCCGGGACAGCCGCTCGCCGGGGCGGATGCCCGTGGCGGGCGCCGTCCCGAAGGCCAGGGGTCCTTCGCCGTAGCCGAGGCCGAGCGCCGACATGCCGCCCATGATCTTGCGCTGGATGCGGCCCTTGAGGGGCTTGACGTTGCGCGGCACCGCGAAGGCGGCGCGCAGGAACGCCGCCGCCGCGCGGCTGCGCAGCTGGACGAGGAGGGTGGCCATCCGGGTGGTGCGAAGGAGCTCGGCGCCGACCGGGACGCGCTCGGCGCCGTAGGTGTCGAGCAGGGTGTCAGGGGCCTCCTCGCGCAGGACCGCCGCCAGCTTCCAGGAGAGGTTCACGGCGTCCTGGACGCCGGTGTTCATGCCCTGTCCCGAGGCCGGGCTGTGGACGTGGGCGGCGTCGCCCGCGAGCAGCACCCGGCCCTGGCGCATCCGCTCGATCATGCGTTGCTGGATGGTGAAGACCGAGACCCAGGTGGGGAGATGGACGTGGGCCGGTTTCCCCGTACCCGTGGCGATCTTCGCGGCGAAGCGCTCGGCGATCATCCGGTCGTCGCCGCCGTAGGAGGTCTCCGCCGTGTCGAGCAGGCGCCACTTGCCGGGCTCGGGGAACGGGACCATCATCACCGTGCCGCGCGGGGTGCGCATCCAGTGGATGCTGTCCTTCGGCAGGTCGCAGTCGACGACGGCGTCCGCGATCAGCCAGGTCTCGTGGGAGTCGCCCGCGAGCTTCAGGCCGAGCTGCTTGCGGATGGCGCTGTGGCCGCCGTCGGCGCCGACCAGCCAGTCGGCGGTGACCGTCTCGGCCTGGCCGCCGGGCCCGGTGAGGTGGGCGCGCACGCCGTCCTCGCCGAGGTCCTCGAAGCGCTCCAGGCGCACGCCCCACTCGACCGTGACGCCGAGGCGGGCCGCCGCGTCGCGCAGGACCTCCTCGGTGATCACCTGGTCGATCATGAGGGTGAACGGGAAGCGGGTGGGCAGCCTGCTGTAGTCCGTGTCGAAGCGGATCAGACGGCGGCCGTTCTGGTGCAGCGTGAAGTGCTCGACGCGCTGGCCGCGCGGCAGCATCGCGTCCAGGACGCCCATCTGGTCGTACGTTTCGAGGGTGCGGGCGTGCGTGGCGAGCGCCCTGCTGGTGGTGGCCGGTCCCGCGGCCGCGTCCACCAGGCGGACCCGGACGCCGTGCCGGGCCAGCTCGTGGGCGGCGGTGAGCCCGACCGGACCGGCGCCCACGACCAGGACCTGCGGGGCGGATGCCGTCATTTCTGCCTCTCCTCGGTGCCGTGCTTGGCCGCCTTCCACCAGCCTGGGTTGTCCCGGTACCAGGCGGCCGTGGCCGCGAGGCCCTCCTCGAAGGAGACGCGCGGCGCGTAGCCGAGCTCCTCGCGGATCTTGGTCTCGTCGAGGGCGTAGCGCAGGTCGTGGCCCTTGCGGTCGGGCACCCGCACCACGCTCGACCAGTCGTGTCCGGTCAGCTCCAGGAGCCGCTCGGTGAGCTGGCGGTTGGTCTGTTCGTTGCCGCCGCCCACGTTGTAGACCTCGCCCGCCCGGCCCCGGGTGAGGACCAGCTGGATGGCGCGGCAGTGGTCGTCGACGTGCAGCCACTCGCGGATGTTGGCGCCGTCGCCGTACAGCGGGACCCGCTCGCCTTCGAGGAGGTTGGTGACGAAGCGCGGGATCAGCTTCTCCGGGTGCTGGTAAGGACCGTAGTTGTTGGAGCAGCGGGTGATGGAGACGTTCAGGCCGTGGGTGCGCCAGTAGGAGCGGGCGATCAGGTCGGAGCCCGCCTTGGATGCCGCGTAGGGGGAGTTGGGGAGGAGCGGCCACTCCTCGGTCCAGGCGCCCTCGTCGATGGTGCCGTACACCTCGTCGGTGGAGACGTGCACCACGCGCGGCACGCCGGTGCGCAGGGCGGCCTCCAGGACGTTCTGGGTGCCGCCGACGTTGGTCGTGACGAACTCCGCCGCCGACTCCAGGGAGCGGTCCACGTGCGACTCGGCCGCGAAGTGGACCACCGCGTCGTGGCCGGGGAACAGGTCGAGCAGCGCGGGCAGGTCGCAGATGTCGCCCTCGACGAAGGTGAGCCGGGGGTGCGCGGCGGGCAGGTTGTCCCGGTTGCCCGCGTAGGTGAGCTTGTCGAGGACCGTCACCTCCGCGTCCTCGTAGCCCTCGTATCCGCCCTCCAGGAGTGTGCGGACGTAATGCGAGCCGATGAAGCCCGCTCCGCCGGTGACCAGGATCTTCGTCATGCCGCGACCTCCACGCGGGTGTGGTCGCCGACCACCAGGCGGTGGTGGCGGTGGGCGAGGTGGACGCCCGTGACGGCGGCGTTGCGGCCGAGCAGCGAGCCGTGCAGGCCGCGCACTCCGGTGACCGTCGCGCCGTCCAGGGCGATGGAGTGGTCGAGGTGGGTGCCGGACAGGACGCAGTCCTTGCCGATCGCGGTGTACGGGCCGACGTGGCAGTCCTCGAGGACCGTGCCCGCGCCGATCACCGCGGGGCCCACCACCATGGAGCGGACGACGCGCGCGCCCGGCTCGACGACGACGTTGCCGAGGATCGCCGACTCGTCGTCGACCGCGCCGTCCACGCGGCGCTCCAGGGCGTCGAGGAGCATCTCGTTGCACTCCAGGACGTCCTCGACCTTGCCGGTGTCCTTCCAGTAGCCGGTGTACTCCTGGGCCCGCACGGTCTGGCCTTCGGTCACCAGCCACTGGATGGCGTCGGTGATCTCCAGTTCGCCGCGCGCGCTCGGCTCGATCCGGTCGACCGCCTCGTGGATGGCCGGGGTGAAGAAGTACACGCCGATCAGGGCCAGGTTGGAGCGCGGCACCGGCGGCTTCTCCACCAGGCGTTCCACCACGCCGCGCGCGTCGACCTCGGCGACGCCGAACGCGCGCGGGTCCTCGACCCGCGCGACCAGGATCTGCGCGGCGGGGCGCAGCGCGTGGAACTCGGCGGCGGCCTCCTGGATGCCCTGCGGCAGCATGTTGTCGCCGAGGTACATCACGAAGTCGTCGTCGCCGAGGAAGTCCTTGGCCAGTTGCACGCACTGGGCGAGCCCGGCCGGGCTCTCCTGGGGGATGTAGGTGATCCGCATGCCCAGGTCCGAGCCGTCGCCGAGGGCGTCGGCGATCTCCGAGACGTGGTTGCCGACGATCACGCCGACCTCCGTGACCCCGATGTCGCGGATGTTGTCCAACACCCGGACGAGGACCGGCTTGTTGGCGATCGGGATGAGCTGCTTGGGCATGGAGTAGCTGAACGGGCGCAGCCGGCTTCCCGTTCCGCCGGCCAGAACCAGAGCCTTCATGAGGTCCTCTTCCGTGGTGTCCGTGTTGTCGGTGGGGTTGGTGGGGCCGCTCTTCAGGCGGCGGGGGCCAGGTCCTGGGCGGGGTGGTGCAGCGCCTCCACGAGGTCGGCGAAGCGTGCGGTGGCCGTGTCCAGGCGGGCGGCGGCCTCGGGTTCGAGGCCGCCCGCGCGGACCCGCTCGGCGTGCACGAAGAAGCTCTCGGCCACCGCCGTGGGCTTCATCGACATCAGGACGGGGCGGAGCCCGTAGTCCAGGGCGAGCAGATGGGCGGGGGAGCCGCCGGTGGCCAGCGGGAGCACCACCTTGCCCGCGAGGCCGGACTGCGGCAGCACGTCCAGGAACGCCTTCAGGAGCCCCGAGCAGCCCGCCTTGTAGACGGGGGTGGCCAGGACGATGGCGTCGGCTTCGGCGAACCGCCGGGTGGCGGCGGCGAGTTCGGGGTCATCGGTGTCGGCGGAGAGCAGCGCGGCCGCGGGCAGCCGCCGCACGGACAGGGTCTCCACCTGGTGGCCGCGCCGACCGAGCCGCTCGGCCGCGAGGGCGAGCACCCGGTGGGTGAGGGACACCGGCGAGGGGCTGCCGGAGACGGCGAGGACGGTCGGCATGGACGGCCTCCTTGAGGTCGGCGAGTCGGCGAGTCGGCGAGTCGGCGGGGGGGGGGCGGGGCGGCGGGTCAGTGGGTCGGCGCGAGCTCGCCGGACCGGGCCGCCTCGTGGCGTACGGAGTCGTGGCCCGAGTCGTGGCGTGCGGACTCGCGGCGTACGGCGTCGAGGAGTTCGAGGGAGCCGAGCACCCGCTCCCGGTCCGGCACGAAGTCGACCAGGCAGGCGATCTCGTCGACCCCGGCCTCGCGCACCCGCCGTGCGGTGGCCGCGCACTCCTCGACCGTGCCGATCAGCGCGTTGCCGGACAGGTACCGGTTGACCGCGAGGCCGGCGAGCCTGCGCTGGGCGCGCTCCTCGGCGAGGACGTCCCGGCCCTCCTTGTTCCCGCTCATCCGGCCGCCCGCCGCCACGGCGCCCGCCTCCAGGTCGATCGCGGAGAGCAGGTAGTCGCGCAGCGCGCCGCCGCCCACCTCGCGCGCGAGCTCGGGGGTCTTCGCGACGTAGGTGTGCATCATGACGGTGACCTTGCCCGGCCCCTCCCAGCCCGCGTCGGCGCGGGCCCGCCGGTACAGGGCGGCCTTCGTGGCGAGCGACGCCACGTCCTGGTTCTCCAGGTGGGTGAGGACGTTGCAGCCGAGCCGCCCCGCCTCGCGGAACGTCTCCTCGCTGCGCGAGGCGGTCACCCACACCGGGAGTTCGTCCCGCACCGGGCGCGGATAGACCGGCAGCGTGGCCTCGGCGCCCAGCGGATTGGTGCCGGTCCAGCGGCCGGTGCGCCAGGCCTCCCGGATGTCGTCAAGGTCCTGGAGCATCTGCGCGCGGCGCGTGTCGTACTTCTCGGGGGCGAGCACGAAATCGTTGACGTTCCAGCCGGAGCCCACCGAGATCGCGACGCGGCCGCCGGAGATGCCGTCCACCATCGCGAAGTCCTCCACGACGCGGGCCGCCGGGTGCAGCGGCGTGACCACGCTGCCCGCGCGGATCTGGATCCGGCGGGTCACGGCGGCGATGGCGGCCGACGTGACGGCGGGGTTGGGGAAGGCGCCGCCGAAGCGGTGGAAGTGGCGCTCGGGCGTCGACACGAAGCCGAAGCCGAGCTCGTCGGCGCGCCGCGCCGAGTCCAGCATCAGCCGGTATGTCTCCTGCGCCTGGTCGCCGACCGCGGCGAAGAAGAAGACGCCGAAGTCCAGCGGCTGCCCACCGGGTTCAGCGCTGCCGGTCTGCCGGGAATCCGCGTTCATCCTGTGCTGCCTCCTTCAGGGACGGGCGGGGCTTGCTGCCCGCGGTCACCCTCCGGCCGCCGCCTCGCAGCCCGCTTGAGTCCGGGCAGGCCGCCGGGGGCCGAGAACCGCTCCACCGGGGTTCGAGCGCGCGGGGGAAACCTGGGCCGGGACCGACTCCGTTCCGATGGACCCGCTGGACCCGAGAGGTTGCTGGATGACGACACAGACACTGCTGGCCGCCGACACCGTCGACGGCCTGCTCGCCGCGGCGGTCGCCGCCCGGCCCGACGCACCCGCGGTCACGGACGGCTCGGGCACCTGGACTTACGCGGACCTCGACGCCTGGTCACAGGCGTACGCCGACTGGCTCACCGCCCGGGGCGCGCGCCGCGGCGACCGGGTCCTGGCCCGGGTCGGCAACGTCCGCGAGTTCACCGCCCTGCTCTTCGGCGCGCTGCGCCGCGGCCTCGTCTTCGTGCCGGTCAACCCGGCGATGAAGCGCTTCCACCTGAACACCGTGGTGCCCGACTGCGAGCCTGCCCTCCTGATCGGGCAGACCGCCGAGGACGTCGCGGTCCTGCGCGAGGTGACGGACCGGCCGGTGTTCGGCCTCGACGAGGTGACGTCCGGCGCCGAGCGGCTTCTTGGCGCCGCCCCCGGCCCGGCCGACGCGGACCCGGTGCGCCCCGACGACCTCGGCCTGCTCATCTACACGTCGGGCTCCACGTCGGCGCCCAAGGCCGTCGTCAGCACCCACGCCCCGGTCGTCTTCGCGGCCCGCGCCATCCAGGCCCGGCTCGGGTACCGCGCGGACGACGTCGTGCTCGCCGCCGTACCGCTCTCCTTCGACTACGGCCTCTACCAGGTCTTCCTGTCCGTGATCGCCGGAGCGCGGCTCGTGCTCAGCGAGCCCGACCGGCACGTGGGCCTGCTCGGCACGCTCCACGACCACGGGGTGACCGTGGTGCCGCTGGTGCCGTCGCTCGGCGAGATGCTCCTCGCCCTGGCCCGCAGGGACCGCCGCGAGCCGCCGCCGGTGCGTCTGTTCACCAACACCGGCGCCGCCCTCACCGCTCCCGTCATCGCCCAGTTGCGCGCCGCCTTCCCGCACGCCCAGGTGTCGCCCATGTACGGCACCACCGAGTGCAAGCGGGTCACCGTGCTCGAACCGGACGGCGACCTGGCCAAGCCAGGCTCGGTCGGCCGCGCCCTCGACGGCACCCAGGTGCTGATCCTCGACGACGACGGGCGGCCCCTGCCGCCGGGCACCGTCGGTGAGATCACCGCGCGCGGACCGCACGTCATGTCGGGCTACTGGCGCGCCCCCGAACAGACCGCGCCGCGCTTCCGCCCCGACCCGGTCACCGGCGAGATCACCCTGCACACCGGCGACTACGGGTACCTGGACGCCGACGGCCACCTCTACTTCGCGGGCCGCCGCGACGACCTGTTCAAGCGCAAGGGCGTCCGCATGGGCACCCTGGAGATCGAGACGGCCGCCCTCGACATCCCGGGCGTCACGGCCGCCGCCGTGCTCGCGCCCGCCGACGGCCACGACCTCACCCTGTACGCCGTCGCCGAGCTGGCCGAGAACGCGGTCCTCGACGAGCTCGCCGAGCGCCTGGAGGCCGCGAAGGTCCCGGCCGTGTGCCACCTCGTCGACGAGCTGCCGCTCACCCCCAATGGCAAGACCGACAAGCTTCGGCTGCGCGACGCGCGCGGCGCGTCTTAAGGAGTACGGACCATGACCACGATGGACGCGCGGCTGGACGCGGAGTTCGAGCGGCTGCTCACCTCGGTGCTGCCCCGGCATGCCGGGGCCCTTGATCCGGGGCTTGATCTCAAGGCCGCGGGCCTTGATTCCATGGCCACGATTGAGCTTCTTGTGCGGGTGGAGGACGCCTATGGCGTCGAGTTCCCTGAGGCGAGCCTCAACTCCGCCACCTTTGCCACGCCTTCGGCGCTGTGGGGGGTTCTCAGCTCTCTACGGGGCGCGTAGTCGCTTCTTGCGGATGGATTTGCCACGCCATGTTGTCTCCGGTCTGCGGGATTGATGTGGCTGGTCGCGCAGTTCCCCGCGCCCCTTTGGGGCGCTTTACCTCCCCCCAAGTAAAGGAGTCCCCCCATGTCCCATCTCTTCATCGGGATCGGCATTACCGTCGTTGTCTGTCTCGTCTT
This sequence comes from Streptomyces sp. NPDC043996, assembly GCF_056435225.1. Lineage (NCBI taxonomy): Bacteria > Bacillati > Actinomycetota > Actinomycetes > Kitasatosporales > Streptomycetaceae > Streptomyces > Streptomyces sp. NPDC043996. The sequence goes on along the minus strand of NZ_JBWKEY010000010.1, from coordinate 157,388 downwards.
CAAGTTCGGTGGTGACGCGCTGAAGAAGCGGCGTGACTGACGCGTACGAAGCGAAGAGGCCCCCGACCGGGATCCGGTCGGGGGCCTCTTGCTTGGTGGCTCAGGTGGTGGTGAGTCGCTCCAGGTCCGTCACCACGCGGGCCGGGGTCGGCATGGCGGCCATGTCGTCGCGTAGGCCCTTGGCGGCCTTCCAGTAGCGGTCGTCGGTGAGGATGTCGGTGAGGGCCTCGCGGATCTGGGCCGGGTCGTTCTGCGGGGCCGCTTCAGGGAGTACGCGGGCCGCTCCGGCCGCGGCGAGCAGTTCGGCCGATGCGAACTGGTCCACCAGCTGGGGCAGGACGACCTGCGGGAGGCCGAACGAGCTTGCCGTCATCGTGGTGTTGGCGCCGCCGTGGTGCACGACGGCGGCGCAGTCCCGCAGGAACAGGTTGAGCGGTACGGGATCCACCACGCGGACGTTGTCCGGCAGCGCGCCGAAGCCCTCGTGGAACGCCGGGTCCGCGGTCACCACGGCCTCGACGTCCGTGAGCCCCGCGAAGGACTCGATGATCGTGCGGAACAACCCGGTGCCGTTGAGCTCCAGGGTCTGGCGGCCCAGGCAGACCACCACCCGGCGCACCCCTTCGGGGGCCGGTGTCCGCAGCCACGCGGGCACGGTGCCGACGCCGTTGAAGGGCACGTAGCCGATCGGTTCGCCCGGCGCGGCGCTCGGGTGGCGGAGGGCAGGGGGGCAGGGGTCGAGGATCAGGTCGGGGTCGGGGAGGCCGTCGAGGCCGAGCCGGTGGGCCGCTCCGTACAGGAAGTCGCGGGCCGAGGCGCGGGACGGGCCGCTGAGCGGGTCGACGCCCCAGCGGTGCTGCACCGACGGCACCCCGAGGACCTTGGCGACGATCGGTCCGGTGAGCTCCATCTGCTCGGACACGATCAGGTCGGGGCGCAGGTCGCGGGCGAACTCCAGGTAGGCGCCGAGCAGATAGCGGGCGTGGGTCTCCCACAGCTTGGTGGTGCCCGCCATCTTCTCCGGCGGCGTCGGGCCCATCAGCTCCAACGGCCGTACCCCGGGCGGCAGATGGCGCTTCAGTACGTCCAGGCCGTGGAAGCGGTCGCCGACGTCGACGGCGGATATCCCGGCCGCCCGGGCCGCGTCCGTGACGTCAGGCTGCGCGGCGACCGTCACCTCGTGCCCGGCCCCCTTCAGCGCCCAGGCCAGCGGCACCATCGGGGTGAAGTGGGTGGGGAAGGGGGTGCTCAGCATCAGTACGCGCATGGTCCGGTGTCTCCTGTGCGGTGGGGGTGTCGTTGACGTTCACGTCGTTCATCAGCAGTGCGGTGATCAGGGCGAGAAGGAGCAGCCCGGCGGCGGTCAGCAGGACCGTGCCGGTGGCGTCGGCGAACGCCCGCGTGACCAGGTGGCGGCGGGCCGGGTCGAGTCCGGCGAGGCGGGCCGCGGCGGAGTCCGGGTCCTTGATGCCGGACGCCCCGGCCGCCGCGGCGAACCGGGTGCTCAGGACCGCGCCGAGCACGGTGCCGCCGATCGTGGTGCCCAGCATGGTGGCGAACCGCGAGGTGGTGGTGACCACGCCCAACTGGTCGGGCGGCGCGGCCGACTGGGCCATGAACAGGGCGATCTGGGTGACCCCGCCGAGGCCCGCGCCGAGCAGCAGGAGCAGCGCGTCGAGCTGCCACAGGGAGGCGTCGGCGACGGTCAGGCCGAGCCCGGCGACGGCGATGACGGAGGTCGCCGTGGTGACGGTCAGGGCGGCCTTGCAGCGTCCGGTGCGGGCGACCCAGCGGCCCCAGCCGAGGAACACCAGGACGACGCCGGCCGCCAGCGGGAGCAGATGCAGACCGACCACGTCCAGGTCCACGCCCCGCACGATGTTCAGGTAGTTGATCAGGAAGACCGGCAGCGAGAGCAGGGCGAACCCGCCCACGAACTGCAGCACGGCGGCCGGGCGGAACACCCGGTCCTTGAAGAGCGTGAGCGGCATCAGCGGGTCCGCCGCCTTCCGCTGGCGCACCACGAAGGCCACGCCGAGGGCGAGCGCGCCGTAGGCGTACGACACCCAGGGCCCGGAGTGGCCGTGGTCTCCGTACGCCTTGACACCCAGCAGCAGCGAGCAGGTGGCGCCCGCGATGAGCACCGAGCCGACGACGTCGACCTTCTGCCGGGTGCCCGTGCCCGGCAGCTTCAGCGTCCACGCGACGCCGGCCAGGGCGAGGCCCACGACCGGCACGTTGACCAGGAAGATCCAGCGCCAGGACAGCTCCTGGCTGAGCGGGCCGCCGATCAGCGGGCCCGCGATGATGCCCGCCGCGATGAGCGCGCCGCCCGCGTTGGAGCGCTGGGCGCGGGACTTCGGCGGGTACAGGGTGGCGATCACGATGAGGGTCATGCTGATCAGACCGCCGCCGCCCAGGCCCTGGACCGCCCGGAACACGATCAGCTGGGTGAGGGACGTGGCGCTCGCGCAGAGCGCCGAACCGGCCAGGAAGGTGACGAGCGCGGTGAGGTAGACGCGGCGTGGCCCGTAACTGTCGCTGAGCCTGCCGTACAGCGGCTGGGAGGCCGCAGCGGCGAGCAGGTACGCGGTGATCAGCCAGGGGAAGCGGGCGATGCCGTGGGCCGGGTCGAGGTCGCGGACGATCGGCAGGATCGCCGAGGAGACGACCGACCCGTCGAGCAGGGCGACGGCCATGGTCGCCATCGCGCACACCATGAAGACGAGGACCTGGATGTCGCTCATGCCGTGTGGATTGGGCGCCTTCTCCTTGGCTTTCGCCCCCTCCTTGGCATTCGACCCCTCCTCGGCATTCGCCTTTTCGTCCGCCTTCTCCGGCTTCGTCTCCGTGGTGCTCACGCCCGCACCGCCTGACGGGCGGCCAGGTCCTCCAGGACGCCGACCGTCTCCGACGCGGCGGGCAGCTCCTCGACCTGGTGCCGCAACAGGGCCGCGTCCCGCCGGTAGTCCGGGTCGGTGAGCAGCGCGCGGACGGCGTCGGTGAGGTGGCTGTCGCCGTTCTGGAGCTCCGCCGAGTCGAGGCTGATCCCGGCGCCCGCGTCGGCGACCCGGTCGCCCGCCACGAACTGGTCGCCCACCTGCGGCAGGACCAGCTGCGGCACGCCGAGCGCGGCCGCGCCGAGCGTGCTGCCCGGGCCGCCGTGGTGGACCACCAGGTCGGCGCCGGGGAACAGGACGCCGGGAGCGGTCTCCTCGGTGTACGTCATCGTCCCCGGCAGCGCCCCGACCGCCGCGCGGAACCGGGCCGGGGCCGACACGACCGCCTCGACGCCGTCGGTGCGCCCGAGCGCGGCGACGACGCGGCGCAGCAGCGGGGCGCCGCCCAGGTCGAGGGTGTGCCCGCCGAGCGCCACCGCGACCCGGCGGCCCGGTGGCGCGGTGTACGCCCAGGGGGCGCGGCCGCCGGTGTGGGGGACGGGGCGGATCGGGTGGCCCGGCGGGGCGTCGGTGGAGCGGAGCGCGGGCGGCGCCGGGTCGAGGAACAGGTCCGGGCCCGGCACCGCGGCGAGGCCGAGGCGCTCGCACAGCGGCCCGAGCCACATCAGGGTCAGCTTGAGCATGGCGGTGCTGGTGGGGCTGACGCCCCAGCGGTGTTCGACGCTCGGGACGCCGAGCACCGAGGCGACGATGGGCGCCGCGAAGTCCATGTGGTCGCCGACGACCAGGTCGGGCTTCCAGTCGCGGGCGAGCTCCAGGTAGTCGTGGAGGTGGTACGGGGTGTGGTTGCGCCACATCTGGGCGGCGCCGTCGATCTGCCGCGCGGGCGGGCGGCCCACGGCCTCGATGGGGCGCGGGCCGCGCGGGCCCTTGCCGCCGCGCAGGTCCTCGTGGTGGAAGGCGTCCCCGTACGTGGCGGTCGCGAGGCCCGCGGCCGCGGCGGGGCCCGTCACATCGGGCTGGCCGGTGACGAGGACCTCGTGGCCGGCCGTCTGGAGCGCCCTGACCAGCGGCAGCATGGGCAGGAAGTGGGTGGCGGCGGGGGAGCTGACGAACAGGACGCGCATCACAGGTTCTCCAGGTCACGGACGACGGCGGCGGGGCTCGGCATGGCGGCCATGGTGGCGGCGAGCTGTCCCGCGCCCTGGGCGAAGCGCTCCTCGGCGAGCAGGGTGCGCACGGCCGCCGCGATGGCCGCCGGGTCGTTCTGCTCGTCGGCGGTGGCGAGGGTGAGCCCGGCGTCCGCGGCGGCCAGCAGCTCACCGCCCTGGAACTGGTCCACCAGCTGGGGCAGGATCAGCTGCGGCACGCCGAGACCGGCCACGGTGAGCAGGGTGTTGGCGCCGCCGTGCGTGACGACCGCGTCGGTGTGGCCGACGAAGCCGTTCAGCGGCGTCGGCGGGATGAGCCGCACATTGGCCGGGACGGTGCCGAGCCGGTCGAGGAACTCCTCCTGGACCGTCATCACGGCCTCGGCCTCGGGGATGTCCCCGAAGGCCTCGATGATGCCGCGGAACATCGGGACGCCGCCGAGCGCGAGGGTCTGCCGCCCCATCGTCACGCACACCCGGGGCCGCTCGCCGCGCGTCCGCAGCCAGCCGGGCACCTCGCCGGTGCCGTTGAAGGGGATGTGCCGGATCGGGGTGGCCGCCGGGGTCCCGGGGCACAGGAGCTGCGGCGGCGCCGGGTCGAGCACCAGGTCGGGCCGCGGCAGTCCGCCCTCGATGCCGAGCCGCTCGCAGGCGCCCGCGAGCAGGTCCTCGGCGGTGCCGCGCATCAGATGGCTCATCGGGTCGACGCCCCAGCGGTGCGACACCACTGGGATGCCCAGGGCGCCGCCGACGAGCAGCGCCGACCAGTCGAAGATCTCCGAGACGACCAGGTCGGGCCGGTACTGGCGGGCCACCTCCAGATAGCGCGGCGCCAGGTAGCGGGAGTGCAGGACCCAGACCCGGGAGCCGATGAGGGTCATCTTCGGGGTGAGCGGGCCCACGATCTCGATGGGCCGCTTGTCCGGCGGCAGCGGCGGGGACAGCAGGTCCTTGCCGAAGAACTGACGGCCCACGGTGACGGTGGAAAGGCCCGCGGAGCGGGCCATCGGGACGATGTCGGGCTGCCCGGCGACCAGCACCTCGTGCCCGGCGCCGCGCAGTGCCCAGGCCAGCGGCACCGTGCAGGAGAAGTGGGTGGACTCGGGGCTGCTCAGGATCAGTACGCGCATGAAGGGTCCTCTGCGGGCTCGTTGGGTTCCCCGGGCTCGTCGGAAGCGGAGTCGGCGGCCTTGGGCCCGTGCTCTGGGCCGTGCTCCGGCCCGTGCTCCGGGCCGCGGCGCACGGCCTCGGCGAACGCGGTCACGACGGTGTCGGCGAACGCGGCGGGCAGCCGGTCGGCGCGCACGGTCGCGGTGGCCAGGGCGCCGTCCGGGGTGATCCGGACGTCGAACTCCAGCTCGGTGAACATGGTGGGCTCCCCGATCCGCCCCAACTCGACGGCGCATCCTTCGAGTGCGAGCACGGGGTCGGGGTCGTCCTGCATCAGGAAGCTGGGCATGGGCCCCAGGGCCGCGCCGCCGCCGGTCAGGACGATCGTGCGGGCGAGCCGCGCGCCGCCCAGCTCCTGGGCGCCGAGCGCGTCGTCCACGTTCGCGGCCGCCTGCCGCAGCGGGTCGGCGCCGCCCGTCTGGTGGGGCGGCCAGAACCGCAGGTAGAGCAGGTCGACGCGGCAGCTCACGGCGGTCGCGAGGACTCCGCTGCCGCGGCGGGCCACCGGCACCTTGACGGTGATGTCCGGCTCGCCGGTCAGTTCGCGCAGGACGAGCCCGAACCGGGCGGCGAGCACCGCGAACCGGGTGGTGCCGAGCTCGCGCGCGTACCGCTCCCAGGCGCCGAGGTCGGCCCGGCTCAGGCGGCGCGAACGGGAGTGCCCGGGGGCGGCGGTGGCGGAGCCGTCGGTACGGCCGGGGACGCGCAGCTCCGTGAGCTCCTCCAGGTGCTCCTCCCAGTAGTCCCGCTGGGCGTCCAGGTCGACCCGTGACACCACCCCGTGGTGGTCGGCGGCGACCTCGGCGAGGGTGGCGGCGGGCCCGGCGAACTCCGGTTCCCGGCCCGCGGCCCGCGCCGCGTAGGCCAGGCCGAGGTCGGCGGCGAGCACCGCCTCGGACGCCCCGTCGAAGGCCACGTGGTGGACGACCAGGCCGAACAGGGTGCGTCCGGTGTCCCGGCCGCGCACCACGCCGCACCGCCACACCGTGCCGTTCGTGAGGTCGAGCGGGGTGAAGACGGCCGCGAGCCAGTCGGCGACGGCCGCCGTCTCGTCGGGCGCGTCGGGCAGGCGCAGCGCCGTCACCCCGGCGGGCCGGTCCGGCACCACCGCGTAGCCGGTCTCGTTGTCCCGGATCAAGTACCGGGCGTGCAGGGCCTGGTGGCGCAGGTGGACGTCCTGGGCGGCGCGGGTCAGCGCGGCCACGTCGACGGGGCCCTCGATCCACCAGGCGAGGCGGCACAGGCCGCCCATGCGGTCCTTGTCGTGGGCGCCCGCGAACAGGAAGCCGGACTGCTGCGGCGGAAGGGGGATCTCGCCGGGGCCGAGCCGGGACCAGGCGGACCAGGCGGACCCGGCGGCCGTGGCGGCCGTGGCGGTGGCGGTGGCGGTGGCGGTGGCGAGCCAGGCGGCGAGCTCCCGCACGGTCGGGGTGCGGAAGAGCTGCGAGGGCGGCACGGGCACGCCGAAGGCGGCGTCGAGCCGCTGGCAGAGCTGGGCCGCGTCGAGCGAGCTGCCGCCGAGGTGGAAGAAGGAGTCATCGGCCGCCACCGGGCCGCGGCCGAGCACCTCGCGGTAGGCCTCGGCGACCAGCGCCCGCGTGCCGGTCAGCTCTTCGGCGGGCGCGGCGTCGGCGTCCGGCCCCGCGGGGGCGGTGAGCGCGCGCCGGTCCAGCTTGCCGTTGGCGAGCAGCGGGAACCGGTCCAGGAGGTGGACCCGGCGCGGCACCAGGTACTCGGGAAGCGATCCGGTGAGGTGCTCGCGCAGCGCGTCGGGACCGATCCCGTCACCGGCGCGCGTGTAGAACAGGGCCAAACCGTGGTACGAGCCGTCCGGCTTGGGCAGCGGGACGACCGCCGCGCCGGTCACCGTGGGGATGCGCTCCACCGCGCGCTCGACCTCGGCGGGCTCGATCCGGTGCCCCCGGACCTTGATCTGCCGGTCGTCGCGCCCCTGGTAGTACAGCACCCCCTCGGCGGTCCGGTGCCCCAAGTCGCCGGTCCGGTAGAGGCGTTGGCGGCGTCCGTCGACCTCGGTGTCGACGAAGGCGGCGGCCGTCAGGGCCGGGTCGCCGAGGTAGCCGTGGGCGAGCGCGGGCCCGCCGAGGCACAGCTCGCCCCTCTCGCCCGGCGCGCACGGGCGGGCGCCGTCGAGGACCAGGACGTCGGTGTGGGGCAGGGCGGCGCCGAGCGGGATGCCCGCCGGGTCGTCGCAGTCGGTGTCCCGTACCTCGTGGGCCGTGACGATCGCCCCGGCCTCGACGGGCCCGTACACGTTGAGCAGCCGGATGCCGGGGTGGGCGGCGAGGAACTGGCGGACGCGCGGCGGGGCGGCCCGTTCGCCGCCGACCGCCAGCCACTTCATGCCGGTGAAGGCGGCGACGTCGGCGGTGACCAGCATGTTGAAGAGCTGCGTGGTCAGGAACGCGGCGTTGACGCCCTCGTCCGCGATCAGCGCGCGCAGCGCGCGCGGCACCAGGACCTGCTCGTCGAGCAGGACGGTGGTGCCGCCGGTGAGCAGCGTGGACCAGCAGTCCAGGGTGAAGCCGTCCCAGGTCGGCGGGGCGGTCTGCGGCATCACCGTGCCGGGGCCGAGCTCGGCGAAGGTGTCCGTGTCGAAGAGGCGGACGGCGTTCTGGTGGGTGGCGATCACCCCCTTGGACGTGCCGGAGGAGCCGGAGGTGAAGAACACCGCGCACGGGTCGTCGCCGCCCACCGCGACCGGCGCCGGGCGCAGGGCGCGCGCGGCGGCGACGGCCAGGCCGTCGGCGGGCGGCGCCCAGGCCCGCACCGGCCACCCCGCGCCCGCTTCCGTGGTGACCAGGAGCGGCGCGCCGAGGTCGCGGATCTGCCGGTCGAGCCGGTCGGCGGGCCAGCGGGGGTCGAGGACCGAGTAGGCGGCCCCGCACTTGAAGAGCCCGAGGAGGACCGCGACCAGCGCGGTGCCGCGCTCCATGAGGACGGGCACCAGGTGGCCGGGGCCGACGCCCTCGGCCTGGAGCAGCGCCGCGCAGGTGTCGGAGGCGGCGTCGAGCTCGCGGTAGGAGACCCGCGCTCCCCGGTGGACCAGGGCGGTCGCGTCGGGGAAGCGGCGGGCGGCGTCCTGGAACAGGCCGTGCATGGTGGTGCCCCGCAGGAACGGGGCGGTGCCCCGGTCGGTTACGGGTTCGAGCAGCGTCGTCATCTTCCCGCCTCCTCAAGGGCCTTGGGCGGCGCGATGTCCGTGTGGCCCGCCCGTACGCACGCTTCGAGGAAGCCCACGAGGCGGTGCGGGGTGGGCATGCGGTCGATCTCGGCCCGCAGCGCGGTGGCCCGCTGCCGGTAGGCGGGCGTTTCGAGCAGGTCCCGTACGGCGTCGGCCACCTGTCCTGAGCTTCCGGCGGGCAGCGCGTTGCCCGCGCCGGAGGCGCGCACCAGGTGGGACCAGTGCTCCTGGAAGGCGTTTTGGGGCAGCAGCAACTGGGGCAGGCCGTGGGTGACGGCGAGCAGTCCGCTGCCGACGCCGCCGTGGTGCACCAGCGCGTCGCAGTGCGCGAGCAGCACGTCGAGCGGGAAGTCCCGCACCATCCGCACGCCGTCCGGCAGTCGGCCCGCGCCTTCGGCCTGGGCGCCGGTGACGGCGAGTACGACGTCGGCGCCGAGTCCGCGCAGAGCGGCCACCACCTGGTCGCGGACCTCGTCGAGGGCGGCGGTGGTGACCCCGCCGGTGACGCAGACGAGGGGGCGTCCGGACGTCCGGTCCTCGCGCAGCCAGCGGGGCAGCGCGGCGGGGCCGCTGTAGGGCACGTACCGCATGTCGGCGCGGCGCACCCCGTGCGGCGGGCGCAGACCCGGCGGACAGGGGTCGATCCAGACGGACGGGCCGACCACCGGGTCGAGGCCGAAGCGCTCGAAGAGCCGAGCGTACGACGGCCGCAGCTGGTCCTCGCTCTCGCAGTGCACGCCGAGCGAGACGCCCCAGGTGTGGCCCACGGCCGGGACCTTCACGGCGGCGGCGGCCACCAGGCCCGCCGCGGCGGCCGTGTCGTGGACCACGATGTCCGGGCGCCAGAAGCGGGCGAAGGCGACCAGGTCGTCGGTGAGGGTGTCGGCGACCGCGATCATCTTCTCGGTGAGCGCCTCGCTCAGGTCGGCGTCCAGGACGGCGGCGGACTCGCCCGCGGCCTTCAGCCTGCCCGGCCCGAGCCCGAGTCTGCGGGCGGCCACGGCACCGGCGGCGGCCTCATCACCGACGGGCACGGCCACCAGGCCCGCGCGGGTGACCGGTTCGACGCACTGCGGGCGCACCGCCACCCGCACCTCGTGGCCCGCGAGCCGACTGGCCCAGGCGAGCGGGATGATCCAGGGGATGTGGGCCGGGCCGTGACCCACGAACAACACGCGCATTCAGATGCCTCACTCCATCGCGTCCGGTCAGTGGCAGCCCCAGGGTGCGACCGCCCACTCGAACGCGACTCGGGCCCCGTACGAACGCAAAAGTTCCCCGCGCCCAAAGGGGCGCGGGGAACTGCGCGAGCAACCAGAGACAACCCGCACCCGCCCGAGAAGAGAGCCCCCCGAGCTAGTAGGCGAAAGCCGACCGCCAGGTCACGCCCGACGGCCCCCCCTGCGATACGCGTACGCGGCAAAGGCGGCCAGGATCGCCGTCCACACCGCGAGCACCCCCACCCCCGCTGCTGAAGGCGCCCCGTCAGAAGCCGCGTTCCAGGACAGCTCCGCGTACCGGTACACCGGCGTCTCCTTGGACAGCGGCTGCGCCCAGGAGGGCAGTTGGTCGACCGGCATCATCAGGCCGCCGAGCAGGGTCAGCGTCAGGTACGACACCGTGCCCGCGATCTGCGCCAGCTGCGCGCGGAACAGATAGCCGATGCCGATGCCGAGCATCGCGAGCGGCGCGATGCCCACCCACAGGAGCAGGAACACCGCGAGCCAGGTGCCGAAGGAGAGGTGAACTCCCTTGTAGACGCCGCCGATCAGGCCGATCACGACGATCGGCAGGATGCCGAGGCAGGTGGCGACCGCGCCGCGCGCCACCACGACCTGTGCGGGCGAGAGCGGGGTGAGCCGCAGCTGGCGCAGCCAGCCGAGCGCGCGGTCCTCGGCGATGCCGGTGCCGTTGGTGATGACCACGCCGAGCGCGCCGAACGCGGCCGCGCCGACCATGGACCGCACCAGGGACTCCTGGTCGGGGCCGCCGCCCGCGACGGTCAGATACAGGCCGACCGGCATGACGAGGCTCATCATCAGATAGCCGCCGTTGCGGACGAGCCGCAGGATTTCGAGTCGGATGTAGCCGATCATCAGCGGGCCTGTCCTTCCGGTGCGCTGTCGCGGTGGCGTGCCTGGTGGGTGAGGGCGATGAAGGCCTCTTCGAGGCCGACGCCGGAGACCTCGAGGTCGGTGAAGGCGTCCGCGCGGGCGAGGGCGTGCACGGTCTGGTCGGACTCGGTGGTCCGCAGGTGGACCCGGCCGCTGTGGAACTCCACCGAGGTGACGCCGGGCAGGAGGTCGTAGCGGTCGTCCGCGCCGTGCGGCACGAACGACACCGTGCGGCCCTCGATCATGTTCTTGATCTGGTGCGGCGTGCCGTCGGCGACGACCTTGCCGGAGGCGATGACGACGACGCGGTCGGCGCTGTCGTCGGCCTCCTCCAGGTAGTGGGTGGAGAACAGCACGGTGTTGCCGCGTTCGGCGTACCGCCGCATGGCGTCCCACAGCTCGCGCCGGGACTCGACGTCGAGGGCGGCGGTCGGCTCGTCGAGCACCACCAGGTCGGGGTCGCCCGCGAGCGCGAGCGCGAACCGCACCCGCTGGGCCTGGCCGCCGGAGAGGCGGTCCACCTTCCGGTGGGCGAGCTTGGTGAGCTCGGCGAGTTCGAGCACCTCGGCGAGCGGCAGCGGACGGGTGTAGGTCTGCCGTACGAAGTCCACGAGTTCGCGCACCGAGACCCGGGGGATCATCTTCCCCTCTTGCAGCATGGCGCCCAGGTGCCCGGCGCGCATGGCGAGTTCGGGCTTCTTGCCGAACACCTCGATGGTGCCCTCGTCCTGCGGGAACAGGCCGAGCAGCATGCCGATGGCGGTGGACTTGCCGGCGCCGTTCGGGCCGAGCAGGGCGACCGTCTCGCCGCGCGCGATGGTCAGGTCGACGCCGTCGACGGCCCGGACGTCTCCGTACTTCTTGACCACGCCCCGGAAGACCACGGCCGGGGGGCTGCCCGGTGCTGCTGTCATGGGCGGTGACACCTGATTCCTCTCCTCGGATCCCTCCGAGCGTTCATACGGGCGTTCCTGTCCTGCTTGTGCCGAAGGGCGCATCTCAGACCAGGCCTTCCAGGGTGCGGACCAGTTCGGCGGGGCCGGGCAGGGCCGTGATCTCCGCGCTCACCTCGTGCGCCGCCTTGCGGTAGCGCTCCTCGTGGAGCAGCCCGGCGAGGGCCTCGCGCACCAGGTCCGGGTCGTGCTGTTCCGCCTCGGTGCCGAGGTTGAGCCCGGCGCCGGACTCCGCCACGAGCCGCCCCGTGGTCCGCAGGAACGGCTTGTCGCCGGGGAGCGCCAGCTGGGGCACGCCGGAGGCGAAGGCCGTCATGCTGGTGCCGCTGCCGCCGTGGTGCACGGCGAACGCGGTGTGCCGCATCACCGGGCCGATCGGGAACCGGTCCACGACCTGCACCGTGGGCGGCACGTCGCCGAGCAGCGGGTGGTACTGGGCGTCGATCGGGAAGAGCACGTCGACGCCGAGCGCGGTGCAGGCGTCCAGGACGTGCCTGAAGCCGAGGGGGAGGCGGCCGGTCTCGGCGAGCAGCTGCCCGTGCCACATGCCGAGGCACAGCAGCGCCCGCGGCCGGGCGGGCTCCCTGACCGCCCAGTCGGGCAGTTCGGCGGTGCCGCAGTACGGGACGTAACGGGACAGCAGGCCGGGGGTGTTGTCGCCGCCGGGAAGGAGCGAGGCCGGGCTCGGGTCGATGAGCAGGGCCGGGTCGGGGAAGCCGGCCGCCGCCCCGTGCGCGACGCAGAGGTCGTGCAGCTGCGTCTTGGCCTGGCGAAGGAGCGGGCTCGTGAAGTCCTCCGGGCCCCAGCGGTGGATCACCCCGGGCACGCCGAGCGCCCCGGCCACCACGAGCCCGCCGAACTCCACCGGGTCGGTGACCACCAGGTCCGGCCCCCAGTCCCGGCCCAGGTGCACGAAGTCGTCGAGGTAGCCGCCGAGCCGGGCGCGCCAGCGCTCCCCGATGGCGTCCCACTCGGAGTCCGCGCGCCGGTCCATGGAGTCCCGGCCGACCATCGCGACCGCGCCGGGCCGGGTCAGCTCCTTGCGGGCCCCGCCGGAGCCGCCGACGAGTCGGGTGTCCAGGCCCGCCGCCGAGGCGAACCGGACGAGTTCGGCGTCCCCGGCCACCAGGACCTGGTGCCCGGCCGCGCGCAGCGCCCAGGTGAGCGGCACCATCGGCACCAGGTGGCTGGGCACGAGGGCCGTGATCAGTACGCGCATGACTCCTCCTGGCGCTCCTGCGCGGCCACCGGCGGCCCGGGCCGCCCGTGCGCCGCGACCAGCGCTTCGATGTCGGTGACGAGGTGGTCGACGGGCGGGCAGGCGAGGATCTCGCGCCGCACGGCGGCCGCCCGGCGCCGGTACGTCGGATCGGTGAGCAGGGCGGTGACGGCCGCGTGGACCGCCTCGGCGTCCGCGAAGGGCGCGGGCAGGTCGATGGCGGTGCCGAGCTCGGCGCAGCGCCGCGCCGAGTGCGGCTGGTCGTCGTACATCGGCGTGACGAGCATCGGGGTGCCCGAGCGCAGGCCCTCGCGGATGCCGCTGTGGCCGCCGTGCGTGATGAACACGTCGGCGGCCTCCAGGAGTACGTCCTGCGGCACCCACTCGTTGACCAGGCGGACGTGGTCGGGCACCGGTCCGAACGCCTCGGGGTCGCGGCCGACGCCGATGGAGACGACGGCCGTGCAGTCGATGTCGGAGACCGCCTCGATCACCGCCTCGATCACCGCGTCCGACTTCCACGGCAGGGACGGCGCGATGGTCCCGATGGACGTGTAGACCAGCGGCTTGTCCTCGGGCAGCTCCGCGAGCCAGGGCAGCACCGGGTCGTCGCTGCGGAACGGGGTGCTCTGGCGGTAGTGGCGCAGGGTGCGCGGGTCCAGGTCGTCGGCGGTGCAGCTGGGCGAGAGCCAGCTCACCAGGAGGTGCCGGTAGGCGGTGTTGTCGTCCGTGGTGGCGGGCAGCCCCAGCGCGGCGCGCAGCTCGTTGAGCGGGCCGTGGGTGACCTGGGGCGGCAGCAGATGGGTCGAGCCGCCCGCGACGGCCACGTGCGGGATGCCGAGCGCCTCGGCGGCGAGGTAGCCGCCGAGCTCCTCGCCCTCGCGGACGATCACGTCGGGCCGCCACCGCTCGGCGACGGCGATGATGTCGCGGGCCGCCGTCAGGGCGGGCGGGCCCAGGACGCACTCGACCAGGCCCGCTTCGTACGCCTCCTGGTCGCCGTTCCACAGGCCGGGCGCGATCGCGGCGATGCAGTCGGGGTCGAGCGCCCAGTCGAGCCCGGCGGGGAAGAACTCCAGGCCGTAGCGCTCGCTCTCGCCGCGCATCGACTCGTCGTCGGCGACGGCCACGGTGTGCCCGGCTCTCAGCGCCGCCTGGGCCAGGGGGATCAGGAGCCGCAGATGCGACTTGCCCGCATGGGCGGTGAACAGGATGCGCACGGCGGATCTCCGGGGGATCTGTGGGGGGCAGGGGGCCGCCAGTCGGCCGGGACCACAGCGTGGCCGCCGCCCCTCGGGCTCCGCTCGCGCCGCACTTGAGCCGCACTCGAGCCGTGCTGGACCGGGTGCGGTCCGGCCGTTCCCCTCCCGGACTCCAGTGCGGTTCGAGAGCCGCTGGCGACCGTGGGCGCATGCCGAGACCCGTGCGGGCCGAGCCGGAGGAGTAACGGGATGCGCTGGAACGAGATCTATGTCGCTGGTGTGGGCAGTTGGCTGCCCGAGCCGGTGCCGGTGAGCGAGTGCGTCGCGGCCGGGGAGTGCGGCCAGGAGTGGATCGACGACTTCGGGTACGACTCCGTCCGCATCGCCCGCGAGGCCGCGGGCGAGCCCTGGACCGCGCCGCCGGACATGGCCGTCGCCGCGGCCCGCACGGCCCACGAGCGCTCCGGTCTCGCCAAGGGCGACTACTCACTGCTGCTGCACGGCAGCACCTGGTACCAGGGCCTGGACATCTGGCCCACCGCGTCCTACGTCGCGGGCCGCACGGTCGGCAAGACGGTGCCCGCGCTCGACGTGCAGCAGCGCTGCAACGTCGGCGTCAGCGCCCTGGACCTGGCCGCCGCCCACCTCACCGCGGGCTACGGCACGGGCGGCGCCGTCATGGTCACCACCGCCGACCGCTTCGGCGGCCCCGGCGCCGACCGCTGGCGGCTGCGCCACGGCAACGCGTACGCCGACGGCGGCACCGCGACCGTGCTCTCCACCCAGGGCGGCTTCGCCCGGCTCGTCGCCACCGCCACGGTCGCCGACAACGGCCTGGAGCCGATGGCGCGCGGTGACGAGCCGTTCGCGCCGGTCTCACGGGCCGCCGAGCGTCAGGTCGACCTGACCGCGCGCGGCGACGCCCACAAGGCGGTCAGCGACGAGACCCTCACCCACATCCGCTTCGGCAAGGTGATGACCGAGGCCAAGCAGGCCGTCCTCGACGACGCGGGCCTGGAGACCGGCGACCTCGCGTACGTCGTGATCCCCGCCACCGGCCGGATCCCGGGCCCCTTCCAGATCCACCACCTGCTCGGCGTCGACGAGTCCGAGACCACCTGGGACTTCGCTCGCACCACCGGCCACATCGGCGCCGGTGACTGGGCCGCGGGCCTTGAGCACCTGCTGCTCACCGGGGCCCTGGACGTCGGCGACCACGTGCTGCTCTACGGCGGCGGCGCCGGCTACACGATCACCACCGCGGTCCTGGAGATCCTCACCGTCCCCGCCTGGGCGGCCCGCCCCAGCGCATGAACCACCCTTTCACCACGAGGAGTTGGCACACCCCATGGAGATCGTCGGCAGGGGATTCCTGGCCGGACACCTGGCGGGCGTCAGCGAGCGCCACCCCGATGTGGTGGCGCTCGCCGCCGGGGTCTCGGCCGCCGGTGACATCCCGCCCGAGCAGTACACCAGGGAGTCGGTCCGGCTCTACGAGACGCTGCGGCACTGCGAGAGGCACGGCAAGCGCCTCGTCTTCTTCTCCACCGCGTCGGCGGGGATGTACTCGGTGCCCGACGCCTCGCCGGGCCGCGAGGACGGCCCGGTCTACCCGGCCACGCCCTACGGCCGCCACAAGCTCTCCCTGGAGGCGGTGGTCAAGTCCTCCGACGTGGAGTACCTGATCCTGCGCCTGTCCCACGTGGTGGGCTTCAACCAGCCGGCGCACCAGCTCCTTCCCGCCCTCGTACGCCAGTTGACGACCGGGCGCATCCAGGTGCACCGGGGTGCCCGGCGCGATCTCATCGACGTCGCGGACGTCGTCAGGATCGTGGACGCGCTGCTCGTCGACGGCCGCACCCGCGACGTCGTCAACGTGGCGTCAGGCCACGCCCCGCGCATCGAGGACGTCGTCGCGCACATGGAGGGCCTGCTCGGCACCGACGCCGAGAAGACCTATGTGCAGGCGTCCGGCGCCCAGCCCGTCTCCATCGACAAGCTCTGCCGACTCGTGCCGCCCGTGTACGGGCTCGGCTTCGGCCCCGACTACTACCGGGGCGTGCTCGACAAGTACGTCCGCGCGTACGCCGCCGGTCCCGTGGCCGCGTGAACCCCCTCGAAGGCAACGCACACCCAACGCACACCTACCGAAAGGCACCACCGTCATGACCGTCACGCCGGAGAACGCCCCTGTCGTCGCCGTCGCCCACTTCGTCCTGAAGGAGAAGCACAAGGCGAAGGGCGCCGAGTTCGAGAAGGCGTACCGCAAGTACCAGGAGGCCGTCGCCGAGCGCGACGGCATGCTGCGCACCGCCCTGCTGCGCGGCATCGGCTCGCCGGACAACTTCGTCATCCTCACCTGGTGGCGGGACGCCGAGGCGCACCGCACCGTCGTCGGCGACTGGCAGTTCTTCACCTCCGTCAGCAGCCGCTTCGTCTACCTCGCCGCGATCACCAGCGTGCACGGCCCGGTCCTGGCGGGAGAGACCGCCGCCGACGGCATCGGCGACGGCACCGCCCCGGCCGCCGACGCCGCGGTCGCCCTGACCGCCTTCACCCTGCGCGAGGGCGCCGAGCGCGCCGCCTTCGAGGAGGCCTTCCTCAGCCACGTGTCGTTCGTGAAGGGCAACGAGGGCTTCCTCGCCCACCAGCTGGTCCACTCCGACCGTGAGGCCGGTGCCTACGTCAACATCGGCTGGTGGACCGGCCCCCAGGCCTACGCCCCCGTCCTCAAGAGCACCGAAATGATCACCGACGCCCAGCGCATGGCCGAGCAGGCAGAGGTCAACGGCGGCCTGTACACCATCGTCGTCGACTCGGTCCGAGCGGAGACGGTGGCGGCGTAACCAGCACGCGAAAGAGGGGGCCGGGTCGCAAGACCCGGCCCCCTCTTTCGCGCCCCGAAGGGGCGCGGGGAACTGCGCGACCAGCCCCCACCCACCCGCAGACAACCCACCTCAAGCAGTGAACAGTTCTTCCGCCACCCGAATCGACGGATTGCCGAAGGCGATGGTCCGCAGGATCTTCCGGTACAGCGGGGTGTGCTTGACCACGGCCGCAAGGCGAGGCCGCACCCGCGTAGCGACCACGCCAGTGGAAAGCATCGCCTTGCTCTGCAGCCCCTGCAACCGCATCATCGCCGCGATGTCCGCGGCGCGCCGTTCCTCAAACCGCCCCAGAGCCCCGGCATCCGCGCTGCCGCAACGCACCGCCTCCACCAGCAGCGGATGCAAGACCACCGCGTCCTGCACGGCCAGGTTGATGCCCTGCGCGCCGATCGGGCTGTGCGTGTGCGCGGCGTCGCCGATCAGGACCAGGCCGTCGTCGGCCCAGCGCTCGGCCCGCCCGGAGAAGACGTCGAGCAGGCTCAGGTCACGCAGCGAGGTGATCTGCTCGTCGATGAGGCCCGCGTACGCCGGAACGGCCCTGGCCAACTGCTCCTTGACGTGCCCGAGGCCGTGCTTGACGACCTCCTGGTACCCCTTGTGCGGCAGCGTCCAGCCGATCTGCAGCTGGTCCGGCCACGACGCGTACACCAGGACGGGGCTGGTGCCCGCGCTCCGGAACACGCGCACGTCGTGGGACGCGGACGGCTCGCCCTTCAGCTTGAACCAGAGCACGTCCTGGTCGAACGCCTCGGTGCGGCCCGCGTCGATCCCGGCGAGCCGCCGCACCTTGGAGAAGCGCCCGTCGGCGCCGACCACGACCTTCGCGTGCACCGCGTACCCGTCCCCGGCCGCCCCGGTGATCCGCCCCCGCTCGTCCCGGAGCAGCTGGTTCACCCGGCGGCCGTCGAGGTAGCGGAAGCCGGGGAACCTGGCGCAGTCGAGCAGGAGCGCGGTCAGCAGGTGGGACTGGGGGAGGGAGAGCAGATGGTCGTACGGGGCGGGCAGCGACCGGTAGTCGATGTCGAGCAGCACCCGGTCCCGCTCCACGAGCCGGAACCGGGAGTGCTCGTGGCAGCCGCGCTCCCGCGCCTCCCGCAGCACCCCGATCTTGTCGAGCACCGCCTGCGCGCCGGGCTGCAGGATCTCGCCGCGGAACTCCCGCTCGTGCGACCGCGACCGCTCGACGACGGTGACCCGTACGCCCGACCGCAGAAGGAGCAGCGCGAGGGTGAGCCCGGCGGGACCGGCACCGACGACGCAGACGTCGGTGTAGTCGTCCTCGGTCTCGGCGGTGCTCATCGGGCACCCGCCGTCGTGAGCGCGGACCGCGCCCCGGCCTCGGCGAGCTCCCGCACTCGTGCGTGCTCGCGGGCGGCCACGGCGAGCACGTCGGCCGTCACCCGCACCCCGCCCGGCACCTCGGTGAGCCGCCACCGGCGCCGGTACAGCGCGGCGGGCTCCGGCGGCGTCAGGAGCTTCTGGACGATGACGCCCTGGCCGTGTGTGATCTGCACGGTCGGTACCGAACCCTCGGCGCCGAACCAGGCGTCGGCGTCCGGGACGTCCCGCGCGGGCAGCGCGGCGAGGATTCCGGCCCGCACCTCGGCGAGCGAGCCCGGGACGACCGCGCTGGCCTCGCCCCGCACCACGTCGTCGGTCAGCGCGGTGGCGCTCTCCGCCTGCGACTTGAGGGTGCGCATCTGGAGTCCGCCGTGCCGGTCCAGTTCCCCGGCGGTCTCGGCCGGGTCGGCGTCCGTGGTGAACCAGTGCCCGGACACCACCTGGCAGCCGCCGTCGGGGCGCGCCACGAAGTCCCAGGTGCCGCCCAGTTCCTTGATCGGGCCGACCGAGCCCCGCTGCTCGAACACCATCCGCCGCGCCTCCGGGTCCAGGGTGCGCCGCGATGTCCACACGCGAAGGCCCGTCCCGTCGGGGCGCACCGCCCAGAACTTCACCTCGTCGTCCGCGCCCTGCCGGGAGACCACCTCGGTGTGCGCGATCCAGGGGTAGAGCACCGGCCAGCCCGCGACATCGGTGAGTGCGCGGTACACCGCTTCGGCCGGGGCGTCGATGTCGATCCCGGCGCGGGTGTGGTGGATCTCCCGCTCTGCGGGGGCAATGGTCATGGCGGTACCTCTCAACTCTTCGCGGCGGTACGGGGGGTGGTGGCGGCGGGGGCCTTGGCGCGGAGCATCCGGCTCAGGGTCAGGGCGGGGTCGGTGACCACGGCGGGGCCGAGCGCCGCGTCGACCCGGCGCAGCAGCTCCGGGTCGAGCACGGTCTCGACGGCCGCGAGGTTGCGGCCGATCTGCTCGGGCGCGGACGCCCCGATCACGGCCGTGGCGACCGAGGTGTTCCGCAGCACCCAGGCGAGGGCCAGCTGCGGCAGGGTCAGTCCGGCCTCGTCGGCGAGGGAGCCGACCCGGGCGACGGCCGTCAGGACCTCGTCCGAGAGGAACCTCCAGCGCTGGAGGGACACGTCGCCGCCCCGCGCGGCCACCGCGCGGGACCCGGCAGGCGGCCGGTGGCCCGGCTTGTACTTGCCGGTCAGGACGCCTCCGGCCAGCGGCGACCACACCATCTGGCCGATGCCGAGGGCGTCGCAGGCGGGCACCACCTCGGCCTCGATGACCCGCCACAGGAGCGAGTACTGGGGCTGGTTGGAGACGAGCGGCACGCCCATCTCGCGGGCGAGGTGGGCGGCCCGCTCGATCTCGTCGGCGGCCCACTCCGAGACGCCGACGTGGCGGACCTTCCCGGCGCGCACGGCGTCGGCGAAGGCCCGCATGGTGTCTTCGAGCGGGGTCGCGTCGTCGTACAAATGGGCCTGGTACAGATCGATGTGCCCGGTGCCGAGCCGCCGCAGCGACGCGTCCAGGCTCGCCGCGATCCGGTCGGGCGCGAGCGCGCCGGGTCCTGAACTCCCGCCGCCCCTGCCCACTTTGGTGCAGATGACGACGGAGTCCCGGTCCACCGTGCGCAGCGCCCGGCCGAGCAGTTCCTCGGCCCGGCCGTCCGCGTAGGCGTCCGCGGTGTCGAAGGTGGTGACGCCCGCGTCGAGGGCGGCGTGCACACAGGCCACCGCGGCCGGGTCGGCCAGCTGGTTGCCCGCGGTCAGCGAGTTCCCGAACGCGACCCGGCTGACCACCGGCCCGTTCGCGCCGAGTCGGCGGTACTCCATGGTGTCCTCCCCTGCGGTGTCAGGCCCCGGCCAGGGCCGTGCGGTCGCCCGCGACGGCACGGGCGGGCACGGCGCGCTCGACGGGCCCGGCCGTGGCGCGGACGGCCGCGGCCTGCTCGGCGCCGCTCCAGCGGGTCAGGGCGGTGAACCCGCCGGGGCGGGCGAACAGCGACTTGGCGACGTCGGCGCCGACGAACCCGTCGGCCTCGGCGAGGCTCCGGTAGCGGTCGGTGAACGTGCCGTCCTCGGCGGTGAAGTACTCCACGACCAGGTGGTCGTCCGGGCCCGCGGGCGCGCCGTCGAGCCGCAGGACGCCCATCGACGGGTCGGCCTGGACGTCGACGATTCGGTGGAACTCCTCGGCGTGCGCCTTGAAGGTGGCGTCGGCGAGGACGGCCTGGAAGTCCTCGGGCCGCTGCCACCAGCCGAAGTTGACGTACACGCCGGGCTCGTCGGTGGCGCGCACCGCCTGGTGGGCGACGAAGCCGGGGCGCGACCGCATCCACTCCACGTGGGAGAGGAAGCGCTCCTCGAACTCCTCGGCGCGGGCCGGGTCCTTGAGGGTGAAGGTGTTGATGACGGTGAAGCTCATGGGGTCCCCTCCGGGGGTCAGGCGGGCGTGCGGGCCGTGAAGCGCTCGGCGAGCAGCCGCCGCTGGATCTTTCCGTTGCCGGAGCGCGGTACGGCGTCGATGGCCACCGCGTCCCGGATGTGCTGGTAGTACGGCAGCTGGTCGTTGACGTCGGCCGTGACGTCGGCCAGCGCGGGCTCCGTCGGCCCCGTCGGGTCCTTGAGGACGACGAGCGCTCCGGCGACCGCGCCGTGCGCCGGGTCCGGCAGCTCGACGACGACGGCGTCCGCGACCCGTGGGTCGCGCAGCAGGACGCGCTCCACCTCCGAGGGCGCGACCAGGAAGTTGTCGCACTTGAAGACGTCCTTGAGCCGGTCCACCAGGAAGAGGCGGCCGTCCTCGTCGACCCGGCCCACGTCGCCGGTGCTCAGCCAGCCGTCCGGTGCGAGCCCGGTGCCGTCGGGTCCGCCGAGGTAGCCCCGCATGACCTGCGGGCCGCGCAGCTGCACCTCGCCGACCGACCCGGCGGGCAGCACCGCCCGCGTTTCGATGTCGACGACCCGGCACTCGGTGCCCGCGACGGGCGTGCCGACCGAGCCGTGCACCGGCCGGTTGGGGTCGTCGCTGTGCGTCAGCGGGGCGGTCTCGGCGAGCCCGTACCCCTGGAAGACGGGGATCGCGAACCGCTCGGAGAGAGCCCGCGCCGCCGCCACCGGAAGCCCCGAGCCGCCGGACGCGATCCGCCGCAGCGACGGCACCTGGACGTCGGCCAGGTCCGGGTCGGCGGCGAGCCGGGCGAGCCGCACGGGCAGGCTGTAGAGGATGGTGGCGCCCTCACGGGCGGCGGTCGTGAGCGCCGCGCGGGGCTCGGGGGCGGCGCACAGGACCTGCGTTGCCCCGGCCGCGATCGCCGAGTTGAGGTGCATCGGGTGGTACGTCGGCAGGTGGTTGAGGGCGACGGTGTCGCCGTCGATGAGGTGCGCGTGGGCGATCTGCGCGGCGTTGACCACGACGTTGCGGTGGCTGAGCCGGACCGCCTTGGGGCGGCCCGTCGTGCCGCTGGTGAACTGGAGCACGGCGGTGTCCCCGGGCCCGGTGCCGGGCGCGGCCGGGGCGCCGGGCCCCTGGGGCAGCGCGCCGTCGGCGCCGATCAGGACCACCTCGCGGAGCGCGGGAAGCCGGTCCCGTACGGACTCCAGGCGGGCGGCGAGGGCGCTGTCGACGAAGGCGAGGGTGGCCCCGCTCAGGGAGAGGACGTGCAGCAGGTCCTCCTCGCGAAGCAGCGGGTTGACCACGGCGGCGCACCGCCCGGCCCGCGCCGCCGCGTAGTAGGCGACGGCGAAGTCGGGGTGCAGGACGGACGCCACCGCCACCACGTCGCCCGGCCCGGTCAGCCCCTGCACCGCCGAGGCCACCGTGTCGACCCGCGCGTCGAGGGCGGCGTAGTCGAGCTCCCCGGCGTCGGTGACGATCGCCCGGCGCTCCGGGTGGGCGGCCGCGGCGCGGGCAAGCAGCTCGTCGACCCGGTCCGGCACCGCGAACGGCAGCTCAGCCACGGAGCGCCTCCGCGTACGCCTTGGCCAGCTTCAGGGTGTGGGTGCTGTTGGTGCTCAGCGCCTGGTGGACGTAGGCGCGGGCGTCGGCGACGGTCTTGCCCGCGCCGAGGATCGGCTCCACCGCCTCGGGCTTCAGGGTGACCGTGTGCCGCGAGGTGACGGCCACGCCGTCGCCGGACGGCGCGATCGTCCAGCGGCCGGTGTGCGCGGTCATCAGGCCGGGCACGGTGGTCTGCTTGTAGACGATGCGGTCGGGCCCGAACACGACGCGGACCGACTCGGTGGTGTGCGTGGAGCCGTCGCGGGCGCTGGTGTCCATGGCCATCACCTGCACGCCCGGCTCGTCCTCGGTCAGGTCGAGGCGGGCCACGTGCGGAAGGCGATCGGGCCACAGGTCGGCCCGGTTCAGGAAGTCGAAGACGGCGGCGCCGTCGGCGGCCATCTCCACCGTGTCGTCGAAGGTGAAGACGAGCTCGTCCAGCTCTTCGTGGCGCTCGGCGAGGTCCCTGATGTTGTCGAGCTCGGTGGCGCTGTTGCGGTCCACCGCGGCGGTGATCCACTCCACGCCCGCCGGGTCGTCGTCGACGGCGGCGAAGTCGTGGTGCAGTTCGAGCAGCGACGTCTGCGCGTCCACGGCGGACACCACCCAGGTGCCGCCCATCGCGGCCACCGGCGGCGCCGACACCTCCTGGCGGAACTCGATCCGCCGGGCCACCGGGTCCAGGGTGCGGCGCGACACCCAGTTCTTGACCTCGCCGCCCGCCAGCGCCCAGATCCGGATGCGCTCGCTGCTCTCGTCCCGCTCCAGGTGCTCTACGTGCACGTTGGGGGCGAAGTACTGCGGCCACAGGGTGACGTCGGCGACGATCCCGTACACCACGTCGGCGGGCGCGGCGACGGTGACGCTGTGCAGGGTGCGGTGGGGTGCGGTCACGGACACGGTGACCTCCTTTGCTGAAAAGGGGTGGGTGGTCGGGGGGGGCTTTAGAAGTTGCCGAGGCCGCCGCAGACGTTGAGGGCCTGCGCGGTGAGGGAGGCGGCGGTGTCGGTGGCGAGGTAGCCGACGAGACCGGCGACCTCCTCGGGCGTCGAGTAGCGCCCGAGCGGGATCTTCGCGGTGAACTTGGCGAGGATGGCGTCCTCGGAGGTGTCGTACGCCTCCGCGTACCCGGCGCGCACCCGCTGCGCCATCGGCGTCTCGACGTAGCCGGGGCAGACCGCGTTCACGGTGATCCCGGTCGGCGCGAGCTCGTTGCCGAGGGCCTTGGTGAAGCCGACCACGCCGTGCTTGGAGGCGGAGTAGGGGGCGCCGAGCACCACGCCCTGCTTGCCCGCGGTCGACGCGATGTTGATGATCCGGCCCCAGCCGCGCTCGCGCATGCCGCCCTGGTTCAGGACCTCGCGGGTGAGGCGGAAGACCGAGGTGAGGTTGGTGGCGATGACGTCGTCCCACAGCTCGTCGGCGATGTCGGCGGTGACGCCGCCGCCGCTGCGGCCCGCGTTGTTCACCAGGACGTCGATCCGGCCGTACGCGGCCACGGCGGCCGCCACCAGGGCCTTGACCGACTCCGGGTCGCGCACGTCCGCGGTCGTCCCGGCCGCCTCGAAGCCCTCCGCGCGGAGCTGCTTCACGGTCAGCTCCACGGATTCGGCGGACCGGGCGCAGACGAACACGGCGTACCCGGCCCCGGCCAGGGTGCGGGCGGCCGCGAGCCCGATGCCGCTGGTGGCACCGGTGATCAGCGCGACCTTGGACTGCTGCGACGGTTGCGACATGGAGGTCTCCTAGGCGAGTCGAGGTGTACGCGCCCCACCGTGCCGAGCCGCACTCGAACCGGTATCGAGCACCGCTCAACGCCCCCGCTCCACCCCGGCACCAGTGGAGTTCAAGCAGGTCAGAGCAGTGTGAGGGGCATCGAGCCACCACCGGAGAGGATCACCCCATGACCGCCACCGAGCTGTCGCAGGCCGCAACGGCCGGTCTTTACAACGAGATCCAGCAGTTCTACGCCCAGCAGATGCACCTCCTCGACGACGGCCGGGTCGAGGAGTGGGCCGCCACCTTCACCGAGGACGGCGTCTTCGCCGCCAACGCCCAGCCCGTCCCGGCGACCGGCCGGGCCGCCATCACCGAGGCCGCCGCGAAGGCCACCGCGGCCTACGCGGAGGCGGGCGTCCAGCGCCGCCACTGGCTCGGCATGGTCTCCGTGGAGTCCGCCACCGAGGAGGCCGTGACGGCCCGCTGCTACGCCCTGGTCATCGAGACGCCGCGCGGCGGCCGCCCCGAGATCAAGGCCAGCACCCTGTGCGAGGACGCCCTCGTCCGCGCCGCGTCGGGCGCGTTCCAGGTCAAGGACCGCCAGATCACCAGGGACGACCTGATCTGACCCACCCCGGCCCGTAAGGGCCCCACATCCCAGTGCCCGCACGCATTCCCCCGGCGTGCGGGCACTGTTCTGTGCGCGCGCAGTTCTCGCGAAACGCGCAGTTCCCCGCGCCCGAAGGGGCGCGGGGCTGTGCTGATATGCGGCTCCGCCGCGTGGGCGCGACAAGCCACAACGAACCCGCAGGAAAAAGACCGCCCAAGCGAGCGCAGCGCTTACGCCGGGGCGCCCTTGAGGGCCTCATTGATGAACTCCAGCAGCAGCCGGGGCGTAGACGCCTCAGCAACGGTGTCATCTGACAGCTCGATCTCGTGATCGCGCTCGATGACACCGGTCACCTGAAGGACGGCGAGCGAGTCGTAGCCGAGCTCGTCGAACGGCTCGTCGAGGACGTCGCCGTCGAGGTCGACGCCCTCCGCGACACCGGCGCACTCGCGGAGCAGTGTGGTCAGTTCTTTGAGATCCATGGAAGTCAGCTCTCTGATAGGGGTTTCAGCGGTCCTCGGTCACCACGGCCGCGGCGTTGAAGCCACCGCGCCCGCGGGCGAGTACCAGCGCGGTGCGCACGGCCCCGCGCCGGGCCTCGGTCACCAGGTCGAGGGAGTACGAAGCGTCGGGCGCCGTCACATGGACGGTCGGCGGGATCACCGCGTCCCGGACGGAGAGCAGGGCCGCCGCGAGGTCGAGCGAGGCGCCGCCCGCGGAGAGCCGCCCGGTCATGGTCTTGGGCGCGGTCACGGGCACACCGGCGGGTCCGAAGAGCGCGCTGAGGGCGTCGGCCTCCTGCCGGTCGAGCTCGGGCACACCGGCGGCGTCGGCGAAGACGACGTCCACGTCACCGGGGGTCAACCCGGCGTCGGACAGGGCGAGTTCCGCCGCCCGCCGCAGACCGGGCTCGCCGCCCCTGCCCGGCGCCGGGTCGAAGGTCGCCGCGTAACCGGCGAGCCGCCCGTACACCCGGGCGCCGCGCTCGCGCGCCGCGTCGGCGTCCTCGAGGACGAGGATGGCGCCGCCCTCTCCGGCGACGTACCCGGACGCGTCGGCGTCGAACGGCAGGAAGGCGCGCGCGGGGTCGGCCACGGGGCTCATCCGGCCGCCCGCGAGGTGCGCGGTCCAGCCCCACGGGCAGACCGCGCCGTCCACGCCGCCGGTGACGATCAGGCTGCTGCCCTTGCGCAGCTGCCGCCGCGCCTGGGCGACCGCGTCGAGGCCGCCCGCCTGCTCGGTCACCAGGACGCCGCTGGGCCCGCGCAGGCCGTGCTTGATGGAGATCTGGCCGGTGTTGACGGCGTAGAACCAGGCGTACGACTGGTACGCGCTGACGTAGCGGCCGCCCTTGCTCCACAGGGCCTGCAGCTCGCGCTGGCCGAACTCGAAGCCTCCGGCCGAGGCGGCGGTGACCGCTCCGGCGGCGTACGGGGGCAGCCGCGCCGGATCGGCGCCGGAGTCCTCGATGGCCTCCGCGGCCGCCGTCAGGGCGAGCCGGGTCATGTGGTCGGTCTGCGGCAGCAGCCGGCTCGGGATGTGCTCGGCCGCGTCGTAGCCGGGGACCTCACCGGCGAGCGTGGCCGGGTAGCCGGACGCGTCGAAGCGCGACACGGGCCTGATGCCGCTCTCCCCGGCGAGGGTCGCCCGCCACCAGGCCTCGGTGCCCAGGCCGTTGGGGGCGGTGACGCCGATGCCGGTGAAGACGGCGGTCGCGGTCCGTTCCTGAAGCTCGGTCGTCATGCCGTGGTCCTCCGCTCGGGCTTGGTGAGCACGATCGCGCTCTGGAAACCGCCGAATCCGCTGCCGACGCTGAGCACCGTGTCGACCTTCTTGCGGCGCGCCTCGACGGGCGTGTAGTCGAGGTCGCACTTGGGGTCGGGCTCGCGCAGGTTGGCGGTGGGCGGCACGACGCCGTGCTCGATGGCGAGCGCGGACGCGGCGATCTCCAGGGAGCCGATCGCGCCGAGCGAGTGCCCGATCATCGACTTGATCGACGAGACGGGCGTGGCGTACGCGTGGTCACCGAGGCTGCGCTTGAACGCGGCGGTCTCGTGCCGGTCGTTCTGCAGCGTGCCCGAGCCGTGGGCGTTGACGTAGTCGACGGCGGTGGCCGGGACGCCCGCCTCGGCGAGGGCGGCGTCGATGGCCTCGGCCATCTCGGCGCCGTCGGCCCGCAGACCGGTCATGTGGTACGCGTTGGAGCGGGACGCGAAGCCGGAGATCTCGGCGTAGATGTGGGCGCCACGGGCGACGGCCCGCTCGTACTCCTCCAGGACGAAGACGGCGCTGCCCTCGCCGAGCACGAAGCCGTTGCGGGACTTGTCGAAGGGGCGCGAGGCGCTCTCCGGCTCGTCGTTGCGGTTCGTGGTCGCCTTGATGGCGTCGAAGCAGGCGACGGAGATCGGTGAGATCGGCGCCTCCGTGGCCCCGGCGATCATGACGTCGGCGCTGCCCTCGCGGATCAGCTCGACGGCGTGCCCGACCGAGTCGAGGCCCGAGGTGCAGCCGGTGGACACCACGGCCGTGGGCCCCTGCGCGCCCACCTCCCAGGCCACCTCGGCCGCGAACGAGCTGGGCACGAAGTAGTCGTACAGGTGTGGCACCGCCCGCTCGTGGTCCACCAGCCACTCGGAGCCGTCCGCGCTGACCTCCTTGTACGCGTAGTCGAGGCCGGTGGTGGCGCCGACCGCGCTGCCGATGGTCACGCCGGTGCGGAACGGGTCGGCCGCCGCCAGGTCGAGCCCGCTGTCGGCGACCGCCTCACGGGCGCCGACGAGCGCGAACTGCGCGGCCCGGTCGAGCCGTTCGGCCTGTTCCTCGGTGAGCCCCGCGGCGAGCGGGTCGAAGTCGACCTCGGCGGCGACGCGGGAGCGGAACCCCGTCGCGTCGAAGAGGGTGACGGCCCTGGTCGCGGTGCGCCCTTCGGTCAGCAGGGACCAGTACTCCTTGGCGCCGACGCCCCCCGGGGCGACCACACCGATTCCGGTCATGACTACGCGGCGGCTCACCTGGCCGCCTCGGTCTCAAGGTCGCGGGGGTTCGCCCCGGGAGAAAGCAGCACGGCTGCGTCACCTCTCTGGTCGGTCGGCTGTTGCCAGGAGTCTGGCCGGGCCCTCTTGATCCGCACTCGACTCGCCTTGGAACGGCGGCCGGGCGTCGTCGTCCGGCTCCCGCAGCTCCATCGCCACCCGGCGAAGGAGCCGGGGCACGCCCTGCTCCCGTACGAAGAAGTGGCCGCCGGGCAGGGTCTGGAGCCGGAACTCGGCGTCCGAGTAGTCGGCCCACTCGGCCATGTCGGGCAGCGGGGCGATCGGGTCGTTCCGTCCGGCGAGCGCGATCAGGGGGGCGCTCAGGCGCGCCCCCGCCCCGGCCCGGCACAGCGACTCGCCGAGCCTGAGGTCGTCCCGCAGCGCCGGGATCACCCGCCGCTGCCACAGCGAGCTGTCCCGGCCCGCCGCCTCCGCCGGTACGGCGCCCAGGTCGACGAGGAGCCGAAGGAGGTCCCGGTCGGGCAGGGACGCGCTGCGAAGGAGCAGGTTGCGCAGGTGCGGTGGCGGTACGGCGCCGACGACGACGCGGGCCGGCGGGTGCAGGCCGTCCTCGTCGAGGGCGCGGGTCAGGGCGTGCGCCACCAGGCCGCCCAGGCTGTGCCCGTACAGCAGGTAGGGCCGGTCGAGCAGCGGCTTGACCAGCTCGCGGAGCTCGGTCATGAGGGCGGCGGCGTCGGTGATCCGCGGCTCCCGGGAGCGCGGCCCGCGGCCGGGGAGCAGCACCGGCACCACCTCCGCCGCGTCCCCGAGCACCCGCTGCCAGCGGGCGAAGGAGGAGACCCCGGCGCCCGCGTGGTGGAAGCAGAACAGCCAGGGCGCCGCCCGCTCCGTACTGGTACGGAGTCTCATGCGTCGATCAGGGCCACGGCCCGGGTCCAGCCCGCCCCCGCACCGGCGATCTTCACCGGGAAGCAGGACACCTGGAAGCCGTGCGCGGGCAGGGTGTCCAACTGGGCGAGCCGCTCGACCTGGCAGTACTCGCGGCGCCGCCCGGCGAAGTGGGCGGGCCAGAGCACCGAGCGGTCGCCGGTCTCCTGGAAGGCGCGGATCATATGCCCGAAGGGGGCGTCCAGGCTCCAGGCGTCGGTGCCGATGACGCGCACGCCGAGGTCGAGCAGGTGGTCGGTGGCGGGACCGTCGAGCCCGGCGAAGTCGGTGAAGTACCGCTGGGTGCCCGCGTGCCGGGACGCGCCGGTGTGCAGGAGCACGATGTCGAGGGGCTCGGGCACGCGCCCGGCGTCGGCGATGGCCTTCTCGATCCGGTCCACGCCGATGACGCCGACGCCCACGTCGGTGACGTCGAGCACCACCGCGGGGCGCAGGAACCAGTCGAGCGGCATCTCGTCGATGTGCCGCGGCCGCCCGTACGCGCCGGTCGAGCCGTAGTGCGAGGGCGCGTCCACATGGGTGCCGGTGTGGCTGGTCAGGGTGAGCGTGTCCAGGGAGAGCAGCTCGCCGCCGGGCAGGTCGGCCGGGTCGAAGTCCAGGCCGAAGTGCTCCTTCATCTCCGCCGCCATGTGCGCGGCGCCCTCGGCGGGCGTCATGATCTCGTGGACGACCGGGTCCGGCTCCCACCCGGACGCGTCCACGGCGGACGAGAGGTCGATGACTCGCACGGAAACCTCCAGGGTCGGTAAGGGTTGCGGGGCACTGTGCGCCCCCCGCCTTGAGCCCGAATCGAGCCCCAGACGCACCGAACCCCGCCCCCTTCGCAAGGGGGCGGGGTCAGCGCCCCGAAGGGGCGCGGGGAACTGCGCGCTCAGCCACAACGAACCCGCAGACTCAAGACGGCACAACACGGCAGAACCAGCGGAGCGCTTACGCCGCGAAGAGGTCAAGCGCAGCCCGCCGCACGCCCAGCGGCGAGTCAAGCGCCGGGTCCCCGGCAAGCACCGCCCGGTGCAGCTGCTGCAACCGGACGGACGGGTCGAGCCCCAGCTCATCGGCCAGCCCCTTGCGCAGGTTCTGGTAGATCTCAAGGGCCTGCCACTGCCGTCCCGACCGGTAAAGCGCCACCATGCACTGCGCGTGCAGCCCCTCGTGCAACGGGTGACGCGCCGTCAGCGAGGTCAGCTCCGCGAGCAACTGCATGTGGCGGCCGAGCCGCAGGTCGGAGTCGATGCGCTGCTCAAGGACCTCAAGCCGGCTCTCCTCCAGGCGCACCAGCTCGATCTCCAGGCGCGGGCCGAGCCGCACGTCGACCAGGGCGGGGCCGCGCCACATGCCGAGCGCGTCCCGGTAGAGCGCCGCGGCCGTGGCGTCGTCGCCGCTGGCGGCCTCGGCCCGCGCGGTCGCCACGAGCCGGTCGTACTCGTGCACGTCCACCGCACCGGGCTGCACCTCAAGCAGGTAGCCGCCGTGCCGGGTCGCGAGGACGTCGCGCGCCGTGTACGGGCTGTCGGGGCCGAGGGCGGTGCCGATCAGGCGGCGCAGCTGGAGGATGTACGTCTGCAGGGTGGTGAGCGCGCTGCGCGGCAGGTCCGCACCCCAGATCTCCTCCATCAGCGTCGGTACGGGCATGACCTGGTTGGCGTACACGGAGAGCAGCGCCAGGATCTGCCGCGGCTTCGCCGCGCTCGGGACGATCGAGGTGCCGCCCTTCTCGGCCACGAGCGGGCCGAGCACTTTGATCTCCATGGTGGATTCCTCCGGGGTCGGGGACGCCGGACCCCCGTTCGTTGCATGCCCGGCGTCTACACCCTCCGACGCTGTCATCGCGGGCTGTCCGCGGCCAGTGCCTGCCTCCTGAACCGGGCATGCGGCTTCCCCTGCGACAGGTATGCAAGTTTCATACGCATCCCATGACGGTGGCACTGGGGCGCGGGCGGCCGCGGCGGCAGAGTTCTCCACGTCGGCACGACCGGAACTCAAGTGCCGAGCGGAAGACCACCAGTACACGACCATGGGGGATGGACGACCATGTACACGAACAGCTTTCCCGCCGCTCAGGGCCACGACGACCTCGTCATCGAGGAGTTCGACCGCACGCTGGTGCCCCACCAGGCGCCGCTCCTGAGCCACTGCTACGTCACCCAGCTCTCGGCCACCACCGACGTCGCGCCGTGCGACGCCTGATGGAAGCCGTCGAGAGCGCCGCCCCGCTCCTCGGGTTCAAACCGCACCTGCGGGTCGAGCAGGTGCCGGGTGAGGCGGTGTACCTCATCTCCGACCAGCGGGTGACCGCGCTGCACGGTGAGCGGATCGCCCGCCTCGCCCCGCTCCTCGACGGCACCCGGCCGCTGGAGCGGATCGCCCGGGACGCCGGGGACGCGCTGACCGAGGGGGAGGCCGCCCACCTGGTGCGCCGCCTGGACGGCGCCGGTCTGCTCGCCGCCCGTGACCGGGTGGCCGCGCCGGGGGAGGCCGCCGAGCAGGCGTACTGGGAGGCGGCGGGCCTCGACGGCGCCGTGGCGGCGGCCGGACGCGCCGCCGGGGTCCGGGCGGTCTCCGTCGGCAGCGTGGCCGCCCGGCAGCTCGCCGCGGCCCTCGCCGCGGCGGGCCTGACCGTCCTGGACGACGCGCACGACGCGCACGACGCCGACGCCGGAGCCCCGGCAGCGGCGGCCGCGCTGACCGTCGTCGTCTGCGACGACTACCTCGACCCCGCGCTCGCCGCCGTCGACGCCGAGCACCGGGCCGCGGGCCGCCGCTGGCTGCCGGTGAAGACCGAGGGCACCGAACAGTGGATCGGCCCGTTCCTCGGCGACCCCGAGGGCCCCTGCTGGTCCTGCCTCGCCGAACGGCTGTGGCGGGGCCGCCCGGTGGAGGCCCACGTCCAGCGCGTGCTGGGCCGCTCGGGTCCGGTGCCCCGGGCCTCCTGCGCGCTGCCCGCCGCCCGGCTCGCCGCGCTGCAGACGGCCGCCCTGGAAGCCGCCAAGTGGCTCTCCGGCTACCGCCACCCCAGCCAGCGGGACCTGCGCACCCTCGACGGGCTCACCCTCACCGCCGCGCCGCACCCGGCGCGGCGCCGCCCGCAGTGCCCGAGCTGCGGCGAGCCCGGCCTGGCCGCCGCACAGGTGCGGGCGCCCGTCGTGCTGCACTCCCGGGCCAAGAACGACACGTCGGGCGGCGGCCACCGCAGCCTCACCCCGAGCCAGCTGCTCGACCGGTTCGGCCACCTCATCGACCCGGTGACCGGCCTGGTCCGGGAGATCAGACGGGATCCGCGCGGACCGGAGTTCTTCCACTCCTTCTGCGCCGGTACGAACCCGGCGGCGGGCTCCCGCGGTCTCGGCGCCATCCGGGCCGGTCTGCGCGGCGCCTGCGGCGGCAAGGGCACCACCGAACTGCAGGCCAGGGTCGGGGCGTTCGCCGAGGCCCTGGAGCGGCACTGCGGCTACGCCGAGGGCGGCGAGGCCGTGGTGACCGGCAGCTTCCGTGAACTCGCCCCGGCCGCCGTGCACCCGGACACCGTCCAGCTGTACGACCCGCGCCAGTTCGCGGGCCGGGCCGACTGGAACGCCCGGCACGGCTCCTTCCAGCACGTGTGCGACCCGTTCGACGAGGACGCCGAGACCGACTGGACGCCGGTGTGGTCGCTGACCGAGCGGCGCCAGAAGCTGCTGCCCACCGCGCTCCTCTACTACGGCGTCGGCCAGCCGCGGGGCCACGTCTCCTGCCTGGCGAGCTCCAACGGCACCGCCGCGGGCGGCACCCTGGAGGACGCCGTGCTCCAGGGCTTCCTGGAACTCGTCGAACGCGACGCGCTCGCCCTGTGGTGGTACAACCGCACCCGCCACCCCGGTGTCGACCTGGCCGCCTTCGACGACCCGTGGACCACCGAACTGCGCCAGGTGCACGCCTCGCTCGGCCGCGAGGTGTGGCTGCTCGACCTCACCGCCGACCTCGGCATCCCGGTCATGGCCGCGCTCTCCCGGCGCACCGCGCCGGGTCCGGGCGAAGCCGAGGGGATCATGCTCGGCTTCGGTGCCCACTTCGACCCGCGGATCGCCCTGCGCCGCGCCCTGACCGAGCTCAACCAGATGATGCCGCACATCATCGAGGACCCCGAGGGCACCGGCTCCGCCGCCGAGGACCCGGACGTCGGGCACTGGCTGCGCACGGCCACCGTCGTCGCCCACCCGTACCTGCTCCCCGACGGCACTCCCCCCACCGGCCCCGACACCCACGCCTACACCCCGCGCGCGGACCTGCTCGACGACATCGAGGCCGCCGTGGCCCTGCTGCGCGGCAGGGGCATGGAACTGCTCGTCCTCGACCAGACCCGGCCCGACGTGGGCCTTCCCGTGGTCAAGGTCGTGGTGCCCGGCCTGCGCCCGCACTGGGCGCGGTTCGCCCCGGGACGCCTCTTCGACGTACCGGTCGCCCTCGGCCGCCTCGGCGAGCCGACTCGCTACGAGGACCTCAACCCCGTACCGCTGTTCCTGTAGCGGCCACCCGCCCCCTCCCACTGCTCCCCCCACTGCTCTCCCCCCACCCCGGAAGGACCTCATGCGCATCGACCGCCTGGCGGCTCCCGAATTCAGTGAGCTCTGGTCGCTGCGCGAAGACGTCACGGTCCTGTTCGGCGCGGACCACCTGCTGCTGCGCACGCCGTGGGGCGATCCGCTGATCGCCGGGCCCGCGCCGACGCTGCGCGAGGCGCTGCGCCGCATGCTGCTCGGGCCGGTCTCGCTCGGCAACGTGGTGCCCGGCTTCCCCGGGTACGCCGTGCCCGAGGCGGAGTGGAACGACGAGTCACGGCACCTGCTCGCCGCCCTCGACGGGCTGCAGCACGTGGTCGTGCGCCACGTGGCGGCCGGGGCCCCGTGCCTGAGCGTGGTGCCGCTGACGCCGACGGCCCGGTTCCGCCCGGCGGCGGTGCCGCCGGGGGCGGGCGCCCGGCTCAGGGACGACGTCGTGGTGCGCCGTGCCGCGGGCGGACCGGTCCTGGAGTCCGCGGGGCTTGACCACCGGGTGGAACTGCACGGTCCGGAGGCCGGCCGGCTCCTGGCCCAGCTGCGCGGGCAGGAGGGCGGCACCGCGCCGTTCCTGCCGCCCGCCGCCGCCCGCGCCGCGCGCTGCTACGCGGCGGCCGCGGGCCTGCTCACCGAGTGGGCCGGGGCCGCCGCCCTTTCTGTGAGAAACCGGCACACCCTACTGGTTTCGGACGAGGATTCTTTATGATCCGGACCGGGAACGGGAACGTGCACCGCTGACCATGGGGGGAAACTTGAGCACCAGCGCGGATGGCCTCGCGGTCGGGGGATACACGGAGGCCAACGGCAAGGTGCTGCCACCGCGCAAGGCCATCGCCATCACGGCCGTGGTCCTCGTCGGCTTCTTCGTGATCGACGGCGCCTACGTCTGGGCCCAGAACCCGCCCCCCTGGGAACGCGTCGCGGTGCTGCTCGGCTTCGCCGCGATCATGGGCCTGCAGCTCGGATTCTCCTTCCCGCGGCTCTTTCCCTTCCTGACCCGCTTCCGGTACGCGGCCTGGGGCCTCCAGGGCCTGCTCGCCTATCTGCCGGTCGCCGAGTTCGGGGTGGCGTGGGGCGGCATGGCCGCGTTCCTCACCGCCTCCGCGGTCCTGGTGTTCCCCGGGGAGATCGGCTGGTCGCTCTTCGGCCTCAGCGCGGCCGGGGACTCCGCGGTCTTCTACCACTTCGGGTTCGGCTGGGCCGACAACCTGTACACCACCGTCGAGGTCGTCCTGATCCCGCTGGTCGTGATCGGGCTCTCCCGGATGTCCGGAATGATCGTCCAGCTGCACCACTCGCGGGCCGAGCTGGCCCGGCTCGCCGTGGCCGGGGAGCGGCTGCGGTTCGCCCGCGACCTGCACGGCGTGCTCGGCTCGGGGCTCTCCGCGATCTCCCTCAAGTGCGAGCTCGCCTACCGCCTCATCGCCGACGCCCCCGCCAAGGCGCAGGACGAGCTCACCGACGTCCTGCGCACCTCCCGCAAGGCCCTGGCCGACGTGCGCTCGGTCAGCCGGGGCTACCGCGAGATGTCCCTGTCGGGCGAGGCGGACGCGGCCGTGTCGATGCTGGCCGCGGCGGGCATCCACACGCAGCTGCGCATGGACTGCGGGCCGCTGCCCGGCGAGGTGGACACGGTCCTGGCGACCCTGCTGCGCGAGGGCCTGACCAATCTGCTCCGGCACAGCAAGGCCGAGCAGTGCGTGATCAAGGCCGACGCGCGGGCCGGGAGCGTCGTGCTGAGCCTGGCCAACGACGGCAGCGCCCGCCCGGCCCGGGCCGCCGGCGCGGGCGCCGACGGCGGGCTCGCCACCCTCGAACGCCGTGTCGCGGCGCTCGGCGGCTCGCTCACCCACGGCACGGGTGACGACGGCTGGTTCCGCCTGGTGGCCACGGTGCCGGTGCGCGCGGCGGCCGGGCCCGAGCGGGGCCCGCGCCCCGCCCGCCAGGACGCCGAGGAGGCCCCGTCCCCGATGGCGCCCGCGCGCAAGCCCTGCACCCGGGACCTCGTGCCGCGCGCCGCCGCCGCGATCACCCTCGCGGTGCTCGTGGGCTACTTCCTCGCGGCGGCGGTGGCGGTCTCCTTCGGGCCCGCCCTGCCCGAGCTGGCCGGCGTCCTCGCCTGTCTGCTCGCCCTCCTCGGGCTCCAGCTCGCCGAGTCCTTCCACTGGCGGCTGCCCTGGGCGCCGCTGCGGACCCGCGCGCTGCGGTACGGCATGCTCGGCCTGCAGGCGGTCCTCCAGTTCGTGCCGTTCCTGCTGTTCGGCCAGCGGTGGATGGGCATCCCCGGGTTCTTTGCCGGAACGGTTCTGCTGGTGCTGCCCGCGGCCGCCGCCTGGCCCGCCCTGGTCGCCGTGATCGCCTCCGTCGACGCCGCGCTGTACGCGGTGGGCACCCCTCTGCAGGACGTCGTCTACGAGTCCGCGTACATCGCGATCTGCGCCCTCGTCGTCTACGGGCTCTCCCAGATGGCCCAGCTGGCCTCCGAACTGCACCGGTCCCGGGCCGAGATCGCCCGGCTCGCGGTCACCACCGAACGCCTCCGGTTCGCCCGCGACCTGCACGACCTGCTCGGCTTCAGCCTCTCCACGGTGACCCTCAAGTGCGAGCTGGTGCGCAGGCTCGCCCCGGTGAAGCCGGTGCGGGCCCAGGAGGAGCTGTCCGAGGTGCTCCAGATCGCCCGCCAGGCCCTGGCCGACGTACGCACCGTGGCGAGCGGCAGCCACCGGATGAGCCTCACGTCGGAGGCCGAGAACGCCACCGCCATGCTGGCCGGGGTTGGCATCCGCGCCGATGTCCGCCTGGAGTGCGGGGAGCTGCCCGACGAGGTGGACACGGTCCTGGCGACCCTGCTGCGCGAGGGCCTGACCAACATGCTCCGGCACAGCAAGGCCGAGCGGTGCGAGATCACCGCCAGGCGGTCGGCGGGCGCGGTGCGCCTTTCGCTGGTCAACGACGGAGTGACGGGTTCGGGGGAGCCGGTGCTCGGCTCGCGGGCCGCGGGCGGCAGCGGCATCGGCAACCTGTCGACCCGGGTCGAGGCGGTCAACGGACGGCTGATGGCGGGCCCGCGCCCCGACGGCTGGTTCGAGCTGGCGGCCGAGGTGGAGCTGGCCGCCGCGGCCTAGCGGGTCCCGCTCAGGCCGAGTGCAGCAGCCAGCCCGCCTCGCGGGCGATGCGGATCGCGTCGACCCGGTTGCGCGCGTTGAGCTTGCTGACGGCCGCGGTCAGGTAGTTGCGCACGGTGCCGGACGAGAGGTGCAGCCGGTGGGCGATGTGCGCCGCCTCAAGGCCCTCCGAGGCCAGCTGGAGCACTTCCCGCTCCCGGTCGGTGAGCGGCGACGGCTCGGAGTCCAGGGTGGCGAGCGCCAGCTGCGGGTCGATGACCCGCTCGCCCGCGGCGATCTCGCGGATCGCGGCGCACAGCGCGTCCGGGTCGGAGTCCTTCGGCAGGAAGCCCGAGACGTGCGCGGCCAGCGCGCGTCTGAGGTTGCCGGGGCGGCCGAGGCTGGTGAGGATCAGGGTGCGGCACTCGGGGGCCTTGGTGTGCAGCTCCGCGGCGGCGGTGATCCCGTCGGTGCCGGGCAGGTCGATGTCGAGAACGGCGACATCCGGCCGTATCGCGAGCGCCGTCGGCACGATGTCGGTCCCCGACGACAGCTCCGCCACGACCTCCAGGTCGGGTTCGAGATCGATCAGTGAAACCAGCGCCTTGCGCAGCATATGCATGTCTTCGGCGATCAGAACTCGCACCACGTCGTCCCCCGGGTGTGCCTCGATCATGAGTGATTTCTCAGCAATTATGCAGGAGATCATGGTTCCGGCTCATGGCCGGAACGCGACCGGATGCCCACGCGCGGGTCACGGAGATCCCACCGGGGCCCCAGCGGCCCTCCAGCGCCCCCGCTCATCGTTCCTGGCACCCCGAAGCCGACCGGCATCCGGGGCGAAGGGACGAGGTGACCGCACGTGACATGGCGAACGCGCACCGGCCGCTTGCGCCGCTTCACCGGCCGTTGGCTGCGCGCGGTGGGCGAGGCCTTCCGGGTGTACGGCGGCGGCGACATGTACCTGGCCGCGGCCGAGGGCGAGAGGGCCCGGCTCGAAGGGCTCGACAACGGCTTCCGCCTGACGCTCAGCGCCGACGCGGAAGGACCGCCCCCCGGCCACCCGGAGAAGCTGTGCCTCGACGTCCCGCTCAGCCGACAGGAGCTCCTGCTCCTCAACGACCTGCTGAACGAGGCCCCCGGATTCCGGACGTGACCAGCACTGTCGATCTTCGAGTGTCCGTCCAGGGGAGGCCCCGACAGTGGGGTGGACCGGCACCCGTGCCCGGGCCGGGACCGAAGGACGACCCTGCCCGGGCCGGGACGAAAGAGGCAGGGGGAGCGAGAGGCATGACATCGGTGAGCTTCACCCACGCCCTGGCGGCCCGCTGCGCAGACGGCGCCGACGACACCGCCCTGCTCTGCCTGGACGACACCGGCGAAGCCACCGGCCACACCTACCGGGACCTGGACGCCAGGGCCCGCACGGTGGCCGCCGCGCTGTCCGGCCGCGTCGCGCCGGGCACCCCGGTCCTCGTGGTGACCGACAGCGGCCCGCACGCGGTGGCGGCGCTCGTCGGCTGTCTGTACGCGGGCGCGGTCCCCGTCCCGGTGCCGCCGCCGGACGCCTCGCGCGCGGCGGCCGAACGCACCGCGGCGATCGCCGCCGACACGGACGCCCCGCTGCTGCTCACCGACGCGACGCACGCCCCCGAACTCGCCCGGCGGCTCGCCGACGCGGGCCGCCCCGGCGTGGTCTGCCTCGCCGTCGACCGCATCCCGGCCGCCGCGGTGGCTGGCGGGGCGGACGACGCGGTGGCTGACGGGGCGGCTGACGCGGTGGCTGACGGGGCGGACGCCGCGGTGGCTGACGGGGCGGACGCCGCGGTGGCTGGCGGCCCGCTCGACGCCTGGCGCCCACCCGTCGTCTCCGGCGCGGACACCGCCCTGATCCAGTACACCTCGGGCACCACCGCGGCTCCGCGCGGCGTCCAGGTCACCCACGCCAACCTGCTCGCCACCATGGAGAGCCTCCGGCGCGCCCTGCGCACCGACGCCGCCGCGCGGATCGGCGGCTGGCTGCCGCTCCACCACGACCTCGGTCTGATCGGCCAGCTGCTGCACCCGCTCTGGCTCGGTGCCACCGCCGTCCTGATGCCGGGGAGCCGGTTCACCGCGGACCCGCTCTGGTGGCTGCG
The DNA here is from genome assembly GCF_056435225.1 of Streptomyces sp. NPDC043996. Lineage (NCBI taxonomy): Bacteria > Bacillati > Actinomycetota > Actinomycetes > Kitasatosporales > Streptomycetaceae > Streptomyces > Streptomyces sp. NPDC043996. Next base: position 119,197 of record NZ_JBWKEY010000010.1, on the reverse strand, counting down.
CGCGGTCGCCCGGCACGGCATCACCCACACCGCCGCCCCCGACTCCGCGTACGCCCGCTGTCTGGCCGCCGTCACCGACGCCGACCTGGCCGCCCTCGACCTCAGCGGCCTGGCCATCGCCGTCAACGCCGCCGAGCCGGTCTCCGCGGCCACCCCGGCCGCCTTCGCCCGCCGGTTCGCCGCCGCGGGTCTGCGGCCCGGCGCGCTCGTCACCGGCTACGGCATCGCCGAGGCGACCTTGCTGGTCAGCGTCGGTACCGAGGGCCCGCCGACGGTGGCCACCGTGGCCGCCGACGCGCTGGAGCGCGGGGTGCTCGGCCCGCCGGTCCCGGGCCGACCGGTGCGCGGCCTCGTCGGCTGCGGACCCGTCAGCGGGGTCACCGTACGCATCGTCGACCCGGCCACCGCGCAGGTGCTGCCGGACGGTTCGGTGGGCGAGATCTGGGTCCGCGGCGACACCGTCACCGCCGGATACCGCCGCCGCCCCCTGGAGACCGCCGCCGCCTTCGGCGCCGCCACCGCCGACGGCGAACACGGCTTCCTGCGCACCGGCGACCTCGGCGCCCTGTACGCGGGCGAGCTGTACGTCACCGGCCGCGCCAAGGACGCCCTCCTGGTCGAGGGCCGCACCCTGCACCCGCAGGAGGCCGAGCTCCAGCTCACCAGGACCGGCGCCCCGTTCGGCTCCGCCATCGTGTTCACCGTGCCCGCCGTGCCTGCTGTGCCCGCCGAACCCGACGAGATCGTGGTGGTCCAGGAGGTCCGCGGCGTCGGCCTGAGCGGCCGTCACCTCGCCGGCCTCGCCGACCGGGTGCGCGGCTGCCTGCGCCAGGAGTTCGGCGCCGAACCCGGGCCCGTGGTCCTGGTCCGCCCCGGCACCGTGCGCCGCACCACCAGCGGCAAGGCGCGCCGCTCGCTCATGCGCGAGCTCTACCTGCGCGGTGAGCTGCGCCCGCTGTACGCGTCGATGGCACCGCCGTACACCGCGGCGGACGGGGCGGGCCGATGACCCCCGCCACCCGCGCGCCGAGGACATCCGCCACCCGCGCCCCTGACGAGGCGCGCCACCGCGCCGACCGCCTCGAGCACCGCTTCGGCGACCCCTGCGACCCGGGCAACCCGGTCGGCTTCCGTGCTCTGCTCGCCGCCGATGACGCCGGTGAGCCCCTCATGGCGGCGGAGCACCTGCTCGACTCCGAGGGGTTCGGCGCCGAGTTGGTGCCCCTTGCCCTCGGCGGCCGTCTGCACGACGCCGAGGGCCTGGTCCGGGTGGCGCGCCCGGTCTTCCGCCGCGACGTGGCGCTCGGCTTCGGCTACGGCATCACCTCGCTGTTCGCCGCCGCCCCTGTCTTCGCCGCCGGATCCGGGCCGCAGCGGGACGTGGTCGCCCGGCTGCTCGCCGCGGGCGGCCGGGCCGCCATCGTGCACCGCTCGCTCGCCCACGGCACCGCGACGCACCAGGGCGAGGTCAGCGCCCTTGGCCACGGCGACGGCTATCTGCTGCAGGGCCGCAAGGACGTCGTCATCAACGCCGAACAGGCGGGCGCGATCGTCGCCCACGTACGCACCGACCCCGCGCCGGGCCAGGGCGCCCACTCGGTCTTCCTGCTCGACCCGGCCGGACTCGTCGGCCACGGGCTTCGGCCGCTGCCCCGACGGCCCACCACCGGCCTGCGCTCCTGCCGCTTCGCCGGGTACGCGTTCGAGGACTGCGCCGTGCCGGGCGACGCCCTCGTCGGCGCCGAAGGGACCGGTGTCCGGCTCGCCCTGCGCACCTTCCAGCTCAACCGCGCCCTCATCACCGGCGCCGTCATCGCCTCCGTCGACACCGTGCTGCGCTCCGCCGTCCGCGCCGCGGTCGGCTCGGGCTCCCTCGGCAGCCGCCAACGCGGCGTCCTCGCGGGCGTGTTCGCGGACCTGCTCGCCGCCGACAGCGTCGCCACCTCGGTGCTGCGCGCCCTGTCCCTGCTGCCCGCCAGCGCCCATCTGGCCGCCGCCGAACTCAAGTACCTGATCCCCGACCTGCTCCGGGACGACCTGGAGGAGCTCGCCACCGTGCTCGGCGCGGGCGGCTACAGCCGCGACACCGACCAGGGCATGCTCTCCAAACTCCGCCGCGACCTCCCGGCCGCCGGACTCGGCCACGCGGGCACCGCCTCCTGCCAGGCGGTCGTCATCCCGCAACTCCCGCTCCTGGCAAGGAACTCCTGGGGCCGCGAGCCGGAGCCCCCGGCCGCCCTGTTCCGCGCCGGCGAGCCGCTGCCCGCCCTCGACCTCGGCGCCCTCCAGGTCGCGGGCGGCGGCGACTTCCTGGCCGCCGCGCTCAGCGCCAGCGCCGCCCGCGTCGCCGACGCCGCCGAGCCGGGGCCGTGCGGCGAGGCGCTCCGCACCCTGGCCGCCGCCTTCCAGAGAGCCCTGCTCGACCTCCGGGAGAGCTGCCGCGCCCTGACGCCCGGCGACCGCGCCGCCCTCACCAGCCCGCGGCTGCCCGCGCTCGCCGACCGGCACGCCGTGCTCTGCGCGGTCGGCGCCACCCTGGCCACCTGGGAGCGGCACCGCCGCGAGGGCGGTTTCCTCGCCAGCCCCGACTGGCTGGTGCTCGCCCTGCACCGGTACGGCCGACGTCTCGGTCTCACCCCGCCCGCCCTCCCCGGGGACTGCGTCGACCGGGTCATGGCGGAGCTGCTCGCCCGGTTCCGCTCCGGCCGGACCTTCGACCTCCACGACGCCCCTCTCGCACCAGCGGGTACGCCATGACCGGACCTGACGTCCTCGCCCCCCTCCTGATGCCGGGGCCCGACAGTCCCTGGAGCCGGGTCCGCCAGGCCATGGCCTGGCACGGCCACGTGGTGGTGTACGCGGACTGGCGCGACTGGCTGCCCGCGGCCGTCGCCGATCCCCAGCTGCGCCCGCTGCTCGGCCCGCGCGACTGGCAGCGCCTGCACGCCCTGAGCGACCCCGAGGCCCGCGACCGCTTCGCCGCGTCCCGGCTGCTGATGAAGTACACGGCGGGCGCGGCCCTGCAGTCCCCGCCGGACGCGGTGGAACTGGCGTCGAAGGCGGGCGGCCGCCCCTATCTGCGCGGCTACGACCAGATCGAGGTGAGCCTCAGCCACACCCGGGACCTGCTCGTGGTCGGCCTCAACCGGCGCGGGCGCATCGGCGTCGACACCGAGCTGGCCGACCGCCGCATCCAGTACTCGGCGGTCCAGCGCCATCTGTGCACCCCCGCCGAACGCCGCTGGCTCGCAGAGCTGGCCCCGGACGAGCGGCAGCGCGCCCTGGTGCGCACCTGGACCCTGAAGGAGGCCTACACCAAGGCGCTCGGGCAGGGCATGCGCCTGGGCTTCACCCAGTTCGGCTTCGACCCCGGGCACACCACCCTGCTCACCCCGCAGGGGGACCGGGCCTCGCACGGCGAGTGGTCCTTCGCCACCTTCGGTCTCGCCGACGGCTATCTGGTGGGCGTCGCCTGCCACGACGCGGGCCTGACCGGCCTGGAGGACGAGGGCGACACGGCCGTGTCGACCATGCTCGACGAGGGCTTCCTCAGCGAGGTCATCGACCTGGTCGGCCGCATGTGAGCGCCGCAGAAAGCGGGAGAAAGCGGGAGAACTCGGGAAACACGAAAGCCCGCCACCGGAAACGGCGCGGGCCTCTGCATGGAAGAACTGGTGCCCCCAACGGGATTCGAACCCGTGCTACCGCCTTGAAAGGGCGGCGTCCTAGGCCGCTAGACGATGAGGGCTATCGGCCCACCTGGGCGCTTCGCAGCGCGTCGGGGACGTGAGAAGCATATGGGATGCGGGGACCGATCGCCAAAACGGTTTACGGGGGCGGGGCGGGCGGGGGCGTGGTGGGCTTCGCGCCGGGCTGGTTCTCCTTGGGGAGATGGCGGCTGACCTCGGCCTTCGTGAGGCCGAGCCCGCCGAGCTTGATCTCGTCCCAGGCCTGGAGCCGTTTGGTGGCGCGGTCCAGGTAGAGCACGGAGGTCTCCACGGGGTCCGGGTGCTCGCCCTCGACGGCGCGCAGCCCGCTGCCGCCGGTGGAGCCCTCGATCCGCAGCCGGGTGCCCTTGTCCATCACTTCCATCTCCTGGTGGTGCAGATGGCCCGCGAGCACCAGCGGCACCGTGCCGTCCGTCTCGCGCGCGGCCACCGGGTTGTGCGCGACCGCCACGTCGACGGGACGGCCCGCGGCGGCCTGGCCGCGCAGGGACGAGGCGAGCGTGATGCCCGCCACCTCCTGTGCCGGGTGGCCCTCCTGCTTCGCCGAGCGGTCGGGGGTGAACTCGGGGTCCCCGATGCCCGCGAAGCGCAGGCCCGCGACGTCCACGGGCTTGCCGTCGTCCAGGACGTGGGTGTTCCTGAGTTTCTCCACGTACCGCTGCGTGGTGCGCGAGTCGTGGTTGCCGCGCACCCACACATAGGGCGCGTCGAGGTCCTCGATGGGGTCGAGGAAGGCGTTCTCGGCGGCGGTGCCGTGGTCCATGGTGTCGCCGGAGTCGACGATGACATCGATCTCGTACTGCTCGACCAGCGAGTTGATGATCTTCCATCCGGCCGGGTTGAGGTGGATGTCGGAGACGTGCAGGAGGCGGATCGTGGAGGGGTCGGGCTCGTACGCGGGGAGCGTGGACGTCACGTCGTACAGCTTGGTGACGTTGGTCACCAGGCGGGCCAGCTCCCGCTGGTAGACGTCGAACTCGCTGACGATGTTGCGGGCGTTGCCGACGACCGAGGGGGCACTGCTGAGCAGGCCCGAGAACTTCGGCTCCAGGACCGACCTGGGGTTCCAGGTGGCGAACGCGACCATGCCCGAGGCGGCGAGGAGGGCCAGGGCCAGGCCGCCCGCGGCGAGCGCGCGGCGGGGGCGGCGGTAGACGGCGAGGCCGAGCGCGGTGGCGCCCGCGACGACGGCGGCGCAGGAGCGGACCGCCAGGTTCAGGGTGCCGTTGGCGACGTCGCTCGCCACCTCCTCCTGGAGCCCCGAGAGCCGCTCGGGGTGGTCGACGAGGGCCTCGGAGCGCACCGGGTCCAGGCGGTCGACGTCGACGTCCAGGCGGATGGGCGCGGTGTGCGAGCGCAGTTCCAGGGCGCCCAGCGGCGAGACGTCGACCTTCGTGCCGCCGGTGAGCGAGGGGCGCAGCGCCATTCGGGTGTCCATGGGCCCCACGGACGTGTGGACGCTGCCGACGACAAGCAGCCCCAGCCACGCCCCGAGCACGACGACGGTGACCAGGCCGAGGGCGCGGCCGAAGGGGTGCGGGGCGGGCGTGAGCCCGGGCAGGGAGCGCGCCGTCCGCACGCTCCGGCCGCGGGCCTTGGACGCGCCGTGGTGTGCGCTGTGACCTGGGCGGATGCGCTGGAGGAGAGTGATGGGGACACCGCGCAGGCTCCGCAGGTGCCGCAGAACGACCGTGACGTCGCGCCCCATTGGGCCCGTATGCCCATGCGGAGAGGTGGCTATGCCTGCCGGTGATCGACGGTCGACAATGGGCCCGTGCTGGAGATGACGCGCGAGGAGTTCGAGGAACTGGTGGCCGAGGCGCTCGACCGGATTCCGCCCGAGCTGACGAGGCTCATGGACAACGTGGCGGTGTTCGTCGAGGACGAGCCGCCCAGCGACGACCCCGAGCTGCTCGGGCTCTACGAAGGGACCCCGCTGACCGACCGCGGCGAGTGGTACGCCGGGGTGCTGCCCGACCGGATCACCATCTACCGGGGGCCGACGCTGCGGATGTGCGAGTCGCGCGAGGACGTCGTCGCCGAGACGGAGATCACCGTGGTGCACGAGGTCGCCCACCACTTCGGGATCGACGACGAGCGGCTGCACGCGCTCGGATACGGCTGAGTCCGCTCCGGTACGGCTTCGGTACGCCCGAGCTCCTCTCCGGGCGGCGGTGCGCGTGTCCTCATGCGGGGCGCGGGAGTTGGGCAGGTCGTCCCTTCCCCCTTGCGCCTCGGAGGTGCTCGGCCGTGCGCCAGTTCTACGTTTCCGTCCGATGGGCCGCGACCGTGGTGGCCGTCGCGGCGACCGCGGGCTGCATGAGCATCGGCGACGACGGGAGCGGCGCGCCCGCCCCGGGGAAGTCCGCGCGGGAACGCGGGGGCGCCGCCGCGCCCGACGGCGGCACGGTGCTGCCCGGCGAGGGCCGGGACGGCGGCCGGGACGGCGGCCGCGGGGACGGCGACGGCAAGCGGAAGGGCAAGGGCAAGGGGAAGGGCCAGAAGGGCGAGGGCGGCGCGTCCGCGGAGCCGGGCGACGAGGGATCGCCCGACTCCAAGCCCTCGCGGGCCGGGTCCGGCACGGCCCCCGCCTCGGTCGAGCCGACGAGGAACGGGCGGCCGACGCCGACCCGCACCAAGCCGGGCCCCCGGCCCACGCGCAGCGTCCCGGCCCCGGACCCGACGCCCGACCCGCCCACGCCGACGCCGCCGGACCCGACGACTCCGGAGCCGTCCTCGTCAGCGCACGGGGAGGCGGAGGGGCCGGTCACCAGCCAGGGGGAGCCGTCACCGGAGGCGGGGCCCGCGTAGGCGGGAGCGGGGTCCGGAGCCCGGGTGAGGCCGGGCGGGAGCGGGGCCGGAGCCGGGCAGGTGCCGGGCCGGGAGCCGGGCCTGGGAGACCCCCGCTGTGGTGGGCATTTGCCAAGGGGGGTGGAAGGTGCGTATGGTGGTAGATCGTTTGATCCCATTTGCCCGGCGCCGACACAGAAGAGCGCCGCGTGGCGCGTACTCTCCCTTGCCGTGGCTGACCGCATAGAGGCGGTCCATTGCGAAATCACGGAGTTGTGGGCGCGTGCCGAGACTCCGGAAGGTTTCGCATTTCGCATGTCCATTTCTAATTTTGACCTCGACGCTGCCCAGATCCAGGACGAGGCCGTCGAGGCCCTCGCGACCGCCGAGGCCGTCGTGGCTGCCGAGGCCGCCGAGGCTCCTGAGGCTGTCGAGGCCGCTGAGACCACTGAGCTCGCTGAGGTTGCTGAGACCGCTGAGCCCGTCGAGGTGACGGAGGCCGCCGAGGCCGCCGCCGACACCGCTGACGTGGCCGCGGAGGCCTCCGCCGACGCCGCGGACGACACCGAGGACACCGAGGAGGGCGGCATCACCTTCGCCGACCTCGGCCTCCCCGACGGCGTCGTCCGCAAGCTCGCCCGCAACGGCGTGCACACCCCCTTCCCGATCCAGGCCGCGACCATCCCGGACGCCCTGGCCGGCAAGGACATCCTCGGCCGCGGCCGCACCGGCTCCGGCAAGACCCTCTCCTTCGGTCTGCCGACCCTGGCGCGCCTCGCCGACGGCTACACCGAGAAGAAGAAGCCCCGCGCGGTCATCCTGACCCCGACCCGCGAGCTGGCGATGCAGGTCGCCGACGCCCTCCAGCCCTACGGCGACGTCCTCGGCCTGAAGATGAAGGTCGTCTGCGGCGGTACGTCCATGGGCAACCAGATCTACGCCCTGGAGCGCGGCGTCGACATCCTCGTCGCAACGCCGGGCCGTCTGCGCGACATCATCAACCGCGGCGCCTGCTCCCTGGAGAACGTCGAGGTCGCCGTCCTCGACGAGGCCGACCAGATGTCCGACCTGGGCTTCCTGCCCGAGGTCACCGAGCTGCTCGACCAGGTCCCGGCCGGCGGCCAGCGCATGCTGTTCTCCGCCACGATGGAGAACGAGATCTCCACGCTGGTCAAGCGCTACCTGAACAACCCGGTGACGCACGAGGTCGACGCCGCCCAGGGCGCCGTCACGACCATGACGCACCACATCCTGATCGTGAAGCCCCGCGACAAGGCGCCGGTCACCGCCGCGATCGCCGCGCGCAAGGGCCGCACCATCATCTTCGTCCGCACCCAGCTCGGCGCCGACCGCATCGCGGAGCAGCTCCGTGACGCCGGTGTGAAGGCCGACGCGCTGCACGGCGGCATGACGCAGGGCGCGCGCACGCGCACCCTCGCCGACTTCAAGGACGGCTACGTCAACGCGCTCGTCGCCACCGACGTCGCCGCCCGCGGCATCCACGTCGACGGCATCGACCTGGTCCTGAACGTGGACCCGGCCGGCGACCACAAGGACTACCTGCACCGCTCCGGCCGTACCGCTCGCGCGGGCCGCTCCGGCACGGTCGTGTCCCTCTCCCTGCCGCACCAGCGCCGCCAGATCTTCCGCCTGATGGAGGACGCGGGCGTCGACGCCTCGCGTCACATCATCAACGGCGGTGGCGCCTTCGAGCCGGAGGTCGCCGAGATCACCGGCGCCCGCTCCATGACCGAGGTGCAGGCCGAGTCCGCGGGCAACGCGGCCACCCAGGCCGAGCGTGAGGTCCGCGACCTCACCAAGGAGCTGGAGCGCGCCCAGCGCCGCGCCACCGAGCTGCGCGAGGAGGCCGACCGCCTGACGGCGCGCGCCGCGCGCGAGCGGGGCGACGACCCCGAGGCCGCCGTGGCCGAGGCCGCCGAGAAGGCGACCGCCGAGGCCGAGGCCGCCGCGTCGGTGCCGGAGCAGTCGGCCGCCGCCGACCGCGCCGAGTACGAGGACCGCGCCGAGCGCCGCCCGCAGCGTGACGAGCGCGGCAACTACGAGCGCGACCGCCGTGGCGACGACCGCGGTGGCCGTTCCTTCGAGCGCCGTGACGACCGCGGTGGCTTCAACCGCGACCGTCGCGACGACCGCGGTGGCGACCGTGGCGGCTTCAACCGCGACAACCGCCGTGACGACCGTGGCGGCTTCAACCGCGACCGCCGCGATGACCGCGGTGGCGACCGTGGCGGCTTCCGCCGTGACGACCGCCGTGACGACCGTGGCGGCCGTTCCTTCGAGCGCCGTGACGACCGTGGCGGCTTCAACCGCGACCGTCGTGACGACCGCGGTGGCGACCGTGGCGGCTTCAACCGCGACAACCGCCGTGACGACCGCGGTGGGTTCGACCGTGGTGGCCGTTCCTTCGAGCGTCGCGATGACCGCGGTGGCGACCGTGGCGGCTTCCGCCGCGACGACCGTCCCTCCGGCCACCGCGGCAGCGACCGCCCGTTCAACCGCGACCGCCGCGACGACCGCCCCGCCGGCGGCCACCGCTCCGGCGGCCACGACCGCCCGTCGTACAACCGCCGTGACGACCACCGCCCCTCCGGCGGCGGCTCCTTCGGCGGCGGCGGCTCCTTCGGCCGCCGCGACGACAAGCCGCGCTGGAAGCGCAACGGCTGACGCCGCCCGGCCGGTGACCCCGGCCGCGCCGCCACCGTCGCAGTAGCGAAGAAGGCCCCCACAGCTCAACTGCTGTGGGGGCCTTCCCCATTGACGGACCGTTTACGGACCGTGTTCCTTTCACGGCCGGCGCACCTTGCTACTGTCTTCGCCCTGTGTTCACAGGCCCGGTGGGGAGCCGGGCCCCAGGGAGGGGAACCCCGTGCATCGTGATGCCTTCGTACGCCGCCGAGCCAGACGCGTCGGCGTGGCCGCCCTCGTGTGCGCCGCCGTCGCGGCGACGCTCGGACCGCTGTCGGGCACCGCATCGGCGGCGCCGGACGCGCCGGAGAACGAGACGGTGGTCCCGGCGGCGGTGCGGAACACCGACGTGACCGTCTCTCTCTTCGACGCGGGCGACGGAAGCGGAGCGGAAGGCATCGGCGCCAAGGGCGTCTTCCACCGGCTGGAGGGCCACCGGGGCCTCGTCTGGACGCGCTACGCGGACGGCGAGACGTTCCCCGTGCCCGAAGGCATGCCCTCGCAAGACGTCCGCGGCACCGGCAGCGACACCCTCGTGCGGCCGACCGACGACGCGGTCGAGCTGTGGGACGCCGTGGACCGCACGTCGCGCACGCTGCGGATTCCTCAGGGGCAGCGGTACGTGGAGGCGTACGGCTCGACGGTCGTCACGACCACGGCACCGGCCAACGCCGCCGCGGCGGCTCCCTATCACCTGCTGACCCTCGGAGAGGACGGCGCCGTCCGCGACGTCACCGTGAGCGGTCTGCCCGAGGGCGGCGCGTTCGGTGAGCTGGTGAGCGGGGACGCGGCGGCGGTGTTCTTCCGGGGCGAGGTGGGCGGCACCGCCCGCCTGATCGGTGTCGACGCGCGCACCGGCCGGGTCCAGGGCGTATCGGCGCCCCTGCCCAGCGGCGCCGACTACCACGCGGCCTCGTCCGGGGACCGCGTCGCGCTGTACCGCCGCGACGACCCCACCGCTCTGGTGCTCGACGCCGCGGACCTGTCCGCGGCGCCCGTACCGACCCGGATGGAGGCCCCGGCCTTCGCCCCCGGCAAGGACCTCGCGGTCGTGGGCGACTGGCTGGTGTACCTGATGCCCAACGACGGCGTCACGACGACGGTCAAGGCGGTCCCGATCGGCGGCGGCGACCCCGTGACCCTGGTGAACCGGGCATACCGCACCGACATCGCCAACGGCCCCGGCGGCACCGCCGTCGTCATCAGCGAGGACGGGCGCGGGCGGGCCCTTGAGCGGATCACGGCGGACACCACCGGACGGCCCGTCACGACGGTGGCCAAGGAGCTGCCCCGCCCGGCGTCCCCGGTCACCGGCCTGAGCCTGGCGCAGGGCAGGCTCATCACCGCCGACGCGTCGAGCGGCCGCCGTCACCCGTACGTCCGTGAGGTGAGCGCCCGTCCTTCGGGCGGCGCCCCTGACGTCGGTAGCCGCTCCCGCTTCCTGCCGGACGGCGATGTCACCCTCAGCGACTTCTGCCGTACGGACGACGCGGGCTGCCGCCAGGTCCACGGCCTGAGCGACGGCCGGATCGCCTGGGTGTCACGGGGAGAAGGCACCCGGGACCGGCTCACCGCGAACGGACCCGGCAGCGCGCGCTTCTACGGGGGGAGCGTCCCGGCGGGCGGCGTCCTCACGGACACCTCCACGAAGTACGTGGTCTATACGACCGACCGTGAGCAGCGCGTCTACCCCCTCAACGGCTACGTGGACCCTGGCGTGAAGCGCGCCCCAGGGGCCGCGGCCCTCGAGGGAAGCGTGCTGTGGACCGCGGGCCGCACCCCGGGCGCGGTCGACGCGTACGACCTGGAGGCGAGGAAGCCCGCGCCGGGCCTCACCACCGACGCCCCGTGCAGGCCCGATGAGCTCCAGGCCCTGGGCCGCCTCCTCTACTGGAGCTGCGGCGCGGACGGCCCGGCCGGGGTGTACGACCGTACGAAGAAGAAGTCGCTGCCCGTCCCCGCGGGCGAGGCCCTCCTGGGCGACGGGTTCGTCGTCACGCACGACAAGAAGGCGGGGGAACTCCGGCTCACGACCGTGACCGGCGACGAGGCCGTCACACGGCGCCTCGGCGAGCTGCCCGACACCGGTTTCTCGCAGCGCCATGTGCGCTGGACCGTCGACAAGACCGGCGGATTCGCCGCGTACGCCGACACGCGGCAGCGGGTGCACGTCGTGTCCACCGGCACGGCCACGCGGCCGCTGAGGCTGCTGGCCCCGGCGGAGAACACCGAGCTGTTGTTCGCGACCAAGGCGGACGCCACCCCCTGGACGCTCACCACGGTGGTGCCGTCCGGGCCCGTGTCCGGCTGGGAGCTGACCGTCCGCGACAAGGCCACGGGCGCCGTCGTGGACAGGGACGAGGGCGGCGCCGTACGGGGCCGCCTGAGCGTCGACTGGCACGGCATCGACCGTAAGGCGCCGGGCACGCGCTACCTCCCCAACGGGGCGTACGCGTGGACGCTTTCGCTGCGTCCCGCCGCGGGACCGCCGGAGCCGCTGAAGGTCACGGGCACCGTCGCGCTGCGCCGCGGCCAGGCCGTGCGCCGCGACTACGCGGGCGCGGAGCTGCCCTACGAGCCCGAAGGGGTGGGCGACCTGCTCACCCTCAACTCCTCGGGCACGATGACCTTCCACAGCGGAAACGGCGCGGGCGGCTTCGCCGGGAAGACCTCGGCGCCCGGCTGGCCCGCCAAGACGCTGGCCGTGCCCGTCGGCGACCTCGGCAAGGACCGCTGCAACGACGTCCTGGTCCGCATGCCCAACGGCTCCCTGCGGGCCTACCAGCCGAAGTGCGGGATGCCGCTCGCCCCGTCGACCCGCCACACCGCGCGCGGCACCGGCTGGAACGCCTACGACGTCCTGACCTCGCCCGGCGACCTCACCGGCGACGGCCGCGCCGACCTGCTCGCGCGCGAGAAGGCCACCGGCGACGTCCTCGTCTTCGCGGTCACCGCCGACGGCGGCCTGGCCCGCGGCAAGAAGATCCGCTCGGCCTGGTCGTCGTACACGAAGCTGGTCGGCGCCGGTGACCTGAACGGCGACGGCGTCGGCGACGTCCTCGCCGTGCACAAGAACGGCACGCTCCACCGCTACGACGGCCGCGGCGACGGCACGCTGAAGGGCCGGGCCGAGGTGGCGTCCGGCTGGAGCGCGTACGACGCGGTCGTCGGCGCGGGCGACCTCACCGGCGACGGCCGCGCCGACCTGCTCGCCCGCCACAAGACCGGCACCCTCTACCGCTTCGACGGCAAGGGCGACGGCACGTTCACGTCCCGCAAGAAGATCACCGGAAGCTGGGGCGCGTACAAGGGCGTCTTCTGACACCCCACCACGACAGCCGCCCCCCGGCGGAGGGTTCACGCCCTCCGCCGGGCGACGCGGCACAGCGGGATCCGATACCCGATCGGATGCCGGAAGGTCTCCGGCTATGCTCATGGGTGCGCCGACATCGTGTCGGCGAGGACCGTTAGCTCAATTGGCAGAGCAGTGGACTTTTAATCCATTGGTTGTGGGTTCGAGTCCCACACGGTCTACGACTAGGCCCCAGGTCAGAGGCATCAGACCTGGGGCTCTTTGCTGGTTTCGAGGGCTTGGAGATCGCTAGCTCGGCCCATGCTCGGCCGAGATGCAGGCGATCATGAAAGCGGCCCCGTCCGGAGGTACCCGGGAGGGGCCGCACTCTCTGCGGGTGGCCGCACGCCGTACCGCACGGCCACCCTCTCTCCCGCCGCACTGCCTCTCCAAGCGGGCGGCGGGGAGCTTGATCGAAAAATGTACGGTCTGAGATGCAGACTCTCCATCATGATCCGACAAATGTGGAGCGGTGCCAGCCCCACCGTCCGCTCGGGTCCTCGCTGTCCGCCGAGCCGTCGGTGACCGCATCCGGTCCATCCGCATGCACGCGAACCTCACGCAGGAGACGCTGGCCGAGCGCGCGGGTCTAGACCGTCAGGCCATCGGAAAGATCGAATCGGCGCAGGCCAGCCCGCGGCTGGACAACCTCATCCGCATCGCTGACGCCCTCGGCGTCCCTCTCGCCGACCTCGTCCGCTGACGAGGCCGCGGGGTCTCTACTGCGGGCACGCTCCGGTGTGCATGTAGCTGATCTCCGGCCCGCGCGCGCTCTGCCAGAGATGCGGCCGCCACACCTCAAGGGGCGTCATCGTGTTCAGGCAGTGCAGGCACCACACCTTCGGCCGCCCGGCCCGGCGCCGCGCCTCCACGTGCGCCGCGCGCAGCGCGGCCGGGAAGGGGCAGGGCTTGTCCTCGCGGCATTCCGGGCAGCGGAGGAGGTGGTCGTTCCAGTCGGTGTACGTCGCCATGGCCCGGGTGTGGGCGGTGTGGCAGGCCCGGCAGGCGCGGGGGCACCAGTAGGGGTCGCCGCCGAGGCTGACGGCGTCGCCGCTGTGCAGCGCTCGTGGGCACCAGACGCAGGCGTTGCCCTGGGCTTGCGTGATGGTCAGGGCGGGGCCGCGCGCTACGACGGTCAGGAGCAGGCTCGCGACGACGGCGGGGTCGCTCACCGGGCCGCCCGGCCCGTGCGGCGGTCGAGGAGTGCGGCCTTTCGGGCGGCGCGCAGGTCGCGGCGCAGGTAGTGGGCCCCGCGGCAGGGTGGCGGCCCTGTCCATCCCGTGCCGCATGAGGGGCAGGTGCGCAGGTGGTCCAGCAGCCTGAGGTACGCGCGCTCGGCGCGGGCCTCCAGCGGGGACAGTCCGGCGGTCATCATCGGCCCACCACCCGCAGAGAGGTGGCCAGCGCGAGCAGGGTGCGCAGGTGCCGGACGTCGCACACGTTGCCCGGAGCCTTCGGGTGGACGATCCAGCCCGTGCTGCGCGGGACGCTGACCAGGCACGGGACACCGAGGTAGGCGCCCTCTCCCAGCCTCTCTTCCGGGCCGCTGTCCCAGGCGGCGCCGGGCGCGATGAGGACGTAGTACGGGCCGAGCGGGCTGCGAAGGTCCCGGATCACCGGGCCTTCGAGCCAAGCGTGCAGTGCTGTGGCCACGACCTCCGGCTGGTCGCTGCCGACGGCGGCGTGGATGCGCTCGGCCGGGACGCGCACCACGTCGAAGTGGCGGCCGAGCGGGAGCAGGGCGAAGCCCTGTTCTGCCCAACCTGCCCACACGCTGGCCGGGTTGGGGTCGGCCTCGGCGAGCCACGCGGCGATGGCGGCACGGTAAGAGTTGGATGTGACGGGCGTCATATGTTGAACGCTAGAGAGCGGGCGTGCGCCTCCTCAATGAGAGTTTGGCCCGCGCCCGCCCCGAAGTACCACACACCGTGACGCAGTGATCACACAAGAACGCCCATGCGGTCCGCCAGCTCCCGCATCTCAGGCGTCAACGTACGACGCCGCTCCACCACACGCCCCACGATGTCATGGGCATATCGCTGCGCCCCCAGCCACTCCGGCGCCGCCGCCCCGATGTCATGGAGCGTGGCAACGCACTGGCTCTCATCCCGCAGCCTCAGGTGGGCATCAGCGACATCGAGCAGGTGGCGGTACCGCCCCGATCGGCCGCCGCCGGTCACCGGCGTCCACTGCCGCACTGCCTTGTGCAACTGCAGGACTCGTTCCGGGCGCCGCTGGATCGCCGCGTGCTCGGCGCGCTGCTGCGTCACCGTCGCAGGGCCGAAGTGCCGCAGGTGGTCCGGGCCCGTGAGGACCTCCCGGCCGAGCGCCACGGCAGCGACCCGCGCCAAACGCAGCGCATCTTTCGCTTCCGGCTTGCGGTTGTCGCGTACCGACGCCGCGCCGATACGCAGATGCAGCCCGCCCCACACCGCCAGCTCCTCCGGCCGGGCCTGGGAGATACGCGGCTCGACGTCGCTAGCCCATCGCGTCGCCAGCTCGGCCACCACATGCAACTGCCCTTGCCGGAGCAGTTGCTGGCAGCGCGCAACCACAGCAGCGCCGCCGTCCAACTCGTCGGTCGCCGCGTCGAGGGCGTACTGCGCGGCGTCCGCAGCAGCGCCGTACTGCCGCACCTGGCCCAGATAGGACACGCACAGGCTCATGACCTGGTAGCGCAGGCGGCGGCCGCTCGGGGCATCGTCCAGCGCGGAGACGTCCCGGACCAGCGCGGGGAGCAGGTGCCCGAGACTGTCGTACTGCTCGGTCGCAAACAGCGCGCGCCCGCCTGCGAGAGCGCCGTGGACCCCGTCCAGGGTCGGTGGTTCCGGTAGCTGAGCGGGTGCCGCCTTGAGGGCTGCGACGACTGCCTGCCAGGTGGTCGACGACAGCGGAGGCTGCCACGCCGGGGTCTCCTGGGGGATGAGGTGGCTCGTCGTGATACCGAGTGCACGCGCCAGTGCGTGCGCGGTTTCCAGGCGGATGTCGGTGCGTTCTCCCTGCTCTACCTTCTGGATGAGGGACGCGGACAGGCCTGCGGCTGTGGCGAGCTCGCGCTGTGAGAGGCCTGCGATTTTCCGGGCGCGGCGCAGACGGCCGCGGAGGGTGTCAGGGTTCTCGGGCATACTGGGCTCCGTTCTGACGTAGACACTCAGGACGGTACCCCCACTGGACCGGGCGTCACGTGGGGCCCGCGGCCCCTTTCCCCCTGCGGGGGAGGGGCCGTTGACCGTCAGGAGAGCAGGGCTGGCGGTGTCGGCGCGGACCCGTACGCTTGTCGCATGTCCCCCACCCCCAGCCCTCGGGCCGCCGTGCGCCCTGCTGCGGCCGTGAACGAGGACATCCGCGCACTCTGGCGCCGCCACGACCCCCGCGTCCGACTCACCACCGCCCAACGAGCCCTATACGAACGCCTCCTCGGCGAATGGACCGCCGCCGTCCACGCCGACATCGCCACCGCCGCCTGACCCCAGACACGACGAAACGCCCCAGCCCCCGCACAAGGCGGAGACCGGGGCATCGATCACGCGTACTGGCGTCGAGAAGGATCGAGCGCCGCCTGGGGGCCACGACGCTCGGGACTGGGGTCGGGACTGGGGGCGCCGTCGCGGCGGCACACCAGCGCATCCGGATCATCAGGCGGCGGCTGCAGGCTGTACCCGTCCGGGCACGTCTGCCCATCCCGGCCATCCTCACCGGCTGGTCCTTGCTCCCCCTGAGGACCCGCAGGCCCCGGCTCACCCTGCGGCCCCTCCGGACCAGGCGGACCCGCCGCGCCGTCCGCCCCATCCGAGCCGTCGGCACCCGGCTCTCCCGGAACCCCGGCCGCGCCGCTCGGGCCCGGCTCCCCGGCGTTCCCATCCCGGCCCGCAGCCCCATCGCTCCCATCCCGGCCGTCGCCGCCCGGCCGCCCCGACGCCCCCTGCCTGCCCGGCTCACCCGCAGGACCCCGCGGCCCCGGAATCGGCACCGGCACCTCCGCCCGCTCCGGCAAATCCTCCACCGCCCGCGTCGGATCTGGCGCCACCGGCGTCTTCCCCTCGGCCTTGACCTGCTCCCGCAGCGCCCGCACGTCACCCGCCAGCGTGCTCACCGCCTCGCCTCGGAGGTTCGCCTCGGAGATGGCCTCCTCCCGCGCGCTCGTCTCGCGGTGGATGAGCACCAGCGACAGCAGCACGCCGCCGCCGATGATGAGGAGCGCGGCGGTGATCCACAGCAGCGTCCTCCGGCGATACAGGATGCTCTCCGCGCGCGTCACGGCGTCCCCCCGAGCTGCTGCACGAGAAGCCGAAGCCGCGCCGACTCCAGCTTCTCCGCAGCCAGATCCGTACGCAGAGCCGCGACCTCGGCCCGCAGCTCCGTCCGCTCCTCCTGGAGCTGGTCCGTCAGGCTGTTGAACCCGTTCACCGCGTTGCCCTCCCGAGCCGCCCGGTTAGCGCCGCGCTGGCCGTACATGGCGGCCGCCGCAGCCACCGGCCCCGCCACCAGGGCAGCTATGGCCGTGACCATGGCGGCGTCCATGCCACCTCCCCGACGCTCGCATGGGGCAGGATCAGGCTCCCTGGACAGTGCCGCCGCGCGGGCCGAGCGGGCCCTTCTCCTCCGACGGCAGCGACCGCACCGGCGCCGTCACCTCACGGTGCTCGAACAGCGCCAGCACCGCGGCGACGAACGACATCCAGCCCGCCTGCTCCTCG
Source organism: Streptomyces sp. NPDC043996 (assembly GCF_056435225.1). NCBI lineage: Bacteria > Bacillati > Actinomycetota > Actinomycetes > Kitasatosporales > Streptomycetaceae > Streptomyces > Streptomyces sp. NPDC043996. The sequence continues at coordinate 101,924 of NZ_JBWKEY010000010.1, read as the reverse complement.
GCGGACAGGTCCAGGCCGAAGCCGAGGAACAGCGCCAGCAGCGCGGAAGCGAGCTGGAGGATCGCCGCGCCGACGGCGCCGTTCCTCAGCACGACTGCCGAGGCCACCGCCACGGCGCAGGCCAGCACGGCGTTGATCAGGGTCTGCTGCTCCTCGCTGACGTCGAGGCCGTACGCGGCGCCGAGCTTGAGGCCGATTGCGACGATGGCGAGGATGTACACGGGCTCTCTGCCGAAGATCTTCATGGCGTTCTCCTTGGTGATTTGGGCTACGCGCCGACCGCGAAGCCGTACTTGGCACCGAGCCGACGCAGCGAGTTCGAGCCCGGTATTCCGTCGGCGGCCGCCCCTGAGTAGCCGCACAGCTTCTGCCAGCGCGCGTACGCAGTGAGCGTCGCCGTGCCCCAGTGACCGTCTGAGCGAGCCTTCGCGAGCAGTCCGGCGTCGACGAGCGCGGTCTCCACGACCGCCACCCCGCGGTACGTCACCGGTGCGCCCGACTTCGCCGGGTCTGTCTTGGCCGCCTTGATCAGCTTCGACAGCGACACCTCCGGCGGCCGCGGCGCCGGCAGCGACGGCCCCGGCCCCGTCCCCTCCAGCCGGTCCGCCACCCGAGCCCGCATGTACGCCATCCCGAACCCGCGCGGGTCGATCTTCCCCGGCTGCCACTCCAGGTGCCCGACCACCGAGCGCGCCGACCAGCCGTGATGACGGCATATCGCCGCGGCCACCCGCTCGATCGCGAGCAACTGCGGCGCGGGCCACGGGTCCGAGCCGTTACCGAGGTTCTCGCACTCGAAGCCGTAGAAGTGCCGGTTCCCGTCGACGCTGGCCTCGTTGTCCGCGGGCAGCGCGCGCTCGTCGATGACCGCGCGCAGCACGTCGTCGTCACCCAGGCCCGCATGATTCGCCCGGCCGTAGCCGACCAGGTGCACGCGGCCGTCCTTGGCTATGACGCCGTGGCACAGCGGGCCCGGCAGCGCCGAGTGCCCGGTGCGGCAGAGCTGCACGGTGCGGTCGGTGCCGTACGTGACGGTGTGGTGGATCATCACCCCGTGCACGGGCCCCCAGGGGCCCTTGTGGTTGCGGTTGTGGTGCTCCCAGTCGCCGACCTCGACGACGGTGACGCCCTCGTCTTGGAGCACGTCGGCGAACTGCGCGGGGGTCATCGGCTTGGCCATCTCACGGCCTCCTCGGTCGTGCTGGTGGGGCAGGAGCGCGGCGCGCGGGTCATGGCGAGACCACCACCCACCGGGTCCCGTACGCGGCCGCAGGCCCGTACCAGACCAGCGAGCGGCCCGAGTCCCGCACGACCCAGCCGTTCAGCGGGATCGTCTTGCGGGACCCCTCGCCGTCCCGAAGGACGAGCGCGCTCCCGTCGTCGGCGAACACGGTGTAGCCGTCGAGGAACTCGGTCGCCAGCGACGCGCCGTTGGTGCCGTCGTACTGCGCGCTCTCCCGGCGCTCGGTCACGATGGGCATAGGGGCCTCCTCAGGCGATCCGCTGGAACGTCAGCCAGCTGTCGGTGTAGAGCGTGGTCGCGGTCGCGTTCGAGGTGTTCTGAGCCCACTGGAGCGCGATGTTCCCCGCAGTCGAGGCCATCCGGAACAGGCCACTGACCGGGGTGAAGTGCGTGCTGTCGCTGGTGCCGTAGCCGGTCCGGAACGCCGCGACGTCGTTGGTCTCGGTGCGGATCGAGTAGCCCCCCGTCCCGCTCGCACCGGTGCCGGAGCCGGGCATGAGCCACGCCCACTCGCCGAGGCAGCCCGACGGCACCGCGAACTGGATCTTGATATCCGGGGTGGGGTCCGTGAAGTACTTGATCCAGCCCACCATCGTGTAGACGGCGGCGGCCTCGGCGGGGAAGACCAAGTGCGTGTCGTCAGCGAACGTCGTCGTCGCTGACCTGCTCTCATCCGCGGTCTTCCGCACGGTCTGCGGCTGCATCGACCGAATCAGCGACGCCCTGATCCGCTGGCCAGCGAGCGGTGTCGGATAGGACTCAGGCACAGTGCAGCCTCCTTACAGGGCGAGGATCGTCGGGTTGGCCAAGCGCACGTCCGCGCCCGCGCTGTGGGCCTTGACGACGCCGTTGATGGACCGGGTCACGGTGAACGTCTGCGGATTCACGATCCGCGCGTTCTGGTAGCGGATCACTGGGTTGACGTTGGTGTTCGAGGACGACGAGATCGACCGCACCCCGGCGTACGTGGTCGTCGTGATCGACCCGTCCGTCACAGAGACCTGCCATCCGGGCATCTCCACGAGGTCCGTCGCAGGCCAGGCCTTGGCCATCAGCGACGCGCCGCGCGCCTGGAAACGCACCCGGTAGTACGTGCCCGCGACGTACGTGTCCGGCAGGGTGTAGGAGCCCAGCGCCGTCTCCACCGCGCCGACGCGCTTCCGGATTGTCAGGATGATCGTGTTCGACGTAGTGAACTCGACACGCGCCATGTACAGGTTGTCGCTGTCGATGTACCGGCCCGTCGGCCCGCCCGACAGGAAACCGCCCGTCGCCAACGCGCTGCTGGCGACGTCGACGTAGTAGTCGAAGTCCGTGAAGACCACCTCGGTGAAGCTGCGGCGCGACGCGTTCACCGTGGCCAGAGTGTGCGACCCCACATTGCTGCCGACGGCGTAGTCCGCCGCGGTCCCGCCGCCCGTCGACCACGCCTGCCCCGTGTCCGCGCTGCCCCAGCTGTTCGACACCGTCCGGTTGAACGTGTCCGACAGCCACGGCGACACCGCCGTCACGCGCATGACCTCGCCGCCCACCCGGATATCCCACGGCCCCTCAGCCGCGTCCGTCGTCCACAGCGTCGACTCCCCAGCCGACGGCACCACCACCAGCGACGTCGCCCCCGATGACACGGCCGACAGCAGCTCCGAGCCGTCGGTGTCGATGCGGGAGTCGGGGCTGTCGAGGTAGCCCACCGTGTACGGCGAGGCAGGCGCGCACGTGAAGGTCAGTCGGTGCTCGAAGTGGGTGATCGTCTCCTCGGCGCCGAGGATGAGCTGGTCGATCGTGTCCGGCGGCAGCCACGACGGCGGATTCTGGACCTGCACGCGGTCGCCCTGCCGCAGCGCGAGCACGGCCTGCTTCAGCGCCGGGTTCGCGACGAACGAGGCATGCGAGAGGTTCACCGAGATCTGCGGATGCCGGGCCTCGTCCACCGTGCCCAAGTGCACCCGCCACGCCGCCTGATCCCGCAGTACAGCAACGTCCGTGCTGCTCAGGTTCAGCTGGACGTCCGTCCCGTACACACCCACGCCCGCAGGCGGCAGCGCCGTCGACAGGGCGCCCTCGGTCTCCTCGTACGTCTGCGAGACCCCGTTCACCGTCACCGTGACGCGGTTCTGGGTCCGCTGGTCGTCCTCCACCGGTACCGGCACCTGAGCGAGCTGATACGCCGAGTAATCCAGCACCAGCGCCGGGTCCTGCGAGTAGAGCGACGCCCTGGTCCTGTAGCCCAAGCCGAGCACGGCCTGGTTCTCGTAGAGCATCCCGCCGTCGGCCTCGACGCACTCTCGCATCAGCGTCAACGGGTTGCTCCGGCCCTGCGCGCCCATCTCCACTGTGTCGTCCAGGTCCCCGACCCAGTCGACCGGGATGGCCTCCTCGCCGCACAGCCGCTGAATTCGGCGCCCCGCGGTCTCGCCGATCGGGTTCAGGCGCACGCCGAGCGCCGTTGTGGCGGTGATCGCGGTCTCGACGGTGACGTGCCCGATCGCCACGCCCGGCAGATACGCGCTGACGCCGACGTTCCACCGGCTGGCCAGCCCGAAGCTCACCCGCGTCACCCGGGACACCTGCGTCACGAACGCCGTGTCCGTGACGCTGTACACCGTCCCCGAAGCCACGTCCGTCAGCCGCAGCGCCCGCAGCACGTCCGCCCCCGACTCCGCCAGCTCGATCGACACGTACAGCTGCCGCCCCCGCACGTCGAACGTGTGCGGCAGAGACACACCGAGCACCAGGCCGTCGGAATCGAGCTGCGTCAGCTCCACGCTCTTCGTGCTCGCGATGTACGCCAGCTCCCAGGCCTGCGCCGAGCCCGGGCTGTAGTCGAACTGGTCGATCGTGCAGATGACCTTGCCGTCCGAGAGGCCATCCGCGGGGATCGACACCAGGAAGCGCACCTGCGTCGCCGTCGGCTCGTCGTAGCGGGCCACACCACCGGACAGCGACCCCGCCGTCAGATCCGGGAGCGGGTCGCTGGCCTTGATGCCGTCGTACACCGCGGGTGCCGGCGTGCCGGTCCACCGCATCGGCGACCCAGAGACGAGCGCCGATGCGAGCTGCGTCGACTCCGCCGGGTCCTCGCACGGCCAGTACGCCACCACCCGCGACGAGAGCGGGTCCGTGACCGCGTTGTAGATCACCGAGCGCTCCGGCGCCGGGCCCTGCGCGAGGCGCCGGATGATGCCGCTCACCTCGACGTCCGTCCACACGTCGTTGCCGCTGGTGTCCCAGCCCTGCGCCCAGTTGGAGACCTCGCCCCAGATTCGGTAGCCCTTGCCGCCGAGCCCGTCCGGCACTGAGACCCGCATCGGCGTGTTGCGCCCGATCAGCCCGTAGTACGGGCCCGCAGGGTTCCGCGGGGAGAACCGGCCATCGGTGTTCTTCAACTGGAGCTGCGCGATGGCGTGCTCCGTCTGTGATCCCTCATCCCGAATTCCACGCGTGATCCGGATCTGACCGCCGTCGTCGCGCACCAGGACGTGGCCCGTGACGGTGATGTCCACCCACTCGCCGCTCACCCACAGCTCGACCTGCACCGGCTCGCCATTCGACGCCTCCCCAGACGACCGCGCGGGCCCGGGCAGACTGACGAGACGACGCTTGAACGCCGCGACGAGCGGGGCAACAGGCACCGGTCAGCCCACCTCCTGGAAGATCACCCAGGAGCGCATGTCCACGCCCGCCGTCGGCGTCGTGGCCCGCACCCGCAGGAACTTGCTCACCGCGACGATCGGCCTGGTGTCCGGCATCCACTGGCGGGTGTACGTCAGAGGGGACTCACCCGACGTCGACGACAGCGCAACCGAGTCGAACACCCGGGAGGCGGTCGTCGTCCCCTCGGCCGAGGCGGTGTAGCCCGTCGCCGAAGTACCGAGCGTCAGCAGGCTGGCCGCGCCGTTGGGATCCAGGTTCTGCACCCCAGCAGCCACGTGCGCGGTCACGGTCGCCGCTACGTCCGTCTGGAGCAGCTCGATCACGCCGTCCGCGCCGGGCACATCGTCGAGGGTGAACCCCCATTCCAGCAGCATGATCTGCCGAGTTGACGGTGTGGCCAGCTGAAGCATCGTCTTGATGGCCGTGCCAGTCGACACTGCTGCCTGCGCGGCAGTGGTCGGGGCGGGCCCATTCCAGGTGATGAACGGCAATTCGGCTCCCTAGGCTGTGCGTCCGGCGAGGACGAGTTGGACGTCGTTGCCGCGCGTCTTGATGGCACGGCGCAAGACCTTCAGAAGGAACTCGTCGATGTCATTTCCGCTCGACCGCAGCTCCAGAACGATCGGCCCCTGACGCCCGCCCGACGCGGCGGCCAGGCGGCGCGAGTCCGGGTTCGAGCGCACCCGCGAGCCCACCGGCAGGTCCAGCAGCTCCGGACCCTCCTCGCCCACCCACGTCAGACCGCCACGCACACCTCCCGACGCGGCGGCGCCCACGATGCCCCCGGCGGCTTTCCGGCCCCGCAGCCCGCGCGCGATCGTCTTCTCCAATGCCTTCGCCAGCCGGGCCATGGTCTTCTCCAGCTTGTCCTGCTGCTTCTGAAGGCCCTTGACCAGCCGCTCCTGCGCCTTGATCGCCGCCCCGTAGAACGCGTCCGCCGCGGTCTTCCCGGAGGCCAGTGCTGCCTTCGCGATCTGAGCTTGCAGCGCGTTCATCGACTTGATCTCCGAGGGCGACGCCCGTAGCAGCGCCCCGGCCGTGTCCAGGCCGCCGCCCTCGATCCCGGCCTCCGCGATCTGCCGCAGCAGACCCTTGTCCAAGCCGCGCTTCTTCAACGCCGACAGGGCCCCGGCGAACGCGGTCGCCTTGTCGCGGCTCTGGACCAGGCCGCCCATGATGGACGCCGTCGTGATCGGCTTCCCATCCTGCTGCCCGCCCCCGCGGACGATGCCCGCCGACGAGAGCACCCCGGAGCGTACGGACTCCCGGAGCTGGGAGGCACTCGACCGCAGGTCGTTGAGCTTGTCCTTCGCCTTGTCCAGCGATGCGTTGACCTTCGTCAGCGCCTTCTCGTGCTTGATCAGGCCCTTGCCCGCCGAGTCCAGCGCCCGCAGCAGCCGCCGCTCCGTCCCGCCCTCCGTCGCCCTCTTGATCGTGCCCCGCGCCTGATTCAGCGACGACACCAAGCTGCCCAAGTCAGATGGTGCACCGAGGGCCTTTTCAAATGGATCCCGCTGGTATCCAGCTTTCCGACCGAAATGCGAGATCCCGAACTGATCCCAGAGCTGACCCCGCGCCTCACGCCGAACCCGCGCGGCCTCGCGCGCACGCTCCGCCCGCTGGGCCTTCGTGAGCCCGCCCTTCCGCAGGCCCGCGATCTTCAACCGGCCTTCATTCAGGGCGTCGAGGAGCTTGACCCCGTACTTCTGCACGGCGCGCGCCTGGATGACGTACTCGCTCGTCGACACGCCCGCCGCCGCACCGGACCCGAAGGTCGCAAAGATCGAATCCGACGTCGGAGTACCAGGACCCTCGACGAGACCACCACTGGGGAAGTGCTGGATCTCGCCCCCGCCCGCGTAGCCGCGCACCGGCCCGCCGCGGGCCCGGAAGCTGTCCGCCTGTCGCTTCACCGCGTCCGCCGTCGTGCGAATCTCCTTGCGGACGTGCTCGGAGATCGTCAACCGGCGCGTCGTGATCGTGATCGACTTCGACGACAGCCGGTCCCGCGCGCCCTGCACCTCACGGATGTTGGACAGCGCAGAGCCCGTCTGTGCAGTCACGGACAGGCGTCCGTCAGGGAGTCGGCGGACCTTGAAACCGACCGACTCCAACGCCTTGATCGCAGACGCGGACAACGTCTTGACCGTCACCGACTTGCTGCCCGGCGTTGCCTTGATCTTCCGGATCACCGAGTTCAGGCCCGCGATCGCGTCCTCGCGCTCCATCTGGATCTTCATCTTCTTGGATCCCGGAATGCGCATCATCGTCTTCGCGAGCGAACGAGCTTGCCCCTCTGACAGCCCCATCGCCTGCGCAGCCTTGATGAACTCCCCACGGCCCCGCGAATAGATCGCATTGACCCGCGACCACGGCTCACCCGCCTCACGCGCCGCCGACGTCGCCGCATCCGTGTTCTGCGCGAGCCCACGCAGCGCGGCCTCAGCGGCACGGGCCTGCTTCGAGTTGAGGTCCAGGTGGCCGCCGACCATCCGCAGCGCACCGCCGTTCTCCCCGGCCGCCTTCGCCGCATCGTCGATGGACTGCTCGAACGCCGCCATCGCACCCGAAGCGCCCCGCTGCACGTCGTTGAGAGCTTGGATGCTCTGTCGCAGGCCATCGGCGCTCTGCTTCTGCGCGTTCAGCTTCTCCTGCACAGCCAGCGCCTGCTGCCCGAACAGGCCCATCGACTGAGCCGCCAACTGCTGCTCGAACGCCTGATCCTCCAGGGCACCCCGGTAGCCTTCGAGCTTCTCCTTGAGATCAGCGACGTCTCCGCCGCCCTCGCGGTACTTCTTCTTCAGAATGTCGAACGCAGCCGCAGCCTGTTCCGCCTTGCCGCCCCGGACCAAGTTCGTCAGTGCCTCGTCGATCGCGGAGAGCTTCTCCTTAGCCTCCTCAACCGGCGTCGAATCCTTCATCCCCAGTGTGAAGAGCTTGACCAAGCCCTGCTGCACCGTGTCGATCAGGGCCGGGTCACTCACCGAGCGGATCGAGTCGTAGAGGCCATCCAGATCCGCCCCAAAGAGGCGGGCAGCCTCCCCACCGATCTTGCCCGAATTCCCCAGCTTGCCAAGAGATGTCGTGAGTCGATCCACATTGGGCGGCGCCTCACGGCCCAGGCTGGACAGCTTGTTCACCGCCACGACGACCGCCGCAATACCCGCCACAACCACCGAAGCACGCGCCGCCGCACCCAGCGACAGGAACGCCGCACGCAACCCCGCCGCACCACCGCCCGCGGCCACAAAAGCAGCCTGAAGGACCCCAACCCGCGCCGCCAGGCTGCCCGCAGCAACACCCGTGGCAGCGAGACCCGCACCAACCAGTGTGATCAACTTGAACGCGGCGTACACCTGCAGCAGCGTGCCGATCACCTCCGGTGGCACCGCTGCCACCATGCTCGCCAGCGCGTTCACCACCGTCAGCAGCCCCGGCCCCGCCTCCGCCGCACCCTGCGCCAGATTCCCGGCCGCCTGCGCCACGCTCGACAGCAACTCCCGGACCGCAGGACCCTGCTCGCGCGCGTACTCGAAGAACTGCGCCACCGGCCCGGACGCGTCGCCCTCCGACATCACCCGCATCAGGTGAATCGCCCGATCCGTCGCGTCCCGCAGGGCCGTGTTCGAGAACGCGGACACCTTCTCCGACAGCGCGTCGAACGCCGCGGTGTTCACGCCACCGCCAGCCACTGTGACCAGCCGGTCCAACTCCGTCGACGCGCCCTTGACCATCGGCGTCAGCTTCGGCACCACCTGACCCAGCACCGCGAACGACTTCTCGACCGGCGCCATCGTGAAACGCGCCATGTCGTCCGACCAGGCCCGCGTCTCCTCCCGCAACATCCCGTAGGCGACCGCCGCGCGCTGCGTCTCCTTCGGCATCGACCGCAGCGTCTGCGCGACCGCGTGCTGCGCCTCCATCGCCTGCTTGGACTGCTTGCCGTACTGGTCGACCGCGTCCGTGTACTTGTCCTGAGCCTGCGCCACATCCTGGAGATTCGAGATCTGCGGCTTCAGCGCCGCGCCGAACGCCACCAGCGCCAGCCCCGCCGCGCCCGTCTTCGCCGCGATCGGCGCCATCGCCGCCGCCACCGGCACCGCAGCAGGAGCCAGCGACAGCATCGACGCCTTCACATCCACGAGCGCCCGAGAGATGCCCGACGACGACCGCCGAATCCCGCCGGCCGCCGTGGCGAACCGCCCATCCAGCGTCCTGATCCGCCCGTTGATGTCGCGGAACCCGGCCGCAGTCTGGTCACCGACACGGACTGTGATCGTGACGTCGTCAGACATCCTCTACCTCCCCTCCGCGCTCATCGCGGCCGCCGAGTTCGTCGAGCGCCAGCAGGCGCAGCAGGTCGGAGTCCTCCTCGTACAGCTGGCTGGGCAGACACTTGAACCGGGTGCACAGATCCAGGACCCAGCGCGCGTGCTTCAGCTCGCGAGGCTCGGTGACAGTGCTTCCATCGGGACGGACTCCACCAGGGACGGCTCGCCAGAGGGCGAGCTCTCCGGCAAAGGGTCGGCCTTATGCACCCCCGCCAGCGCGTCCACGTAGGCGTTGGCGAGTGCGAGGACTAGCTCGTGGTCTTGCTCCTGCACGGCCGCGGGTGTGGCTGGCACCGGCGCGCCATCTTCGTCTTCGAGGTTCCAGGACACGAGGTGGTCGCCGAACCGGCCGATGAGCCCAGCGACGGTCTCGCCGTCGCCGCCGTCGTACCCGGTGAACTGGAGGTACTCGCCGATGCTCATGCCGCTCAGACGTACCTCCAGACCGTGCAGGTCGTGGCCTGCCTCGAACTGGAGGTTGATCGTCTTGCGCTTCGCCTTGTAGCCCATGCCGTACGCCCCTCAGGCCCAGGTCGGTACGGTGCCGTCGGCAAGTGCACCGGGCGCGGACCAGGTGAGTTCGCCGGAGTCGGCGCGGGTGATCTGGTAGTCGGAGAACAGCAGCTCACCGGCGAGAGTGACGCCGTTGACGGTGTTCGTGCAGGTCCGCGCCACGCTCGTGGACGGCACGGTCTTGAACACATCGTGCTGCCGGTTTGCCGAGGGGTTGAAGACGCCGTTGTACGTGACAGACATGTCCGCGAGGAGCAGCAGCCGCTCGTTCGCGCTCTTGTCGACGCCCGTGGTGTCCTGCACCCCGCGCGGTGTGGCCATCTGCCAGTTCGTGATGTCGTTACGGATGTCGCGCGCGGTGCCGCCCGCGTCATCGACCGAGAGTGTCGTCTGGCCCAATCCGGAGCTTTTCGCCAAAGCTACTGCCCTCCTTGATGAATGGAGGGCAGTTCCTTGCGCCCTCCGTTAAGGAACTCTGTTCTTGCGGTGGCGAAGCAGATAGCTGATCGCTTTCCGCATGAGCACCGGATCGTCTCCAAGGAGTCCGATCGCCCGGTTGCATTTCTGGCAAAGCAAGCCGCGCACTTCACCACTCTTGTGGCAATGGTCCACGGCCAGGCGGAACTGCTTCCCGGTCCGGCCGTGAGACTTCGGCTCGCCCTTACCGCAAACGGCGCATACGCCGCCCTGACTCTTGAGGAGGGCGTCGTAGTCCGCGACTGTGAGGCCGTAGTTCGCGGCCAGGTTCGCCTTACGCTTGGTCGCTTGGGCCCGTCCTGGGTTATCCCGGAACCACTGCTTCGTGCGCTCCGAGCAGCACACCTTGCAGTCACTGCGGTAGACGTCGTTCGTGGTCTCTGTGGCTTTTCGGGACAGGCTGAAATCGGCCAGAGGCTTTTCGGCGTCGCACTTTCGGCACTGCTTGAGCGCGGCCGGATCGAGGGGTGGCCGCCGGGGCTTTCGCCTACCGTCAGGGCGAGGCCCGGCTGCTTCGACGATCGCTCGATGCCGTACAGCATCGCATCCCTTGCAGGACGACTTGCGCCCGTGTAGCCCGCGGGGGGCTTTGGAGAATTCGAGCAGCGATTTGACGACGCTGCACTTAGAGCAGCGCTTCGACTCGGACGGCATGGCTCAATTCTATTGAGTTGCTTAGCCACTTGGACTCGCCTCCTCTCAATCCCCTTGTGGTGCTGGACACGTTCGCGCTTAGCCCTTTCCGACTTCTTCGGCGAGCCGCTGCTGGTGTTCGGCGAAGTCCTCGATCCAGTGCTCTGGCCGCTGGTGCAGCCGGGCCTTCGTGCCGCGCGGGTTCCCGCGGTGGTCGCCGTCGCGGACGAGGTACAGCGGCGGCCGGTCGACGCGTACGCGGTGCTGCGAAGCGCGGAAGCAGGCCTGTCCCGGTTCGAACACGAGGTAGGTGTGGCCCTCGGCGACGTGCTCTTCGCGGTACCGGCGGCCCGACGCGCGCGCGGCCCGGAGCAGGTCGGGCGTGAGCGCTTCGATATGTACGCGCCAGCCGTTGATGAAGTGCGGGCACTCGGCCTCCGCACACGTCCCGTGCCGGAAGTGGCTGGAGAGCGGGGAGCGCATCTCGTACGTCTTGTAGGCCTGCGGCGGCATGAGCGGCTCGGGCCGGAACAGTTCGGCGCTCATCAGAAGACCACTCCCGCTACCTCATTCTTGATCACGTTCACGGCGAAGGAGAGCGACGAGAACCCGCCGGTGGTCACCGTGACGGCGCGCACGTAGCGGCGGATCGTCGCCGTGTTGGAGAGCGCGATCCGCTCAGTCGTCGGCCCCGCAGTGATCTGCGTGAAGGCGAACGACGCGACGTCAGCGAACGACGCATCGTCCGCCGAGTCCTGGATCTTCACCGTGGCGTCCGTGCCCGTGAACCCGAACACCTGGAGATACGCCTGGCCCCCGAACGCGGCGGACGCGGCCGTGTCGATACTGGCGCCGTTGGTCGCGCCGGTGTCCGTCCGCACGCCTGCGGTCAGCTGGCGCCCCCACTCGATGCCGTAGCCGTTGGCCTGGGCTGACACCCCGAAAGTGAGCATGCCGTCGTCGCCGCGCGTCGGGTCATAGTTGACCTGCTTCCCGACGAGCGAGGCGGCCGGATCGCCGAGTGTCGTGCCCCGGCAGTAGGTGAGGATCACGTCCGTACGCGGCAGCGCCGACAGCGTCTCGTGTGTGGCCGGGGAGACCGAGTCGTGGTTGAAGAAGGTGGTCATCTCGAACGCGCCGTCGCGGAGACCGCCCTTGCGCTCGTACGCGCTCTTGTCGATGCCGGTGAAGTTGAGCAGGGCCGGGCCGCCGCCGATCCGGCCGAGCTGCTGGATGTCGCCGGAGGCGTTGTGCCCGGCGATGTACAGGTTGTCGCCCAACCCGCTGGACTTGGCCACCTATGCCACCTCTTCCCACAGGTCGTTGATGATCAGGGGCACGGTGAGTGTGGCCACCCGGTATGTCGCACCGCCGGTGAAGCTCGTGTAGCCGAACCGCGCCCGCAGGCCCGCGCCGTGCATGCCGAGCAGGTCGACGTTCTTGACGTTGCCGCCGAACTCGAAGTCCCCTGCGTACGCGGCAAAGAGCGCCGACACCGCCCCGGTCACGGCCGTATCCACCTCGCCCTGAGGCTCGGCGTCCGCCGGATGCAGGACCCGGCCCATCAACTCCAGGCGCCCCGAGAGCGCGTCCAGACCGGAGGCCGCCGCGACCGGGGCCACGTCGGACACCCACATCGCGTACGTCAGCCCGTTGCCCGGCTGGGACGTGGGCTCGTGGTCGAGGACGTTGCCGAACAGTCCGCTCGCCATGGCGTGGCTCAGAGCCCGGTCGCGGTAGGTGAGGAAGTCGAAGGTGGCCATGGGCGATCACATCCGCCCCGTGTACCGGCGCAGCAGCCGCTCGCCGATGCCGACCTTGCGCTGGTTCAGCTTGTCCCGGGTGATGGTCCAGTGGTCGTACCCCTTGAACCGGGTCACCGGGAAGTTCCTGCTGCCCACCCCGGCCAGCCAGGGCCCGTACACGACCCGGCTGTCCGTGATCCGGCGCCCGTCCTCGACCCGGCACCGGGACTCGTAGTAGCCCGTCGGGTTCCGGAACACGCGGTGCATCTCGCCGCGGAGGATGTTCAGGCCCTCCTCGGCGAGATGCCGCTCCAGGTGATCCACATACCGGTTCGCGAGGGCCCGCGCACGGCCGTCGAAGAGCGGCCCGGTCGCGCGCGTGGATACGTCGAGCAGCATCACACGCTCCTGACCCGGGCTTTGCGCCCGTGGCTGACGTACACGCGCTCCCGCAAGTCCTTGAGCCCGCGGGCGGTGGTCTCGCGCTCGTACTCCCCGCTCCCGGCCGTCCGCGCGTACCCGGAGCGGCCCTGGAGGAGGCTGGTGAGGGCCTCGGCCACGCAGAGCTGGCGGACGGGCCCGGGTGGGTCCCACCGCAGGACGCTCGCGGCGGTGGAGTGTGTGGAGGCGGTGGTGCCGAGCGCGCCGCGCTCCACAGTCAGGGTGCGCGGCGCGTAGATCGCGGCCCCGACGGTGTGGGCGGCGATGGTGGAGCCGTCCCAGGCCCGGGTCACGACGAGGCTGTTGCCTGCGATGTCGTCGACGCGCATGCGTTCGGCGTCGATGAGGATCGTCTCCCCGGCCGCGAACGCGGCGCCAGAGGCGACGGTGACGGCCACGGCGCTGTTCTGGTTGGTCAGGCCCGCGCCGCCGAGGGTCTGGCCGGTGTCGAGGTTCGCGCGGCCGGTGACGATGACACGCTCGCTGTCGATACGCAGCAGCGAGCCGACGCCGACCGCGGCCGAGGTGGCGGCGTCCACATCGATGCCCGTCTCCGACGCGTCGAGAGCCTCGACGATGGCCCCCGTTTGCGTCTCAGCGAGAGGGCAGCCTGCCCACACGCCGCTGATGCCGACGTCCCGCTGGTGAGTGTCCCCGCCGCCGAGCGCCGCGCTGGAAGCGAGGTCGATCTCGATCCGGTTGTACGGCGGCCCGTAGACGTTGGGTTCCAGGAAGTAGTCGGTCGGCAGGATCGTGACGCCGCCGGAGACGAGGGTGGTGACGGAGAGGATCTCACTGGCATCCAGCCACAGCCGCCACGACGTACCGGACTGGCTGTTGGGCCAGTCGAAGTAGCGGGTGGCCACGACCGGGTAGAAGATCCGGTGGCACAGGCCGTGTATGGCCTCGGTCGAGTCTGCGAGAACGCGGTCGATCCGGGCGTTGCTGCGCGCGGTCTCCCGCACGTCCAACTCCGCCTTGACCTCCTCGCGGGTGGCGTACCAGGGCTGCATCGTCACCACCTCCCCGTCAGGAGAGGGTCGACCTGACCGACCCGGCGGCCGCCCGCGGCCCACATCGAGCCGTCGAACCGGCAGTACAGCTCTCCGCGCGGGCCCGTATGCAGGGGCTCCCCGCAGTCGAGGCATGCTTCGGGCAGGCGATCGAGCTCCTCGCGGTACTGCCGCGCGCCCTCCCTCAGGATGTCGAGCAGCCCGTACCAAGACCCCGACCCCGGGACGGCCGGGACCCCGCCGCTGGCCGTCCCGGTGAGCGCGCCGAACTCGGCGCTGGCGGCGCCAGCAACGTGGGAGGGAGAGACCGCCGTGGCAGACATGCCTCCGAACTGCGCAGCCGCAGAGCCGACCACCTTGCGAAGACCAGCCGACACCCCACCAAGCGCGCCGAAGGCCGACAAGGCTGCACCCCGCACCGTGCGCGTCCCAGCCGCGGCGCCAGCGAGCGCGCCGAACGCACTGGCCGCGCTGCCGCTGACGGTGCGCACGCCTGCGACGGTGGCGCCGAGGCCGCCGAATGCCGCGAGGCCGCTGCCGGTGACGTTGGTCGTGAGCGGTGGATTGTCCTCGGTGGACACCGCCGTCGTGCCAGCGCTGAGGTTGCGGCCGTTGCCGGAGTGGTCGGTCAGATCGGTGGAGTCGGTCAGCGGCCAGTTGGCCCACAGGCCCGCGGTGCGGACGGGGGTGGTGCTCGCCCACTCGGCTTCGATGTCCGCCTGCGTCAGCTCGGCCGTCCACACCCGGACGTAGGCGAGGCGCCCGTTGAACGACTCGCCTGAGTCTCCTGGCGCGCGGCCGCCGAGGGTGATCCCGTCTGCTGTGCCGACGCCCACCGTGCCGGAGTCGGCCTCGGTCGCGCCGCCGACGGTGGCGATGTAGATCTTTCCGGTGGTCCCGGCGCACGAGATGGCGATCTTCCGCCACGCGCCGACCGCCATGCCGGTGGCGTTGGAGACCGTGCCTCCACCGGTGAAGTAGTTCGGGCCGCCTAGACCGTCACTGCTCGTCGCCCACGTCACGATCGTCGAGGCGCCCGATGAAGCGTGCAGGCGGCTGATCGTGGCGAAGTCGTTCGTGTCGACCGACACGTAGGCCCACGCGGTGATGGTGACCCCGGACCCGACCGCGAACATCGTTCCTGCGTAGGAGATGCGGTCGCTCGCGGCGTCGAATCGTGTGGACAAGGGTTCACCTCCTTCTCGTGCGGGGCTGCTGGCTGGTTACGAGGCGACGGGCAGGGTGAGGTCGAGGTCTCCGGCAGGGATCGTGAACGTGTCGGCCGCCGTGACCGCGTTCGCCGTCACCGTTCCGGACCCGCCGAAGTTCCCGGCGGTCGACGCGGACCAGAGCGAGAAGTGCGTGTAGTCCTCCGAGCCAGCGACGTTCGTCCAGACCAGGTCAGCGGTCGTCGTCTTCGCGGCCCCGGACGCGGAGCCCCACGTCGCCTGCTTACGGGTCGTCTCGACGGCGGCGTTCGCGGTGCCCGCAGCGCCGGGGTCCCCGACGTGCAACTTGACCCACGGGTAAGAGGTGCCCTGGTTGTCCAGGTGCGTGTTCGCCGCCGCGGTGGAGAATCCGACGGTCATGATCTACTCCGTGTCCTGCGCTGACGTGGAGGAGACGTCGGCGGCTGCGCGTGCGTCGTCGTCCTCAAGGAGCCGGAGCACGAGGTCGTCTCGCCTGCCCGCCTTCGAGAGGTTGCGCTCGCCGAGTTCCGTCTTGAGCTGCTCGACGGTCCAGGCCTCGCAGTACGGCGCCGGCGCCAACTCGGGCTGCTCGGGCGCCGACGAGGCGCTGTCCTCAGGTGACGGTTCCTCACTTCGCTCCTGCTCTGCCGCAGGAGCTGCGGACTCCTCCGCGGACTTCACAGGCCCGCTCTCTACCTCGGCGTCCTCAGGCTCCGGGGCAGTTTCGGCGCCCGCGACACTGGCCCCCGCGCTACGGCTGATCTTCGGCACGGCTTCGGCTCCGTCCTCGTGGAAGTCCTTCGAACTGCAGTGGGGACACCGCTTCAGCCCGACCGCGAACCGGGCCGTGCACCCCATGCACCTGTTGAGCGCCATCTCCAGCCCCTCGTTCGAGCCGCAGCGAGGGCACCGGGACAGCCGCGCGCCATACCGCGCGGAGCAGCCCCGGCACCTCCACTGCGCCATGGCTAAGCCGCCGCCAGCGTCGCGCCGTCGTCGAGCGGCACCCAGTTGACGACCCACGTGATCTCGCCGTCCGTGCCCGCAGACACGGACTCCACCTGGCCCACGGCCAGCACGATCGGAGCGCGGAGTGTCTCGACGGAGCCGCCACGGGTGACCGTGGCGTTGGCGGCACCGGTGAAGCCGAGGAGGTCACCGGCGGGGGTGTCGGTGGTGCCGATGTCGGTGGCGGCGCATAGGTCCACGGTGGTGCCGGTGGTGGGGTTGTGCTGGAGCTTGTAGCTGTTGGCGACGGTGATCGCGGTGCCGACGACGCCGTAGACCGCGGTGATGGCGACGCGCCCGCCTGCCACGGTGAACAGGGGCACCGTGCTCGCGGCGAGCGTGCCGGTGCTCTTGGAGGCGCGCTGCCCGAGGTTGATCAGCCGGAGCTGGTTCGCCTGAATCAGAACAGACATGTGTCGAGGCTCCTCAGGTGAGCAGGGCAGGGAGGTTGTGGGGGGCGCGCCCGACGTTCAGGTCGCGCATGAAGTACAGGACGGAGAGGGTCTTGTCGCCCGTGCCGAGGTCGGGGACGTTGACGCTGATCCACTCGTAGCCGTCGGACAGCTCGGTGGAGTCCACCTCGAAGACGAGGATGTTCTGCTCGATGTCGGTGGTCTCCGACGCAGCGACGGCGATCTCGGACGCGGCGGCCTGCGTGTACTTCGTCCACGTCTCGCTGTTGTCGATCGCGACAGCCGACTTCAGCCAGTACTCGGTGATCGTGTCGAGGTCGGCGGGGGTGCCGCCGGAGGCGACGGTGTGCTGCTGAAGGTCGACCTGGAGGTCGTCGCCGCCGGTGGCGACGCCGCCGACGAGGACGACGGTGACGCCGCCGCAGTTGCGGAGGTGGACGCGCTTGCCGGTGACGAGGCCGTTGGTGGCGGCCGGGGGCGCGCCGAGGCCGATGTCGAACAGCCTGCCGAGTGCCTGCATGATGTGCCCTCCTGGAGGGGGTTGATTGCCTCTTGGGATGTGGCCCGGGCGGGGGCGTTACTGCCCGCCCGGGCTGGCGGGTCAGGCGCGGGCGGCCAGCTGCACGAAGGGGCTGAGCGTCGGGCCGTTGTTCTGGGGGGTGACGGCGGACTGGAGCCAGGGGCGGCCGTCGACGCGCTGGATGATGCGGTAGGCCGTCTGATCGTTCTGGAACTTGAAGTGCGGGCTGCTCATGGCGGACATGACCTGGCGGTCGCCGATGAGGTAGAAGCCGAAGTCCACGAACGAGATGTCGCCGAGGTCACCGAGCAGGCCAGGAGCCTTCTCGGTGAAGATCACGGGGCGGCCGAGGATGGTCATCGGCGGCCCCTGCACGCCGTTGTTGAGCCAGATCGCCGACCCGCCGGTGCCCACGGACAGCGCCATGGTGGCCAGCTCGGGGAACGTGTCGATGCTGCAGACCCACACCGCGCGGTCCAGCGAGCTGGGCAGCATGCGGGCGTACATCTTGACGATGTTCTCCCACACGATCGTGTCCGCCGCCTGCCCGGATTCCTTGGGGACGGAGATGGTCGCGGCGTTGTTGGCGTCGAGGGCGCCGAGGGGCTCGCCGACGCCGGAGCCCTTGAGGAAGGCGAGGTCCTCGTAGAAGGACAGAGCCTCGGGGAAGATCTGGTCGAGGAACGCCTGGAAGCTGATGGCGCTGTCCGAGATCAGCTCGTTGGGGACCTCGGTGTACGCCGTGAGCTTCTTCGCGTCCAGGACGATCCGGGAGAACGCCGCCTGCGACGCGGTGAGCGCCGCGCCTTCCTCGGTCCAGTAGCCGACCACACCGCCGTACACCGAGCTGACGTTGCTGGTGGAGTCGATCGCGGGGAACGGCACGCGCAGCGTCTCCATCGGGATGACGCGGGCCCGTTGACGGACGACCGAGGACTCCAGGGCGACCGCGAGCATCTCCGAGCGGAGCGTCTCCGGGATCAGGAACCCGCCCTCCGACGGCACCGTCGACGAGAACGCGTTGCGAACCCGGGACAGCTTCGCCTGCATGTCCGCGGTGCGGTTCGCGTTGTGCCAGATCGTCTGGAAGTACTCCGCGCTGTTCTTGAACTCGCGGTCCAGGACGGCGCCCATCGCCTTCGGGTTGTGCAGGTGATTGCGGGCGTTCCCGGTCTTCACCACGGCCTGCGGGGTGAGGTCGATCCGCTCGACGCCCTCGGGATGGTTCTCCCGCAGCCAGTTCGCGAGGATCTGCTCCGTCTGCTCCTTGACCTGCGTCGCGATGGACAGGTCCCGGTTGTGCACCGCCCTGGCGTAGTTGGTGATGAACTCACCGAACGCCCCGTTCTTGTCCGCGAAGACGCGCTGCATCTGCGCGGAGTCGGTGAGCATCGCCTCCAGCTCCGCCTGCCCGGTCGGGATGGCGAGCCGCTCGGGGTCCATGCCGCCGGCCGGGGCGGGCGGCTCCGCCAGGCGGTTGTAGGCCTTGCCGACCGCGCTGGGGTCGAGTCCGGCTCGCAGGATCATGCGCTGGCGCATGGCGGACCGGATGGTCTCGCGCTGCCCCGGGATGGTTGCTGTGCTCACAGTCGTGCCTCCTTGAGGCTGCGTTCGAACGCGGGTCTGTCGATCGCTGGGACCGGCTCGGCGGGTGCCGGGTCGGGTGCCGCAGCCGGTTCGGGGGCGGCAAGGTTCGTGGCGGCGTTGGCCAGGAGGGTGCGGAAGTAGTCGACGGCGACGTCGCTGTCGGACCGCGGGGGCTCCGGGGCGGGCGCGGCGGGCGCGTGCGTGGCGGCCGGGCCCGGGCGGGACGGTGCCGGAGTGGCGGGGGCGTCGGCGGCGACTCCGGCCATGAGACCGCGGAGCCGGTCGGGGTCGTAGTCGGGCATCGGGTCGAAGGCGGCGCGCGCGGCCGTCCGGAACGCGGCCGGGTCGAAGGCGGGCATCACGACCGCGGGTGCCGCAGGAGCAGGCTCCGGCTCGGCTGCGGATTCCGGCTCCGCTGGGAGGGCCGCGGGTGGACGCTGCTCGGGAGGCGCCGGAGCTGTGTTGGCGACGCTGCCCATGAGGTCGCGGAACTGGCCGCCCTCGAAGTGCGGCATGGGGCCCGGGTCGTGGGCGGCGGCGATGGCCGCGGTGAACGTGGCGCCGTTGAAGGTGAGCGTCGGGCCCGTCGGGCTGGCGGCGGGCGGCTCGGAGTCCGCCGGGGGTGTGGCTGCGGCGGGGATTTCCGGGGCGGGCGCCTCGTCGCGGCTGGTGTGTGCGTAGTTGTACACGCTCAGGTCCCACGCCGCCGCGAGGGCCCGGTCGTCCGGCTCTTCTTCGTCCGGCGCCCGCTGCGGCACGGTGACCTCGTCCGCGAGCCCGGCCTCCACGGCCTCGTCGGCGAAGTACCAGGTCTCGGCCTGCATCCGCTTGCGCCACTGCAGCTTCGTGCCGCCCGCGCGCTCGGCGTAGACCGCGGCAATGTTGTCGGACTGCCGGTCCAGGAAGTCGGCGTACTCGCGCAGCTCCTCCGGGCTGCCGCAGGACACGCCCTGCGCGTCGTGGATCATCATCTGCGAGTGCGGGGACATCACGATCCGGTCCCCGGCCATCGCGATCACCGAGGCGATCGACGCGGCGAGGGAATCGACCTGCACCATGACCCGCGCCCGGTGGGAACGAAGCGCGTTGTGGATGGCCAGCCCGTCGAAGACCTCCCCGCCGGGGGAGTTGATGAACAGGTGGATCTCGGCGGCGTCGACCGCCTTCAGCTCCTCCACGAACGCAGCCGCAGTGATGCCCCAGGACCCGATGTCCCCATAGATGTGCACCTGCGCGAGCGGCTCGCCGCTGGGCTCGTCCACCGCGTTGGTGATCCGGTACCAGGTCTCCTCGCCCCCGGGCGCGGGCAGTGCGGGCCGCATGGCGCGGCCGCGGGCGGCGATCTGCTCGGGGCTCGCGGTGTTCCAGCAGCGTCGCGTGCGGCCCATCGAGGCCTCCTCCGTGGTGTCCCAGACCGCTGTGACCGTGCCGCGGCAGCGGATTCCGCCCTCGCACTCCTGGTAGCCGCCCGCCCCGTACACGGCGCGCACGGCGTCGAGGTCCTCGAACTCCATGCCGTCGACCTCGTGGCACGGGCCGCAGGTATTCGTGTCGAGCCGCTCGCTGGCGAAGTACCGGGCCACCGGGGCGGCTTGCAGCGTTGCCACGCGCCCGGCGTTCTGTGCCCGGTGCAGGGCGCCGCCGAGTTGGTCGCGGCGGAACCAGTTCTTCAGCCCACGCAGGAACCCGCCGACCTTCTCCGCGACACTCGCCCCGGAGGCGCCCGGCACGAGCAGGCGCAGCGCCTCACGGCCCGCCGCCGCGGCCACGTCTGCAGCGAGGAGACCGGCGGTCGCGGCGGCGATCTCCACCAGCTCTGAACCGAACGCGTTGCGCAGGCCCTTGTCGAGCTTCGGCGGGCGGACCTTCACGCCCTGCTCGGCGGCCTCGGAGGCCATCTGCGCGGCTGCGGTCTCGGCCATGTCGGCGAGCGCCGCACGCAGGACGCGGGCTGCTTCGTCGGACGCTACTGACAGACCAGCCAGTTTGTCCGGGGCGTCGGAATCGACGGCTTCCTCGATCTGCCGCTCCAGCTCCGCGTACTGCTCCTCGGCGACCGGCTCCCACGCCTCCAGCAGGGCGCCGAGCGCGTCCTCGAACTGCTCGCGCACCGAGCCGAGATCCTGCTCGGCGGCTGCCGCGCGCGGCAGCGGGCGGGGCCGGGCCAGCACGGTGTTGTACGAGGGCAGGTGACGGGACGCAGGGGCGAACGGCACATGGTGGTGCAGGTCCAGACGCGCTGCGGCAGCGGGCGCCTGAGGGGCAGGCTCGGGAGCCGCGGGGGTGGGCTGCTCGGGCACGTCGAAGCCGAGCATCTTCAGGACCATCGGGCCGAGCTGCGCCGGGGCGCCCTTCAGCACCTCGATGAGCAGTTCGCGGTCCGGGTCGGCGTTGGGCTGACCGAACGCCATATCCGGCAGGCCCAGGGCCTCGCGGACGTCGGGCGCGTAGAAGCCGGCGTCGACGAGTTCCCGGGCGGCCGTGGCCTTCGCGGTGAGCTCCGCGTTTCTGGCCTCGGCGTCAACCGGTACCGGGTCGTCGTAGTCGAACTCCAGCATGCGGGCGGCGTCTGCCCCGTACAGCGGGAGGAGGTCGTTGTTCAGCGCCTGCTTGAAGCGCTCCAGGCGCGGGACCGTCAGCTGCTCGGCGAACAGGACCTTCGAGGCCTCGGCGGTGGCGCGGTTGACGTCGCCGACCTCGCCGAGGACGAACGCTGGCGCGCCGAACGCTTCGCGGATGACGTCACGCGAGATGGTGCGGAGTTCGGCGAACTGCATGTCGCGCTGGGTGTACTTGCGGTCCTTCCAGGTGCCGTGTTCCAGGAAGGCGACCCTGTGGGCGTTGGCGACGCCCTTGTGCTGCTCGGCCCACCGCGCTTGGAGCTGATCCCACTCGGGGTCCGAAAGGACGGTGGGAAGCTCGATGATCCCGCCAGGCTCGGCCGAGTTGAGGAAGAAGTTGCGGTTCCACTCGGCGGAGTACTTCGCCGCGTCGATCTCCGTCAGCACGCTCTGCACGGGCCCCATGCCCCGGTAGGGGTCCAGCGGGTTCGGCATGCGGATCTGGATGACGTCCTCGACCCGCAGCGCGATCTCCTGCCCGTCCGGGCCCGTGTACATGTAGCCGGAGATGAAGTCCACCGGATGCGGGACTGGCGCGATGCGGTCCGGGCGGACGGGCCACAGTTCCAGCGGGATCGGGGATCGGGGACTGCGGGCGATGACCAGCCAGCCCTCACCGGTCAGGTCGATGTGCTGCTGCTCGGACTCCACCAGCTCCTGGCGGGTGAAGAACTTGTTGGGCTTGTTCCACAGGTCGAGGGCCGCGTGCTGTGCGACCTCGGTGCGGTCCTCCGGCAGCCCGGACGGGGCCTTGCGGTACAGGCGCCAGTTGACCTGCGCGGTCGCGTTCGACGTGCGGTTGACGATGGCGAACAGCGTGCCCACCATGCCCATCGCCCGCATCTGCGCTTCAGCACCGGTGGGCTGCCGCCACGGAATGCTGATGTTGGAGCGGCTTGAGTACGGGACGGGGGCGCGGTTGCGGAGCTGCCGGGTGCTGGCGGCGAGGGAGCCGAGGAAGCTTCTGCCCACGGTTCCCTCCCTTGCATCAGTCCGGCCGGCTCAGGTGCCACTCGTAGGCGATCGCGCAGAGTCCGGCGGCGAGCAGGCCTGTCCAGAGACCGAAGCGCATGCCGAGCCCAGTTGAGACGAGTGTAAATCCTCCTGTCAACAAGCATCCTGAGAGGAGTTTCTTAATCTGTGGTGCGAGATGTGACCACTTCACCGCAAGACCTCCTGTTTTCATAGCCAGCGCACTCTCGGCCTGCCTACCAGATCCCGCGCCGCGACCATGTACCGCAGCGCGTCCATCCCGTGATCGTGCTCCTTCGCCGGCTCCTCCTTCAGCCCGCCGGCGTTCCCGGGCTTCACCGCCCACACATAGCCCGTGACCTCCTCCTCCGTGCACGCGGGCTTCTTCAGCGCATCCAGCTCCGGATCCCGCTCCACCAGCGCGCCGCGCACGATGAACAGCCGCGGCCGCCCATCACCCGCCGGCTTCAGGCGCGACTGCACGGCCTGGATACCTGGGCTCACGGACTTCTCCGCGGCCTGCGTGCCGAGCTGGAGATGCTTCTCCAGCGTGGCCCGGCCCTCGGCGTCGTGGTCGCAGATCACCCCGCGCGGCTGCGGCTCCCGCCACTGCCCCGACGGGTAGATCATCAAAGAGCGGGCCTGTCGGGCATGCTCCTCGACGAGGCGGCGGGTGCGGTAGATCTCGCGGTACAGGAACAGCCGCCCGTCGTCGTCCTCGGCCCACCACTGCATGACGAACGGGTTGGTGAACCCGAAGTCCACAGTGATCCACCGCGTCCACGTCGCGGGGATCTTGAACTGGTCGATGAGGTGGGCACTCTCGTCCCACTCCTCGTAGATCAGGCCCTCAGCGGCCGCCCACATGCCGTCACGCAGCCGCAGGCGCCGCACCCCGGTGAGGGCGTCGAGCTTCGCGAAGTAGTCGCGGCCCTGATCGGTGAGGGTGTCGTCGGCGTTGACGTACGCGGGGTTGTCGCGGTGCCGCGAGAGGAGCATCGTGGCCTGGCCCTGGTCGCACCGCTGCTTGATCCAGTGCGAGGGGTGGGCGGGGTTGCAGGCGCCCATCTGCTGCTGCCAGGACAGCACGCCGTTGCGCAGCCGGGTTCCGACGGACTCCCAGTCGGTGAGGGTGAGTTCCGTGGCCTCGTCGCCGAACACGAGGTCGTACTCCGCCGACATGATCTTCTCGGGCTTGTCCATGCCCGCGACGTCGATCTTCGAGCCGTTGGAGTACCGGTACCCGGGCGCCTCGCGCGGACTGCCGCCGAACCAGCGGACGATGCCGCGGGCAATCGCGTCGGCCGCGACCTTCTTCTCCCACGTGACCAGCGTCGTCGCACCCAGCGACACTGCGGTCTTCCGGAAAATCAGAAAGCGGGCGCCCGGGTTGTGCAGGGCCGTCAGGTGCATCCGGAACAAGCACGCCAGGCTCTTCCCCGTGCCCGCCGGCCCGGCCATGAAGACCTCGGAGTCGCGCGTCTTGAACAGCTCCCGCGCCGCGCCGCGGGGCTCGTACCGGACGATGGCGTCCTGGTCGAGCGCGGTCGTCACGTGAGGTCCGCGGGGTCGACGCCGACGACCTCGTAGCGGACGGCGCCGGAGACGGTGACCTGGGTGGGCTGGTCGAGGCCGTACAGCTTGCGGTAGGACTCGCGGAGCATGCGCATTTCGCGGATTGCGGCCAGTTTGGGGCCGTCGTCCTTCAGCGGCTGGCCGTCCTCGCTGCAGACGATCTTTCCGTGTGACACGACGATGTGGTCTCGCTCCAGGACTTCGAGTGCGGCGACGAACAGGTCGTCGAGCTGCGCGGCCTCGGAGGCGATGAGTTCGGCGCCTGCGGACTGGAGTACGGCTTGGCGGCACTTTTGCACCGCACGCCAGGCGTCGCCCTTGTTGCTGTAGCCGACGGCGTCCGCGATCTGTTGGTAGGTCATTTTCGGGTTGTCGGCGCGGAGTCGGGCGGCGTGGGCGGCGCGTTGGTCGTGGTCGATGGTGGTGGTCATGCGGCCTTTGGCGTCCCGGGCTTGGCCGGGTACGGGTGTGGGCCCGTCCGTGGGTGGGGCGTTACCGGTTGCCATGGTTTGATGGTAATGAGGTGCGCAACTGGCGGACGGTGGCGTGCAGCGCGGAGGCCCGCTCCCGGGCGGCGGGGGCGGGCCTGTGGCGGTCTGCGGGTGGTCAGTCGGAGGACCAGCCCGCCCACTCCGGCTCGATGAACGCGACGACACCGGACGTGTAGCGGACCAGGTCACCGTGCTTGTGCAGGTAGTGCACCGCGCCCCGGTCGTCCGTTACTCGCCATGCCGACCCCAGCGGGTCCTCGATGACGGCGATCGTCCGGCCGTCGGGCAGCGGGGCGTTGGGGGCGATGGCGAGACGGTCGTAACCCAGGAGGCACCCGTTGGCGGGCACGGTTTCCAGGATCTCCGGCGTTGGGGCGGGAGCGTCCGTCACCGGGATGACGGAGATGTCGATGCCGCCGAGGAACGTGGAGGTGGGGTCGGTGGTACGGACGATGCGCAGTGGGTTGCCGTCGCGGTCGGTCACGTTCCACTCGTCGATCGCGTGGCCCTGGGTGCGGGCCTGTGTGATGTCGGCCTCGGCCTTGGTGGCGGTGTCGTAGCCCCACAGGGTCCCGTAGTGGTCGTAGTTGGCGACGGCGGCAGGTTCGGTGACGGGTTCCGGGGTGGGCTCGGAGGGCGGGGTGGTGAGGTTGCGGAGGGGTTGGGGGTCGATGGGGGCGAGGACGGCGGCGGTTCCGGCCGCGACGATGGCGGCGAGTTCGATGGTGCGCAACGGGGGGCTCCGTTCCGGGGCGTGGTGCGTTGAGGTGCGGTCAGGCGGCGAGGGCGTCGGCGAGGAGGTCGACGCGGGCGAGGGCGGGGAGGTCGACGGGGTAGAGCACGGTGATGGTGGCGAGGCCGCGCGGGGAGCGGGGCTCGTCGCTGGCCGGGCGGGCGACGACGTACACGGTCCTGTGGATCGTGTAGGCCGCGATGCGATCCAGCCGCCACGACCGGGCTTCGCCGGTCTCGCGGTCCATGGCGCGGAGGACGATGTCGCCCGCCGCGCTCACGGTGATGTCGTAGAGCTCGATGGTGCGGACCGTCTCGGATCCGTCCGCCTTGATGTAGGTGATCGTGACGGGCTGTTTGGCGTCGAGGGCCTTGATGAGGCGAGTGAGGGTGGTGGTGCTGGTCTCGCGTGCGGTGTGCCTCATGGTGCCCCCTTGGCGCTCTGTGTATATACACAGCCTAGAGTGGCGTGTATATACACGTCAAGCCTCTCGGTGGACTCCATGCATATACACGCCTAGAGTTGCCGCCATGGCCAAGCAGCGCACCGAGGGGCATACACCCCTCCGTCAACTCCGTATCCCCGAGGAAGAGTGGAAGCCCTTCGGTGAGGCTGCGGGCGACCGCGAGCGCACCAGGGTCGTACGGGAGTTCATCCGCTGGTACGTGGGCAAGGAGGGCGCCGACCTGCCAGAGCGCCCGGTGAGCAGCGAGGAGAAGACCGCATGAGCGAGCCCCGGTTCTGGTTCCAACCCTTCCCCTCACGCCCGATCGGGCGCGCGCTGAGGCCATCTCGCACGGCTGGTCCGTGCTCCCGCACGACAACGGCGGCTTCTTCGCCCAACGCGGCCAGCACCGCATGATCGTGACCTTCGCCGAGGACGGCGCGTTCCGGCATGCTTCCGTGAGTGAAGGCCGCAGCGGGGTCGATGAGTCGTTGATGGAGGAGGGCGTGCTTCTCACGCTCGCGACCTACGGCGTGGGCCCGGTGCGCCCGGACGAGGAGCCCACACCATGAGCCTGACAGCGCTTCTCCGTCGCGTCTTCCGCCGCAGGGGCGGCACGATGCCCGAACCGCCACCGCTCGCGCCCGACGAGGAGCGCGTCATCCTGTCGCCAGGCTGGAACGGGCCAACGATGGAGACCTCGGCGAACTACACCGGGCGCGGCCTGAACGCCTACCGCAAGCCCACCGCATGACGAAGGCCCCGCCCGGACAACCGGAGCGGGGCCGCTGCGCGCTCGGCTACGGAAGGCCACCCAGCGCCTCGCGGTTGATCGCGTTGCGCTTCTGCAAGCCCTCCATGTACCGGTCCAGTTGATCGTCCTCCGGCAGGCCGTCGCACGCCTCAG
Organism: Streptomyces sp. NPDC043996; assembly: GCF_056435225.1. Taxonomy (NCBI): domain Bacteria; kingdom Bacillati; phylum Actinomycetota; class Actinomycetes; order Kitasatosporales; family Streptomycetaceae; genus Streptomyces; species Streptomyces sp. NPDC043996. Next base: position 75,412 of record NZ_JBWKEY010000010.1, on the reverse strand, counting down.
GCTCCTGCTCCAACTCCGCGTCCTCGTCCTCCAGGAGGACGTCCGCCCACGCATCCACGCAGGCCCCCCGCTGCTCGGCGGCCGAGAGCTTGGGCGTCTTCGTGACGGTCGCGGTGGCCTTCGGGCGGTCGCTGTCGTCAGAGCTGGAGCAGCCGGCCAATGTGAGTGCGGCGGCTGCGAGTACGGCGATGCTGGTGCGGCGCATGGGTCCCCCCGAGGACGGTGTGGCCCCGGAGCGTAGCGGCGCACGTCCCGTGATCGTGCAGGAACGGTGAAGGCCCCGCCGCAACGAGGGACGCACGGCGGGGCCAGGATGCTCTGGATCAGGTGGAGGCGCGGCCGTTGGCCATCTCGGCGAACCGTGAGGCCGTGGGAGAGATGCGAGCGAGCACGGCCGGAGCGTTGAGGCACATCCGGAGCCGCGCTTCGGTGAAGGGCTGCATCGCTTGGCGGGCGCGTTCCAGGGTGGCGTTGGCTTCCCTGGCCAGCCGGAGCTGGAACTCGGAGGGCGGTGGCGCCGGGTAGTGGCGGTCGATCTGCCTCAGCGCCCGGTCGGGGTCGGGGTAGGGGCGGTAGCTCATGGGGCCAGTCTCGCAGCGGAAGGTAGTGGTAGGTGGGCAATCGGCGGTTCTGTCACCCTCATGTCAACTTCGCGGGCCTTGCCGGGGTGTGCCGGGTACGGGCTGGGGCTCGGTCGGGTAGTAGCCGCCTCGGCTGGCTTGGTAGTCGGTGGCGAAGTCCGGCTCGGGATCGGTGCCGTCGGGCGGCCGGATGGGCATGTCCTGGGGCAGCGGTGCCACGATGGTGCTCCTGTCTCGCGTGCGGGGCGGGTGGTCCGGGGCGGCCGGTTCTGCTGGCAGGCGGGCGGCTGCCCCGGGGTCTGGTTCGGTCAGCCGGTGCCGATGGCGTTGCCGGGGGCCATGCGGATGACGCCGTCCTCGGTGTCGGCGGCCACCCAGTCGTGGTGCGGGCGGCAGTAGTAGAGGCCGCGGGCTTTCGGTTCGGCGCAGTAGGAGGCGCGGCTGTCCCAGCTGTTGGTGGAGAGCTGGTAGCCGCAGGTCTGGCTGTTGCGGGCGGGTTCGGTGGGAACGGTTTTCATGGGTGATCTCCTTCAGTGGCCGACGCCTGCGCAGTCGGCGAGGACGAGGGCGAGCAGGATGAGCGCGGCGAGGCAACTCCCGGACGGCAGGAGGCCGTCGCCGCGTGCGGCGTGGTGGACGCGGTCGATGCGGTCGCCGTCGGCCGGGGCGTGGCCGCCGTGGGCGGCAGCTCGGTGCTCGTCGCGGTCGGCCTCGGCGTCCTCCAGGTGGTCGCGTCTGGCCAGGCCGAGGGTGTGGCACTGGAAGCACCGGTACAGGTACGGCATCACGCGCTCCCGCTCGGCGGGATGCGGTGGTAGCGGTGGGCGTCAGCAGGGTCCTTGATGATCGACATCCCCTCTCGGACGTGGACCACGGGCGTGTTGTTGGCGTTGGCGTTGGCGCTCTCATCTGCGGCAACACCCCCAACAGGAGGCCCGGGTGGGACAGCGGGGAGGGGCGGCAGATCGTCGCGGTGGACGCCGGGCCCGTTCCCGGCCCGCGTGCGCACCCCCTCGCGGACCGGGATGCCGGCCTCAGCGAGGGCCTCCCGCACGGCCCGGGTGGAGGGCTTGCCGAGGCGGTCACGGAGCACTGTGAGGAGGGCGCCGCGGTCGTCTCCGACGGCCTCTCGTGCGGCGGTCGGGATGTCCGCTCTGGTGTCCTCGGCGGGGGCCTCTTCGCGGGCCTCGTCGGTCTCGTCGGCGGGCAGGGGAGCGCGCTCGCGCGGCGGCCGGGCCGCGAGGTCCGCGGCGGCCTTGGCGGGGGCGTGCATCCACGCCGCTGCACACCACGGGACGGCGATGGCAGGGGCAGCCCAGGGCCGGTAGTACACGGCGGCCCACAGCACCACGGCGGCAGACCACCAGGTGGCCGCAGTGCCGATGCGCGCGTTGATGCGGGCCAGGAGAGTGCGCGATCCGACGATTAGCAGGCCGATCAAACCGGAGGGTTCATTCGGTGTGCGTCGCTCCCCTGCCTTTACGATCTTGCGGAGCTTCATCAGGACACGCCTGTGCGGACGTTGGCGATCGCATCGGCCACGTAGGACCAGCTGCCGCCTGCGCCTGAGGCGATGTACCAGAAGATGATGCCCAGGACCCCGACCTGCTTGGTAGTCAGCTTTCGCCAGAGGATGACGATGGCCAGGCAGAGCGCGAGCGCGGGCATCTGGAGGCCGGGGAGGATTTGGCGGGTGGTTGCGACCAAGCTGCCCACGAGATCCGGCACGATCTTGAAGATGCCGCCCGCAGCCGCGTACGAGGACCCGGCGAGCATGGAGAAGAAGAGGGTCCACCACCAGCCGAGGGGCTTGAGCTGGCCGCCGCCGGGGATGCCGACGAGCAGCAGGACGGTGAGGACCGCGGCGAGACCGACGGGGCCCAGGTTGCCGAAGATGGTCATGGTGGGGTCCTAGGTGGGGTTGCCGTAGAGGAGCACGCCGACGACGGCGGAGGACACGGGCACGGCGCCGAGCCAGGCCGCGGGGACCCACCAGCGCTGCGTGTTGCGGTACGTGCACACGCACGCGAAGCCGACGGCCAGCCAGAACACGGACTGCGCGTCGAGCAGACCGTGATCAGCGATCCAGGCGGCGACGTCGGTGGAGAAGCCGACGAGGCCGAGTTCCCAGCCGAGGTAGGCGGCGCTGGCGTGGTAGCCGAGCCACTTCAGGCGGGGCGGGACGCCTTCCCATGCTTCGATGAGGGAACGGCGGGGGCTGGCGATCGGCGGGGCGATGGGGGCCTGGTCGGTCGTACGGGCTGCCCGCCGACGGCCCGGCTTGCGGGGGGGCAGGGCGGCGGGCCGGGCCCGCGGCGCCTGTTCGGCCTCGACGGGGGGCGGGGGCTCCGGTGGGGCGGGTGGCGCCGGGGAGGGATCCATGCGGCCGTCGGTGACGTCGTCGAGCCAGTCCCGGGGGCGTTTGGCCGCGGGCTGGTCGGGGGCGGGAGCTTCGGCGTCCGTGCCGACGCCGAGGCGGCGCAGGATGCCGCGGACGCGGAGCTCGTCGGGCCCCGGCGCGGGCGGTGTGGGCATCGTGGGGTCCTAGTGGATGAGGTGGGCGGCGAGCGTGCTGGCGGTAGTGGCCGCGGTGAGGGTGGCGGCCGGGCGGTGGTGGCCGTGAGCCAGGGCCGCGGCGGCGAGGAGGAGGGCTGTGGCTTCGGTGAGGATTGCGGCGGTGGGGCTGGTGAGGCCGGTGATGACGGCGAGGTGCCAGGCGTCGGCTGCGTCCTTGAGGAGGCTGGTCTCGGTCATGGCAGTACCGACAGGAGGAAGGCTGCGGTGAGGCACAGGGCGGCCAGGGCGAGGCCGGTGGCGCGGGCGATGGTGAGGAGCCGGTGGGGGTGGCGCTCGCCCCAGGCCGCAGCGGTGGAAGTGAGAGTGAGGCCGAGCACGGCGACAGCAACGAGGACGAGGTCCACGGGCATCGCGATCACCCGACCGCGGCTGCGGACGGCAGCGTCTCAGGGTCGTACATCGCGCCCCGCTGCGGGTCGACGAACGCGGGCTGGATGCGGCCTCGGTCCTTCCACGTGCGGACCGTTGAGACGGCGACTCCGTGGCGCGCAGCTACCTCGCTCGTGGTGAGGAACCGGTGCGTCTCAAGGCTGGTCTTGGCCGTCTCAGCGTGCGGCGCAGGCACCAGCGCGAGCAGGCGGGCTCCGAGGGGTGGGGTGATCGGCCACGACGCGTGGGAAGGAGGGTTGGCGTGGGTGTCTCGCGGTGTCTCGTGGGTGGCCGGCGGGACGATGGGGAGCATCCGGGCGTGAGCAGGGACTGCCTGCGCCCAGACAGCTTTGGCAGTGGGCGTCGCGCGCGGCGAGACGGACCGGGCGGGGCGCGCAACGGGCGTTGCGGCGAGGTGGAGCAGGTGCCCGAACACCAGCGGTGGGACGCATGAGACGACCACTACGAGCTGCCACGGAGCCCGTGGGGTGGCGGACAGCCAGCCGGTGACAAACAGGTGTGAGACGGGCTGAGCTGCCATCGCCGCGCCGAGTGAGACGAACGCGCCGACGACGGCGGAGATCTTGCCGGGCGAGCCCTTGGGGCGGTTGCTGGCGACGGAGGCGGCGATGCCTGCGTAGGCGGCGAGGACGGCGGCCATGCCCCAGGCGAGACGGGTGTCCCATCCGGCGAGGACGGCGAGGTGGTGTTCGCCGGGGGCGCACATGATCAGGACGACGATGGCGACGAGGGGGCGGCCGCCGTTGGTGAACCAGCGGACCCACCATGGGACGTGGTGAGACGGGGGGTGAGACGGGCGTCCCGGCCGTGGGACGCGGTGGATGAGGCGGCGGAGACGGGTCTTCACGGTGTGGCTCCGGGTGGAGGGGCCGGGCCCGCGCGGTGAGGGCCCGGCCGGTCGGTGCGTCAGGGGCGGGGCAGCGCGCGGCACTTCTCGGCGTGGCCTTGGGCCCACGCGGTGGCCCCTTGCTTGACCCACGTCTCCATGCGGTGGCCGCTGCATGAGGGGTCGTAGTGGAAGCTGTTCGGCCACGTCTCCTCAGGGCATCCGGAGCAGGTGCCGGTGATCCAGTTCGGGCCGTCGATGAGTTCGACGGTGGCGCCTGCGACGGTGAGGTAGCGGGCGATGACGCCGTCGGGCCAGGGCTCGGCGAAGGTGGTGGTCACCTGGTGCCTCCGGGGGTGGTGGCCTGTTCGGCGCCGTGGGCGCGGGCGAGGGCGAGTTGGTCGCGTGCGGCGGCCTGGGTGGCGGGGTCGTGCGCGTGGGCGTAGTCCCTGGCGGCTGCCTGCTGGAGGGCGGCGATGCGCTCGGCTTCGGTGGGCTGCTGGTTCATCGGAGCCCCCTTGCGGCGCCGCGGAGGACTTGGGCCTGGACGTGGTGCGTGTTGCCCTCGACGCCTGCGGGGATCGCCTCCCACACGCGCTTCACGACCGCGTTGACGACGGCGGTGGGGAGGCGGTGGAGGCGGGCGGCGACGGCGACCGTCAAGGCGCGGCGCAGCGTGCGCTCGGTGGTGAGGGTGGAGGCGCCCATGCGCTCCAGCTCGGCGGCCGCGGTCGTGAGGACCTGCGCGGCGTACGACGGCGTGGGCGGGGCGGGCAGCGGGGCTTCAGGAGGCGCGGTGTGGTGGATACGATCCACGGCTAGGACCTGCCATTTCGTCGCTGTTGTGGTGGGTCCGCCCCCGGCCCATATGGCGTTCCAGCGCCGGGCCGGGGGCTTATTCGTTGGGCACGAGACCGAAGGGAGCGCGGCCTCACCGCACAAACCCTAGGGCTTGCCTTGCTTCAATGGCAAGCCCTAGGGTTGGGGTGTTCCGGTCGCGCTCTCAGGCAGGAGGGAGAGCGGACGTGGCAGAGACACCCAAGGAGGTGAAGAGGCTGTTGGATGCCATCGAGGCGTTCGAAGCCATCGAGGACCCGGTGCAGCGAACGTCTGCCGTGTCCGAGGCTCTGAGGGAGTGGCCGGACTATCACGCGCGTCTGCGCCAGATCCGAGAGAAGAGCGTCCAGACGCTACGTGACGAGCACAAGAAGACGTGGCCAGAGATCGCCAGCATCATCGGCAAGGTCACGCCTGAGCGCGCGCAGCAGATCAGCAAGGGGCTGAGCGGGGCGCAGCGCAAGAAGAACAAGGCCGAGGCCGACAAGGCCAAGCCGAACGAATGAGAGAAGCCCGAGCGGTGTCGAGACCGCCCGGGCCGTAAGCGCCGAAACCCAAGCAAGGAAGGCACTGCCTTGACAGTACCAACCGCTGCTGCGCCGGAACGCCGGGCGGCCGTGTACCGCCTGTTCGCCGATGACGGCACGCTGCTCTACATCGGGTCGGCGTACGACCCCAAGGGTCGGGCGAAGAAGCATCGTGCAAAGCCGTGGTGGCCGCAGGTCGCCCGCCGCGAGGACGAGTGGCACCCGAGTCGCGAGGCCGCTTACGTTGCAGAGACCGAAGCGATCGAGCAAGCCCGTCCGCTCGGCAACAGGATCAGCGGGCCGGGGGCAGTGGCTGTTCCCGAGCCGAAGCCGAGGGCGAGCGTGGAGGCGAACCCGCTGTTCGCCCTCGCCGAGCTGGATGCCTTCTTCGATGCGTTGGAGGCCGAGCCGCCCGCAGTCCGCTTCCGCAAGCTGACCGAGATGATGGATGCCATGGAGGCGGCGTACCGGTCCGAGCGCAAGGAGATCTTCCGGCGAATGCGGGCCGACGGCATGACCTACAGGGATATCGGTAAGGTGGTGGGGATCAGCTTCGGGCGGGTCCGGCAGATCCTTGCCGAGGACCTCGGGCAGGACCTGGAGGCCTAGCGGCTCCCGCAGGCCGCGCGATCGGCCCCGGCGTACCGGCCGGGGCTTTCGCGTGCCCCTCGGCGCGCGCGGCTGGCGTGGTGTGCGTGGCGGCTTAGGATCTGGCCACGTGGCTGATAGAGATCTCCCCGATGACCTGATCATGCTGGAACGTTCCTCCGAGGAGGCCCGAGCCAAGCTGGCCGGACTCGAAGGCGAGGCGTACGACGCGCAGTGGCGCGCCTGGCGGGACGCCGCCGAGCGCTTCCAGGCCGCAGTCACCGAGCACGCCGCCCGCGAGGACGTGGCCATGTCGCGATACGAGCTGGAGCAGGCGGTCAAGGCCGCGGTGCGCCACGCGGAGGAGGACCCGGCCGAGTAAGGCTCGGCGTGCCGGAGCGCCCGGTCCGGCGCACGCTGGAGGTATGACCGCTGCCCCGATCGTCGTGCACCCGCCGTCACCGACGGGCGGCCGGCGGGTGACGGCGCGCGGGGAGATCCTCGGCCTGGCGTTCAGCGTGCGCGATGTCGCCGCGTTCATGCAGGAGGCCGGGCTCCAGGGGTGGGACGAGATGGACGTGGTCCGCTCCCCGCTGATCGAGTGGCGCGGCGGCGGACCCGAAGTCTGGACGCACTGACCAGGGCGGGCGTACGGTCGTGTCGCGTCACTGTGAGGGGGGCACTCACACCTGGGCCCGCTGTTCCCGTTGGGAGCGGCGGGCCGTGTGCTGTCAGGCTGCGGTGAGCCGGTCGCCGGTCGCGCCGGGCTGGTAGTGCCGGAGGGCGAGCCACCGGTCTGGGGTGTACACGCACAGACACCACTCGCACTGCACCGTCCGGTCCGGGTAGGCGTACAGCGGGCGCCCGCACACTCCGGATGGGCTCTCGGCGACGCACCGGCCGAGGTACTGCGGTTCGTCGGGGTCGCGGCCGGGCTGGATGACGCCGTACGCCCGCCCGACGAGTTCGCGGACGCCGCTCGCGAGGTCGGGGCCGGCGTACCAGCGGGCGATCCACGGGAGGTGTCCGTCGAGAGCGGTGGCGGCGATGGTCACGCGGTGCTCGATGCCGACGGCGCGGGTGGGCGGGGCCATGCCGCGGGCGTCGTGGACGGCGGCGCGCCAGTCTTCGAGGACGGCGACGATGCCGCCCTCGGCGCGCAGATCCAGGACCTCCTCCCGGAGAGGCAGCGGGGCTTCGGCGCGCGGGGTGCGGCCGCTGATGAACGGGGTGGTGGGGCTCGGTGCGAGGAACGCGGCGAGTGCGGACCACAGGGCGGGGAGCTGGGTGAGTCGGCGGCTGGTGGTGTGGATGCAGGGGTCGCAGAGGAACCCGCCGTGGTCGAGGTCGCGGTCGGTGCAGTGCGGGCAGGTGGTCATCGGTCGCCGCCTTTCTCGACGTCCCAGTTGCGGTCGGCGGTGGAGCATTCGCGGACGCTCGGGCCCTCGTCGTGGGTGGGCCGGGGCGGCGGGACGATCGTGACGGGTGTGCCGGTGGCCATGGCGTGGTCGATGTCGGCCTCGCTCATGTCTGTGTCGTCGGGCTCGGTCGCTTCGGTCGCTGCCGGGCCGGTCTCGGCGTGCTCCTCGGACACGTGCCGGTCACGGGCGCGCTCGGCGGATTGCTGGCTGAAGTGGTCGAGGGACAGCCAGCCGTCGCAGGTGTCGGTGCCCCAGCAGCGGAAGCACCAGGCGATCTCGCCCCGGTCGGTGCGGTAGCGGTCGATGATGAGGCCAGTGTGAGGCTCGGACGTTGCCGGGCCGGGCTGCTCATCGAGGGCGGCCTCGGTCGCTTCGACTGCTCCCGGGCCCGGCCTGTCGAGAGCGCTGCGCAGGATCCGAGCCCAGTGCCGAGCACCGGTGATCCGCTCCATCTCGTCGACAACGTCGCGGATCCGGGCGACGATCACCCACGCCTTGCGGTCATCCCTGAGCCGCGTGTCGTGTTCCATGAGGAAGCACTCGCTGCCCCGCTGTACCTCGCGTCGCATGTCACCGATGGCTTCCAGGCGTCGGGCGGGGTCGAGCCGGTTGAAGCCGTATAGCCACTGGCCGTTGCTCGGCTCGACGCGCGGGTCCTCGTAGGGTTCCTCGCCCTCGTGGAGGCGGGCGGCCGCGGCCTCGGCGTGCTCGACGCGGGCGTTGTGGTGGGCCAGCCACTCCCTGATCCGAGGTGCGATGTCGGGGCCGATCTCGGTCCAGTCGAAGTACCCGTCCCGAGCCAGGGCCTCGCGGGCGAGGCGGAGGCAGGCCTCGGCGGTCTCGGCTCGGGCGTGTAGGGCGTCGAGGGCGTCGTCGGTGAGATCGTCGAGGCGGATGCGTTTGGTCACAGCTGCTCCAGCACGTAGCCGGTGCGGCGGGGCTTGCCATCGCGGGTGAGCGGGCTGTCGTGCAACTGTCGGACGAGGATCTGCCGGGGCCGTTTGCCGGTGGTGGCGTCGACGACGTGGGCGCGCCCGGCGCCGGGGCGGTAGGCCTCGATGCGGAGGCGGATGGAGTCGCGGGGGTTGCAGGAGCGGTAGGTCTGGCCGGGCTTGATCATGCTGCGAGGTCCTTTCGGGTGCAGTGCGCCCCGTCGTGCTCGGCCCCGCGGGACAGCCACGCGGGCAGGCAGCAGGCGGTGGTGAGCTCGTCCCAGCCGCGGTGGATGTCGGCGATGAGCTCGGGGCCGAGCGGGGGCGCAGGGCTGGGGCGGGCAGCGAGGCATTCGCGCTGCGCCTCGACGCGTGCGCGCCGGTCGACCGCAGCCTCCCGGCGGCCGCACCACGCCAGGAGCACGGCGCCGTAGGTGCAGCCGAGGACGGGCAGTACCTCGTGGTGGTGGCCGGTGTACGCGGCGCCCGCGGCGCAGAGGAGGGCGCCGGCGCGGCAGGCGAGCGCGACGCGGCGGTGGCCCGTCATGGCTGACTCCCGTTGATCGCGCGAGCCACGGCGAGGGGGAGACGGCCGTACGTTTCCTGGTCTTCGGGCTTGTGGTCGGAGATGATCACTTCGGAGTCGCGGAGCCAGTGGGCCAGGGCGCGCGCTGCCTCAGGCGGGAACAGTCCGGCGAGCTTCCCGGCAGAGCCGCCGACTGCGTTCGCGATGCCGTTCGAGTACCAGTGTGGGCGCGGCACGAGCTGGGAGTGCCAGTAGGTGTTGATCTCGATCTCGTGGCTGGTCTCGTCGGCGGTGTCGAGGAGGGTCTGGGCTGCGGTGCGGATCTCTTCGGCGGGGCTGCTCATGGGTGGACCTCGATCTCTGCGAGCGGTCGGCGGGCGGCGAGTTGGGTGTGGAGCTGGCGGATGCGGGTCGTGGCGTTCCGGTCGAGGTGGCAGAGGGCGTGTCGGGTTTGGTGGGGGAGTTGGTTCCAGCAGGTCCAGCAGAGGTATTCGCCGGGGCCGCGGGCGCTGTGGCAGCGGGGGTTGGGGCAGGGGGTGCTTAGGGTCATGGCTGGTCTCCGCGTGGGTGGATGTCGGTGGGGTTGAGGAGGCCGGTGGTGAGGGCGAGTGCGACGGCGTGGGTGCGGTCGCGGGCGCCGAGATGCTTGCGGATCGCGGCGAGGTGCTTGCTGATGCAGTCCTCGGAGACGCCGAAGTGGCGTCCGACCTGGGCGTTGGTGTGCCCGTTGGCGACGAGGGTGAGGGCTTCGCGCTGGCGGGTGGTGAGGCGGGGGCGGGTCATCGGTGGTGGGCCTTTCGTGGTACAGGAGGACGTAGAGGGGCTGTGTGGCCGTCTGGGGCTCGCGTGTGACGCCGGGCGTGGATTCGGGCGCGGAGGCGTCCGCGAGCCCAGGACGGGCCCCTGGGGCGGCTCCTGACGGCATCCCAGGCCCACGAGGCGAGCTTCGAGACGAGAGCGGTGGCGGCGGCCGTGAGGAGCGCGGCCGTGGCGGCGCCGAGGATCACCCAGACCGCGAGGGCTCGGAGCAGGAGGAACGCCGTGCTCAGGGCCTCGCCGATCACGACGGCCCCTTTGGTGCCTGAAACGTCCACCAGCCGTCGAACCCGTCAGGTATCGCGGGGTAGTTCGCGAGCATCGGCCGGAGGATCGCGAGGTGCCGCTGCTGGATGTCCAGCGTGACGTTGCCCCAGTAGGACTCGCCGTCCCACCGGCCGTGGCAGTCGCCGCCGTACCGGCCGTCGTCGTGCTGTTCCAGGAACTCGCGGCCGTCGGCAGGCTCTGGGTGCTGGAGGTCCCACAGCTCGCCGACACAGGCGACCGTCACGCCTTTGCGGCGCCGGAACCAGACGGCGCAGATCCGGCCGTCGAAGTAGTACTCGTTGCGCCCTTGCGGTGTCTGGGTGCGGCTGCCGCGCAGGCTGCCGAGGTCGACGGCGAACGGCTTGCGGGAGATCAGGAACTTGTCATCGCGGATCACCGGCTGTCTCCTGCCTGCTGCGCCTCGTCGGCCGTGCGGCGGAGCTCGTCCTCGATGAGGCGGGCACCACGGATCGCCCCGAGGAAGTCGGCTGACTCGCGGGGCGTCCGGCGCAGGAAGCGCGCGGCGTCTCGCCAGCCCTCGGCGGGGGTCCCGAAGGGCTCCATGCCGCAGGCGTCGCAGAAACCGCACTGGGCCGCGCAGACCAGTTCCGCTCCCTCGCGGTCGAGTTCTGCCAGTTCCTCGGCGTCTCGCAACGCGGCAGCCCGGTCGGCGGGCGCGGGGAGGACGGCCAGGACGGCGTCGGCGGCCTTGCGGTACTCGGCGTGGATCTCTTTGGGCTGTGAGTCCCAGGCGACGCCAGGGAAGCGCTCGTGTTGCAGCGCCTGCGCCGCCCTCTCGCGGAGGTCGGGCTCGACCTGCTCGTCGGCGGCGAGCGCGGCGGAGGGCAGCGGGGTGACGTTCAGGGCGGGGTGGGTCTCGATCTCGGCGGCGCCCGGCAACGTCTCGGCCCGGTCGGCGGGCGGCTGCACGGCGGCGCCACCGACGGACACCACCTCGGGCACGGCCGTGGCCTCGGCGAGCATCCCGGCAACCACCCGGCACACCCGCTCGTGCTGCTGCGGGAACGACGGCCCCGGGGCGCCGGGAATCGCGACAGCGTCCCAGAGGGCGTCGGTCTGCTGCACGGACAGGCCGAGCGCCGCGTCGGCAGGCAGCTGCACGGCTGAGGGCGCAGCGCCGTCGAGGGCGCGCACCGTGGCGCACGGCCACGCACCACAGCCCGCCGTGCAGCTGGCGCCCGGCTGGTCGGGGTAGGCGTCGCGGTGCAGAGCGCGGGCGCGGGCTATGGCTGCTCGGGCGGCGAGGTAGGCGTCGAAGTCCTGGACGGCCTGGCGGTCGCCGTCGGCGAGGTGGGCATTGGGGTTGTTGCCGCAGGCGAGGCCGGTCGGCGTCTCGTGCATGGCCAACTCCGTTCGGTTCGTGATGAAGTGGGTGGTGCGCTCGCCCGTGGCTCCAACACGGGCGGGCGTCCTGTCAGACATGCCGGAACGTCAGCTCCGCCAGCTCGGCGCGCGCGTCGGCGAGCGTGGTGCGGCCGTTCGCGAGGTCGTAGATCAGGCCGACGGCGTGGTGCTCGCCGCTGTCGGTGGCGTCGCGGAGACGGCTGGCGATCTCGGAGATCAGCTCGAACACGTCGCTGTCCGAGTCGCTGCCGTCGCCCGGAGCGAGCTCGTCGAGCGCGGCGTCCGCCTCGGCAAGCGCTTGGCCGAGGCCCTCGACGAGATCGGTGCGGATCTCGTCCGGCATGTCGGGCGAGAACGCGAAGTGCACGCGGGCGACGGGACGGTGGCCGCCGTTGATGGTGATCCCGTGTACGTCGGACGGCTCCAAGCCGTCGGCGGCGAGGTGGACGGCCCATGCGGACACGTTGGCCGCGCCGGAGACGAGCTCGACGACGGACTCGCGCAGCGTGTCCTGCTCCTCGCTGCCGACCTCGACGTGGACCCAGGCCGGGTGGTCGGACAGAGCGTTGTCGGCGTCGGCCGGGTTCGGCTCGATGGTCAGGGCGTAGTGCATGAGCGCAGCGGCGGCGCGGAGGTCGGCGTCGGTGTACGGGCGGTCGGGCACGGTGTGCTCCTTCGTGGTGGCGGGACGGTCGGTGCTGCTGCTCACTGCCGGGTCTCGTGCACGCCCCACGCTTCACAGGCCGCGTCGAGGACGGCGGCGTGCTCCCACCGCTCGCGCGACAGGTCCCCCGTGTGCTGCCGAGTGATCGAGCGGACGCACGCCACGATGTGGGCGGGCGAGGCGTAGCCGTCGAGGGTGAGCAGCTCGCGGCCGCCGTTCTGCCCGTGCTCGTCGACGAGCGGCGCCCACTCCCACGAAGGGCCGCCCTCCGGCTCGCCGAGGTCGGCCTCGGCGCCGGTGTGCCATTCCCAGATGAGGATCAGGCCGTGCTGCCAGCGAGCCGGGTCGAGGCCAGAGGCGTTGGTGTCGAGGGTGATCACGGACCGCAGGAAGCAGTAGCTGCCGCGAGTGTCGGAGTCGTCGGTGAAGTCGTCGGCCGGCTTCAGGCCCGCGGCGGTGAGGGCGTCGGTGATGGCGGTGATGTACGGGTCGTGGGGCAGGGGGCGGTTGGTCATCGTGGCTGCTCCTGGGGTGTTGGGGTGGTGTGTGGTTGGGGTGTGGTGTGGGCTGTATCCGGATGCGCGCGGTCAGGAGGCGGCTCGGTCGCGGGCGCGCCAGCGATGAACGCTGCGTCGACTGACGCCGCAGATGCGGGCGATCTCGGCGGCTGAGATCCCGAGGGTGGTAAGCCGCTGGCTGACGGCGCGTTGTTCGCGGGGGCGGAGGCCGGGTGTGGGGCGTCGGGTTTGTATGGCGGTGTAGATGGCGAGTTCGTCGAGGCGGGCTCGTGCGGCGCGGCGGCGGTTGTTGCGGCAGGTGGGGCAGCCGTGGGATCCGCGGGGGATGTGGTGGGTGGGGCAGAGGCTCATCGGGTGTCTCCGGTGCGGTCGGCTCGGGTGACGGCGTCGAGTTCGGCCATGCGTTGGGCGAAGGACGGCGGGGTGGGGGTGGGGGTGGACTCGGCGCCGCCGGGGAGGCCGACGAGGAACGCGCCCTGCGTCGGGGTCGGGGTGTCGGGGCGTTCGCGAGCGAGCCAGGAGACCCAGAGGGGGCCGAAGTCGGCGACGCGGGTGGCGCGTGCCTGGTGGTGGCGTACGAACTTCGCGGTGGCCGCTGCTGCGGCGGCGGGTCCGAGGCGTCGGATGTCGGCGGCGGCCGCGGTGTGGTCGGCGGCGGTGGGTTGCCAGTCCGGTGTGATCAGAGAGAGAGCGGGTTCGCCTCGCGCGTCACTACGGTCACTTCTCTCTCTACCTGCACCACTAGATGGGGAGGGGAGGGGAGGGGAGGGGACACCCGTTGCACCCTCATGGGTGTCACGCCGTGACATGTCCTCCTGACCTGCGGAGGTGGCCTCAAACTGGGGGTCATTTCGGCGACGATTCGGCGCGGAATCGTCTTCGAAACGGCCGCGATTCGCGCGCGATTCGGCGTCGTTTCCGGGCTGATTCCGGTTCCGGCGGGCGTTCTCCCGGCCACGGTTCTGCCTCTTCCGGGCTGCCTCGCGGGCGGCTTCGATCTGCGCGCGGGACTTGTTGTAGTCGAGGTAGTCGTGGATGACGAAGTCGCCCTCGGCGGGCTGCGGGCAGCGCGGGCAGGCGTGGCCGTGTTCGTGGAGCATGCCGACGGCGAGGAGCTTGCGGATGTTGGGGCCGGTGCCGTAGCTGCGGACGATGTCGCCGTCGAGGTGGCCTTCGGTGAGGTGCCTGGTGGCGTGAACGCCGAGGCGCACGAAGACGCCGACGGCGGCGTTGCCCGCCTTGCGCACCTTGGGGTGCGTGTCGAAGCCGTCGTCGAGGGCGAACCAGGCCATTAGACGCGAGCCCCCTTGCTGCTGTTGCAGGAGCGGCACAGGGTGCGCAGGTTGCTGTCGCCGTCGCCCCCGGCACGTGCTCGGGGGTGGATGTGGTCGAGCGTGAGGTCGTTGGGCGTGCCGCAGAGGACGCACTGGAAGCCATCTCGTGTGTAGATCCGCTCCCGCTGGCCGGGGGCGTACGTCGGCTCGCGGTCGACGGTGAACGCGTCGTGTGTGATGAGGAAGTCGCCGTCCCCGCGTTCCTGCCAGAGCCCGGCCGCGACGAGTTCGGCGGCCGTCTGCGCTGCCCGCCTGATGCTTGCGATCTGAGCCAAGCCTCGGCGCGGGATGACACCCGCAGTGCTGTACCTGGCGGTCCAGCAGATGCTGGCGATATGGAGCCGGAACGCTCGGTCGCTGAGCAGCATCACGGCTGGTGCGTGGATGAATCTGGTGTCGAGCTTGACCTGCGCCATGTGCGGCTTCTTTCGGTCGTACTGGATCAGGGCATGGCGGATAAACCCCCAGTTCAGGGCGGCCTGAGGGGCGCCCTCCCTGCTCCAGATTCTACCCATGGGTGTATAGTCACCCGCAACACATTCGCAATACAGGCACATTGCTCGGGGTGTGTGGCTAGTGAGAGGTCAGCTAGCCTGACGTCATGACGTCGAAGGGAACCCCCGGCCGCATGGTCCGCATCGAGGACGAGATGTGGACCGCGTACGGGCAGCTGTGCGACGAGGAGGGCACCTCCCGTGCCGACGACATCCGCCGGCACGTGCACGCGCGCGTCAACACCTGGCGTCGCAAGCAGCGGCCTCAGCGTGATGCTGATGCCGCGGCCAACGCGGCCAAGGGCTGACCTCACGGCCCCCTCCCTCCCCTTCTCCTCCGGGCCCCGCACCGTGCTGGTGCGGGGCTTCGTGATGTTGCGGAACCGTCACGCCTTGATCGCGGTCAGAGGCTGCGGACCGTCTTGGCGGACACGCCGTACTCCGCCGCGAGATCGATCGCCCGCTCCCCCTCCGCGCGGCGTCTGCGGATCTCGTCGCGCTGGCTGGGGGTGAGCTTGGGCAGCTGGTAGTGGGGCGGGCGGAGGGTCTGGCCTCCGTTGCTCCAGGCGCGCTGTGTGGGGCTGGCCATCACGGAGCCGTCTTCCTGGCGTGTCCGCCGCGCTTGCGCAGCGTGACCCCGGCCTCCAGGAGCAGCGCGTGGGTGAGGCCGTACGAGCGGCCGATCTGCCGGGCCACGGACAGGACCGTGCAGCCCTGCGCGTACAGCCCGGCGGCGCGGTGGGCGGTCTCGGCGCGCTCGGTTCCCTTGAGACGGGTGCGGGGGTTCTCGCTCATGTGCAGTGCCTTTCTGGGTGGTTGGGGTCCGGGCCCGCCCGCCCGGGGGGATGGTGTGGGCGGGCCCGGGTGGCGGCCGCTGGGGCGTGGAGCAGGGGCGCGGCCGCCGGTCTCAGGGGCGGTTCAGCCCGTCAGCGGAGAACTCCCGCCGCCTGCGCGGCCTTCAGCCAGCCTGCGAACTCGCCGGTGATGCCGTCGTACAGCTCGGCGTCGCTGACGTGGTGCGGGTCGCGGGCGTGGAAGAAGCTCGCGTTGTCCACGGCCCGGCCGGTCAGGGTGTCGAGTTGCTCGAGGAACTGGACGCGGCCGCCGAAGCCGACGAACGCCCAGAAGATCGGCAGAGCGGAGGCGTGGCGGAGGACGCGTGCTGTGGCGGCGCGGTCGTCGGGTTCGCCGTCGGTCTGGAAGATCACCAGAGCGGGGTCCATCGCCCCGGAGGCCCGGTACTCGCTGACCGCGGCGTTCATGGCGGCGACGTAGTTCGTCGAGCCCCAGCGGATGCGCTGGTGGGCGCGGTCGATGAGCCCGTGGTAGTTGTCCAGGCGGACGTCTTCGTGCTGTTCGGCCTGGGAGCCGAAGAAGATGACCGGGACGGAGCCGTCGTCGTCGAGGTTCACGGACAGGCCGAGAGCCTGCTCGGCAAGGCGCTGGACGCTGCCGTCACGGTAGAAGTCCCGCATGCTGCCGGAGTGGTCCAGGACGAGCTGGACGGCGGCGCGCTGCTCGGCGAGGCCCTGCTTCTGGAGGCTGATAGCGGCGGTCTTGGCGAGGCTGATCAGGCCGGGTGCCTGCTGCTCTACTGTCGTGAGTGCGATGGACACGTGTTCTCCTTGTGGGTGGTTCCCCGCCGGTTTCCGCCCGGCGGGGTGCTCGTGGGCGGGTGGTCAGTCGCAGTCGTCGAAGTCGACGTCCACGCGCTTCGGCTTGGACTTCGGCTTCGGGCGGGGCTTGGCGGGCGCCTTCGCGGCCCCCGGGCGCGGGCCCGGCTTCGCGACGGCGACCGCGGCGAGCGCGTCGCCCTCGCAGTCGTCATCCGGGTCGTCGCCGCAGGCGGCCAGCAGGCCGAGCACGAGGACGGTTCCGACGGCTGCTGCGGCGGCCCGGCGGCGGGCGGGGTGGTTCATCAGGGGTTTCCGATCTGGTAGGCGTCGGCGGCCTCGGCGTGCTGCCGGGCCAGCGCGGTTTCGGCGCAGACCTTGTCCGCGGCCTTGCCGCGGGAGTCGCGCAGGTGGGTGGGTGATCCGCAGTAGCGGCACGGGAGTTGCTCCCAGGACCAGTGCTCGGGTCCGCGCCAGTCGAGGAGCGTCCCGGGCACGTACTCCGGCTCCGGCGGCGCGCGACGGCGCTTGCGGCCGGTCACGACGTCGCCCCCGCAACCGCCCTACGGCGCGCGGCGGCCAACCGCTGACGGGCCCGCCAGCCCAGGCCGCCACGTACGCCGTGCCTCACCTCGCCCGTCCTCAGCGCGTCGTCGAGGCAGGCCATCCGGACCGGGCACGCACGGCAGACCTGCTTGGCGTACTCGATGCCTGCGGGCGATTCGTCGTCCATGAGGTCCCAGTGGCCGATGCAAGCGGCCTGGTGGATCCACTGCCCCCGGCTGGTGAGGGTGTCGGGGGCGTAGCGGGAGGCGCGGCTCATGACCGGGTCACCGCCTCGCGGTCGGGCCACGAGACCTTGGCCAGGCGCTCCAGCTGTGCCCATGACTCGCCCCGGTGGAGGAGCGAAACGTGCGACTGTGAGATGCCGACGGCACGAGCGATCAGGTGCTGCGGGACGTCGGCGCTGGCCAACTCGCGGATGGCGTCAACCTGTTCTGGTGAGAGCTTCGCGCTGCCGTGCTCCTCGCCTCGCAGGGCCACGTGGCGTCCCTTTGCGTCACGGTCGGCGTTGTTGTCGGCGACGGTGCCGAGGAATAGGTGGTCGGGGCGGACACAGGGCGGGTTGTCGCAGCGGTGCAGGACGCACAGTCCTTCAGGGATCGGCCCGTTCTCCAGCTCCCAAGCGACCCGGTGCGCCTGGTGCATGCGCCCCTGGTCCCAGATCTGGCGGTGTCCGCTCCGAGTCTCGGCGCCTCCATGGAAGATCCAGCAGTCGTTAACCGCCAACTTGTCTACCTTCTGCTCGAACCTCTCTCGCAGGGGAAGCCGCTTACCCACGGCGCACCGCCCGGGGGAGAACCACCTTGTCCAACCGGGCACGCTGGGCGGCCGGAAGTTGGAACTCGGGTTGTCCGAGCAGGTCCAGGCATGCCCACCGCAGCCACGCTGCGTCGCAGGCGTTATCGTCGGCGAACTCCCGCCCGCTGCGCTTGAGTGCGGCGATGGCCATGGCGGTTTTGTCCGCGTTGCCCTTGCCTGTGGCGTAGGCCTTGAGCGTGGCCGGGGTGATCAGGGCGTACGGGACCTCGTGCCGGATCAGCAGCTCCCGTACGACGCCGTGGACCATGCCGATGGAGACTGCGGCGCTGCTACGGACCACCGGGCCTTCGATCACGGCCAGGTCGATCCCGAGGAGTGCCGCGTGCATGATCCGGTCGGCGATGCTGATCAGCCGCCGGTCGCCGTCCTTGGCGTTGGTGGTGATCGTGTGGGTGGTGCCGTCGGGGAGGCACAGGCCGGTGGCGGTGATCGATAGATCGAGGCCGAGGATCCGCAGAGGCCGGGGCCCGGCCGCCGCGGGGGCGGCCGGGGTGCCAGGGCTGATCAGCGTCACGCTGCACCGCCGATCCGGTCCCGCACGACCACGTCGTACGGCACCAGCCCCAGCGCCTGCAGCAGACCGCGGCAGTCCTCCACGCCGTCGGCGAGCGCAGCCACGGCCGCGGCCGCGCGCCGTTCCTGGGCTGACCAGGCCGTGGGCACGTCGGCATAGTGCCGGGACTCGTGAGCAGCACGCGGCCTGCCGTGAGCGTGGTAGCGCTCCAGCACGTTGTCGTTGTGCGCTGCGCGGCACGGGGCACACGGATCGGTGCCGCGGCGCATGTGCAGGTCCCAACCCCGTGGAGTGCCCGCCACGTCGCGGTGCCGCAGGAGCCGTACGGGCGGCGGGCCGTCGGCGGGGCGCCCGTAGTAGCTCCACCGGCGGTAGCAGCACTTGCACCAGCCGTGCGCGGCGTGCTCTCCCGGGTGGCCGCATGCCTTGCAGATGATGGTGGGGCGAGGCATCACGCACCCCCAGCCGGGGTGTCGGTCTGGCACGTCCAGCAGCGGCGGGCGCCGCCGCGGAACACGGCATGCAGGGTCGCGCGCTCGCAGCAGGGGCACGGGGCGGACTCGTTGGCGGCGACTTCCTCCGTGTCGAGGAGTTGCTCGAGCTCGGCCTCGGTGAGGACGCCGTGCATCAAGGGCCCGTCGACGGGCGGGAGTGGCGCGTCCGGCAGGAGTACCGCCCGCCGTCCGGTCCGGTGCCGCCCGGACGAGGTGATCAGGCGCTGCAGGGCTCTGAGGGGGCTCGTCATGGCGTCGTCGTCTCCTTCGCCAGGCGGGGCTTGTCGCTGCGTCGGGTCTGCCAGTGCTGGCCGTCGTCGACGGCGGGGTGGGTGAGGCCGACGGCGTCGTCGAGGCGGGCCTGAAGCCGGGCCACCTGCCCCTCGGCGCGGGCCAGATCAGCCTGGTAGCGGGCGCTGGCGCGGGTCAGGCGCCCGATCTGCTCGGCCAGGGCCGTGTTGCGGCCTGCGGTGCGGACGGCAGCGGCCCGCTGGGCAGCGGCCTCGGTGCGGGCCGCGTCGCGCTCAGCGGTCAGGCGGCGCACGGAGTGCTGGAGCGTGTCGACCAGGAGGTCACGGCGGCGGAACCATCGCATCAGCCCTCACCTGCCTGACGCGGGCGAGGGACGAGCGGCCATTCGGCGCGGACGCTGTCGGCCTGATGCTCCTTGCCGGGCGTGCGCCGGAAGTACGACGCCAGGCTCTCGGCCTGGCGAGCGGCCCACTTCACCTGGAGCTCGTGGAGCTCACCGAGCGGCAGCTTCCCCAGATCGGGGACCGTGGAGCCGAGCCGCCAGGCGACCCGGCACGCGGCGATCGCGTCCCCGTCCGCACTGTGCGCACCGTCGAGCGGCACCTTGTAGTGGCGGCACAGGTCCGTCAGCTTCCGCCCGCCGCGCCGGTACGGGTCGAGGTGCTTGTCCAGCACGCGGGGATCCAGGACGAGCGGAACGGCCTGCTCCCACAGGGAGGTGACGCCGTAGCGGGCGCACTCGCGGTCAAGCAGCGTGAAGTCGAAGCTCGCGTTCATCGCCACGATTGGGACGCCCGCCTCGGCCGCTTCGACGAGCGCTGCGGTGACTTCGGCCACGACCTCGGCCGCGGGGCGCCCCTCGCGGCGGGCCTTCTCGGTGTTGATCCCGTGAATGGCCGCGGCCTCGGCGGGGATCTCGACGCTGGGGTCGGCCAGCCACGTGGCGGAGTCGGTGTCGGCGGCGCCGCCGCAGGCGACGACGCACGCGGTGACGATGCGGTCGGCCTCGACGTCGACGCCCGTCGATTCAAGATCGAAGCCTGCCAGTCGGCCGGTGAACCAGGGACTCATCCGCGGGCCCCCGCTCCGGGCTGCCTTGCCTCGGGCCAGTCCGCCTTACTGCCGTCTGCCGCCTGCTGCTTGACCTCGTCGACCGTGACCCGCGGCAGCGGGAACTCCTCGTCCGCCGTCACCTCACCCCGGTTGATCGACTGGAACGCGACGAGCAGCTCCGCGACGTCGTGCTCGGTCCACTTCCCAGACAGCCGCCCGAGCTTGGTCTCGATCCGGTCCTGCGTGACCCCGATGCCCTCGAACGCGCGAATGGCGTCCGCGACGCGCTGCGGCAGCGGCTTGCCCCCGCCGTCGGCCAGCGCCTTGGTGCAGACCTGCTTGGCCTCTTCGACGAACCAGGGCGGCAGGATCGCGAAGATCGCCTCACGGACACGGCGGGCGCCGTTGTTGGCGTTGTTCTCGTAGATGTCCCGCATGTCGGTGAGCTGCTTCGGACCGCCCTTCTGGTCGCGCTTGTGCGGCACGATGAACGTCGAGCTGTTCCGGGAGTTCTTCTCCACGTCCCAGGCGAAGGCCTGCATCTCGGACTGCCCGAACTCGTCGTCGCGGCGCATCTCGACGAGGCCGTACTGGATGTTGCCCCAGCAGCGCGCCAGTTCCCGGGCCAGGTGCACGGACGGGCCGGTGATGTTGCCGCCGCCACGGGAGTAGCGGAAGAACGCCCGCTCGGCGAGGAAGAGTTGCTGACAGGACTGGCGCATCTCGGCGATGGCGGCGTTGATGTCGCGCGGGCACTGCTGGGCGACGACGATCGCGGCCTGCACCTCGGCGACCGCGCGGGACTGCTCGACAGCGGTGCCCTGGCCGACCCGGGCCGGGGCCGCGGCCGGGCTCATGCGCTGCTCGGCGGGGTAGTTCACAGGTACTCCTCGGTGTCACGGAAGGCGGCCCACGAGGGCAGGGAGAGGTAGGCGATCTCGTCGCTGTAGCCGGGCCAGCGGCCGGAGGTGGTGCACTCGGCGAAGACTTCGAGGGCGCGCCGGTTGCGGGCCGCGCCGATGCGGCGGGCCTCGGCGTCCATCTCGATGACCGTGACGATGTACGGCGGGGTCTTCTCCTGGCAGACGAAGACGAACGCCGCGGTGTCGTCGGCGAGGTCGAGCGCGCGGGCAGCCGCGCGGTACCAGTCGTCTTGCTGGTGGTAGCCGAGCGTCTCGACCGCCCGTGCGAGCGCGCCTGGTTCGGCGGACCGGCAGGTCTTGTAGTCGGGGATGATGAGGCGGCCGGTGCGGGCGTCGGGGAGCCAGTCGAAGCGGGCTCGCCGCATGACGCCGGTGGGCTGGTCGCGCCAGAACAGGGACTGCTCCGGGCGTCCGCGAGCCGGGTCGAACAGGGCGGCGGCGACGGGGTGGCGGCGCAGTGCGTCGGCCATCGCATGGACTTGTTCGTACTCGGCGGGCTTGAGCGGGATGCCGCCCTCGTCGCGGATCGCGGCGACCTCGGCCTTCACGGCGTTCGTCGTCCACTTCTCGGCGTCGACCCGTACGAGGTCCGGGCCTTCGCCGAGCACGAGCTTGTGCGCGGCCGTGCCGAGCTCGAACGTCTTCTTCGGCTCCTGCGGGGCGTCTTGGGCGTGCCGGAACAGGGCAGGGCAGGACGGAGGGAGCAGTAGGCGGGCGCCGCTGGAGGACAGGGAGCCGCGGTCGGCGTGGTACTCGTCGTTGGTGAGCTGGTAGATGCCGGGCTCGGTGATGGGCCCGGCGGCCGGGGCCGTGGTGGCCCCGGCGCGCACGGTCGTGTTCGTCACGCGGCACCTCGCAGAGGCTGACACGAGCAGCCGGTCGACACCCGCGGGTCGCAGTGCTCCTCGTGCCGCAGCGGCACGGGCGCGGGCGGGCGTAGGGCGGTGGTCGGCCAGACCTCCCGGCCGTACGCGGCCTCGTGGCGGGCGGCGATCGCCCGGGCCCCGGCCGCACCAGCGAGTACCTCGCCCCGCTCGACCTGACCGAGGACACGCTCGGCGTCAGCGTGAGGAGTCATCGCGGGCCACCTCCCACGTACCGCACGAGGACCTCGCACCCGAACTCGGTGAGCCGCGTGTAGGCCCGATAGGCGCCAGGGGGCGCGTAAGGGGAGGGAGACCGGCGGGTCTTGGTGGACATGCCTGTGCGGATCTCGTAGGCCGTGTCCTTGGCCGACATGGTGGATCCGTACTCGCCGACGACGTGCCAGGCATGGGGCTGCTGGCGGGCGCGTGCGGCGGTGGCGGCGTGGTCGACGCGGGGGCGGCGGATACGGCGGCTCATCAGTGGCCGTCCTTCCTGGCGAGGAGGTAGAAGCGCCCGTCCTGCGCGCCGTGTTGGGTGAGGTGGCCGCGCCGGTGCAGCTCGGCGAGGTCGTGGCGGGCGGTGGTGCGGGAGGGTGTGTGGCCGTGGCGGTGGCGGATGTCGACGACGCGTCCGACCGGCCAGCGGCCGCCGTGGGTGCGGATGGTGTCGAGGAGTTCCGCCAGGCGCCGCTCGCGGGACGGGACGGGCTCGGTTTCTGGGGTGAGCCAGTCGGTCACCTTGGCCCGGTCCTCTGCGTCCAGCAGGAGCGCGACGGGGCGGCCGTCCTCGGCGACCGCGCAGATCGTGAGGACCTGCTCTGCCTCCGGCGCGGGCTCGGTGGCGGTGTCGTAGCGGGACACGACCAGCGGCTCGGCGGCCAGCGCGGCGATCTTGTCGTCCTGCTCGGCGACGTGATCGCACGCCTCACGCAGTGCCCCGCGTAGCCGCTCGACCTCGGCGGCCAGCACCCGGCCGATCTCCGCCAGCGTGGCCTCCGCCGACGAGCCGCCGTACGAGGCGGTTGACCACGTCGGCGCGGGACGCTCCTGGTACTGCCGCAGCCGCGCGAGAGCGACCTCCGGCGTCATGACGGGCTCGCTCACGCGGCACCTCGCTGCCCCGGCACCGGCCGCGGCGCCGCAATCTGGGCCAGCGCGTCCCGCATCTGCGTGACCGTCTGCCCGTACAGCGGCACCCTCCCGCCGTCCGCGAACGTCTCGACGAGCTTGTCCATCCGCTCGTCGAACTCGTGCCGTGCGTGGGAGTCGTGGCCCTGGTGCAGCGCCGAGCGCATCAGCTCAGCGACGTCAGCCAGTTCCTCGCCGAAGCCCTCCGGGTCCTCGGCCGCCTGCGTGATCAGCTCGGTGAACACCGCGCGGATCAGGAAGGTGGTGATGTCGAGCTCGGCGCCGTTCTCCGTGGCGCGGATGGTGATCGGGAACGGGCCCGTGATGCGGTAGTACGTCATCGGGTGACTCCCTTGCGGGCGGAGAGGCGGAGCAGGAGGGCAGCGGCCGCGAGCGCGGCGCAGGCCCGGGCGTCAGCGGCGGTCTGCCGCGCGCGGACGATCTCGACGAGGAGCCGGTCACCGGCCGGGGTCTCGATCAGCACACGCCACGACGGCCACACGGGGTCATCGGCGAACACCAGCACCGGCACCGACATCGCGGCGTACACGCTGGTGGCCAGCGAGATGGCGGCGGGGACGTTCTCGGCGATCACTCGCCGGCCCCCTCGTCGTACTCGGAGGCGACCTCCAGCGGCGTCACGACGTAGCCCGTGCACGTCCGGACCGGCACCTCGGCGCCGTCGCAGTACTCGACGTCGGTGAACGACAGCTCCTCGCCCTCGTCGTCGCCGTCCTCGGTGTCCCACGACACGAGCCCGGTCGCCCCCTCACGGCGCGCCAGTGCCTCGCAGTGCTGGCAGGCGGCCGCGCGAGTCGTGTACGTGCCGAGGACGAGTCCGGAGTCCGGGTGCTCGGCCCGGTACACGACCAGCGGCACCTCGGCGGCGGGCTCGTCCTCGCGGAGTGCCAGCATCCGCGCCAGCCGATCCGCCGACTCCTCCACCGACGAGCCCGCCGCGCCACGCCGCTCCGCCGAACGCTGCGCCACGGTCACATCGGCCAACGCGGCGTTCGTCGTCTGCCGCTCAGCCTCCAGCTCAGCGACCCGCACCCGCAGCCGCTCCGCCTCATCCAGCACAGCAGCCAGGACCGGGCTCACGACTGCCGCCGCGTGGTCGTCCATCAGCGCCAGCAGATCCAGCCGACGACCGGCCGCGACCGCGTCCAGCGGCCCCGGCCCCACCGGCACCGGCAGCACGTCCGCCGACCCCGTGATCCCGTGCTCAGCGAGCTCCGGCAGCGTCGCCATCACATACGCGGGGCACTCGCACACGCCGACGGGCGCGTACAAGGCCAGCCCGTCACGCGTCACCGCACGCCGCGTCCAGCACGTGCCGTCCGTCGTGTTCACCACCAACGGGGCGCTCACGCCGACACCTGCTGCACCAACTCGCCGACGAGGTACACGCGCAGGCACACCCCGTCGACCTCGAACTCGAACTCGATGTGCTGGCGCGCGGGCTCGCAGCTCCCCAGCTGCACCTCGGACGGCGCAATGCCCAGGCCAGAACGCCAGGCCTCCAGAGCGTGCCACGACTGCGCCTGTACCTGGACCACCCGCGGCTCGACGTAGCTGAGGTTGATGTAGGCGGCCGGGAGGTCGGGGTGCAGCTCGATGATCCGGTCCAGCGCGGCGAGCGCCTGACGCTGATCGGCCAGGCGCGTCCGCTCCCACCGGGTCGGGACGTAGTCGACGGCGTCGGTGTCCTGTGTGATCTGTTCGGTAGTCTCGATGGTCACGGTGACCTCTGCTTTCTGTGCAGTTGAGGCGCCGAGTCGGGTGGGTCGCCGGGCCTGGCAGTCGGGCGGCCCCTCGGCGCTTCTTCAGTGGGTTTGCGGCGTTCCCTCGGTGAGGCCGAGGAAGGCCAGGAGGTCAGTGCGGCGCACGCGCATGGCGCGTCCGAACCGCAGGACCTCGATTGGGAATTCGTCAGCGGCGATCAGCGCGTAGCCGGTGTCACGGCTGATGTTCATGGCCAGAAAGGCCTCCTGCGCCGTCGGCATCGCAGGCAGCGCCAGCACCTCCTCGGGGCTGAGCGCGGCCGTGGTGCTCATGCGCCCACCGCTTGCGGCTGAGCCGGAACGAAGTGCCGTCCAGCGCGCTCGCAGGGGACCCACAGGACGAGGACGTCGACGCCGATCGCTTCCGCGATCCGCTTGGCCTTCTCCTCGGGGATGAGCTCCTGCTCGCCGGTGCGTAGTGCGCTGACCGTGCCGAGGGAGATGCCAGCAGCAGCGGCCAGTCCGCGGACGGTGATGGCGGCGCCGGTGCCGGTGCGCTCCATGAGGTCGCACAGCAGCTTGCTGCTGTGCAGCCGGTGCATGCGCATGGGTGTGCTCACGTTCACCTCGCTAGATGGTTCATTCAGCGATCTGAATGCGATGAGCATTGCACTGCCTGAACGCGCTGTCCAGATGGTTGAACGGAGTGTTCTGTGAAGGGGTGTCAGCTTCCGGTCAATGCGCCCGCACTCTCTGGCGCACACGGGGTGTGTGCTGAACAATCCGTTCAGTGGACAGAACGGGATGCGCGCCTGAGCGGGAAAGGTTGCCTCTCAGGGCTCTTGACTTACTGAACACACGCCGACCCCCACAGCGCCCAGGAGTGGCAGGATGACCCCCATGGCTGCACAAGAGATCCCCCGAGGTGAGGTCGCCCGGACTCAGTTCCGGGACCTGATTCGCGATCGGCGGGCGACTCTGCGGCTGAGCCTGAAGGACTTCGCGGCGCACGCGGTGGACCCGGTGACCGGGGAGCAGGTCAAGTCTGGGTGGATCCACCGCCTAGAGACGGGGGAGCCCGTAACGCCGCCGCAACTGCCTGAACTGCGCGCGCTGGCGGTGGCTGCCGAGTGTGACCTGGAGGTGCTTCAGGACGCGGCTGGGCAGCAGTTCCATGGTGTGGATCCAGTGAAGTCGACGAGTGGCGAGATGGTCGCCTTCGTGCGGCGAGCGGAGCGTCTGACGCCGGAGCAGCGCCGCCAACTCTCTGCATTTCTAGATGCGTTCATCCCGGGGAAGCAGGGCTAAGAGGGGATCGGGGAGTTGGTCCTGCTCACCCCTAAGAGTCACGTTCTGTAGCCGTTTTGCACTTCCTGTAGTGCGAACCGAGCGGCGGTGCCATCCTGTCGACCTGCCTCGCAACTATTGGGGCGCAGGTGAATGCACGCTTTCGAACGCGTGATCGATAAGGAGGGGGAGAGATGGGACGCTCGCGACCAGCAAGAGCCTGGTGGCAATTCAGCGACGATCTCCCAGATGGAGAGGTCCTCCTGCCCGTGCTGACGGACAAGGGCACCGTCATGGTGGTCCGCCGAGGGGAGATGACCCCCCGGCTCCTGGACGAGCTCAACAGATGCCTGGACCACCTGATCGGTACCGGCATCTGGAGCCCCGGAGAGGATGGAAGCGATGACACCGTGAAACAGGCAAGCGTCGACAAGCGGCTCGTGCGCCCGTCGGGCCGGAGCGAAGAGGAGTAGGCAATGCCGTCCACGCGTCGAGCCGGAGGAGTCGCCAAGCGGTGCGAATGCCGCGGCCCTGACGGCAAGCGGCTGGGGCAGAAGTGCCCCAACCTGCGCAGACGCGGGCACGGCGGCTACGAGCTCCACCAGGAGCTACCCAAGGACACAGAGGGCCGCCGTCGGCGTTTCCGCCGTACCGGATACGCAGGTACCAAAGAGGCTGGAGCCGACCTCTCCCGGCTCCAGGCCATCCTCGACCTGGCAGGCGACGACCCCGAGGACCAGCGCCGCGTCGGCGACCTGCTCGCCGACGTCGACAAGCGGCGCGCGCCGATCCCCAAGCTGGACGAGGTCTCCCGGCGACTCGGGGTCGGCGTGCCGCTCGACGGAAAGATGACCATTGCCCAGTGGCTGGACCGCTGGATGGCGACCAAGAAGACCCGCACGACCACGAACAACGGCTACCGGTCACACATCCGCGTGCACTTGAAGCCGCGCATCGGGCACATCCGCTTGGACCGGCTGGGCGTCGGCCACGTGCAGGAGATGTTCGACGCGATCGCCGACGAGTCTGACGTGATCCGTGCCGAGAACGAGGCACGGCAGGAGCAGGAGGACAGGGCGCGATGGCCCCGCCCCGGCCGGCCGCCGGCCGCCGAGCGGCCGCGCCTGGAGGCCGAGCGAGCGAAGCTCGCCGAGATGCCGCCGTACCGGAAGACGAACGGCCCGGCCACATGGCAGGCGATCCGCCGCACCCTGCGCGCGGCCCTGAACAAGGCCATCGCTACGCAGCTCATCACTTTCAACGCGGCCGCCCATGTCGAGCTCGACCCGGCGGCGCGCCCTAAGGGGCTGCTCTGGACCGACGAGCGGGTCCGACGCTGGCAGGAGACAGGTGAGGTCCCGGGCCCGGTCATGGTGTGGACCCCGGCGCAGCTCGGCACGTTCCTCGACGAGGCAGAGCCACACCGGCTGTACGCGGGATTCCACCTGATCGCTCATCACGGGCTGCGCCGGAGCGAGGGCGTCGGCCAGGAGTGGACGGACGTGCACCTCGTGCAGAAGTACCTGGACGTCCGCAAGGGCATCGTCGTTGACGGCTGGACGCCGATTGAGGGGGACCCGAAGACGGCGGGGTCTTCCGCCCCGGTGAAGATCGATGGCGGGACGGTCGTTGTCCTGCGCGACCATCGGGTGCGCCAGCTCGCTGAGCGCGACGCGTGGAACGCGCGGGCGGCCGAGGAGCGGGCGGCGGGCAAGGACACGCAGGACTGGGTGGACACGGGGAAGGTGCTCACGGCGGAGGACGGCTCGTGGCTCCACCCTGACGTGCTGTCCCGAGAGTTCGAGAAGATCATGACGGTGACAGGGCTGCCGCCGATCAATCTGCGCGATCTCCGGCACGGCGCGGCTGCGCTCGTGAAGGCGGGCGGTGGGGATCTTCACGACGCGAAGGTGAAGCTGCGCCACTCTACGATCACTTTGACCAGCGACACGTACATGGAGTTGTTCGAGGAGTACGAGGACGAGCTGGCGGAGCGGTCGGCGGCGGTCGTGCCGCGGGCGCGCCGGAAGGCGGCGGAGGCCGCCGAGAAGGCGGACGAGGAAGTTGAGGAGGTGGAAGAGGCCGATGGCGAGGGGTAGCCTTGAAGGAGTCGTAGATGGGCCTCGTCACTGCAGGTGGCGGGGCCCTTCTGCTCGGCCAATGCTCGGCCGAACGTGAGCCAACGAGACCCGATAAGGCCGGGCGAGACCTTATGGCGAGGTGGGCGGGCGACCGCCGATCTGGCCCCTGGCCAGCATTACGGCGTACCGTGACCCATGGGCCCGCACGGGACCGGACGAGACCCCTTGAAGTGTCCCCGGACTTTTAATCCATTGGTTGTGGGTTCGAGTCCCACACGGTCTACGGATGCGGGGTGCGGGGAAACTCGTGCTGATCCGCACGGAACGAGGGCCCCGACCGGGACGGTCGGGGCCCTCGTTGTGGGGCGGTCGCCGGGGTGTCAGGCGGCCACCGGGTTGCGGAGCCCGAGCTCGTTGGCCAGGCGTTCCTTCAGGACCTCCAGGTCCTCGCAGTCGCCGCCGGTGCGCTCGGCGATGTGGACGCGGTACAGGTCGGCCAGCTCCTCCTTGGTGACCTCGATGCCGAGCTGATCGAGGAGGTGGCGCAGGACGGCACGGCCGGAGTGGCGGCCGATGAGCAGGGACCGCTCGCGGCCGAAGCGCGCGGGCTCGGCGTATTCGTACGTGGCGGGGTTGCGCAGGATGCCCTGCTGGTGGATGCCCGCCGCGGTGGCGAAGGCGTAGGTGCCGAAGATGGCCTTGTTGCGGGGCTCCTCCATGCCGATGACCTTGCGCAGCGCGGTGTACGCCGCGTACATCGAGGCCAGGTCGATGTCGGTGCGCAGGCCCAGGTGGTCGCCGCGGTAGGCGAGGAGGGCGGCCACTTCCTCCAGGGGCGTGTTGCCCGCGCGCTCGCCGATGCCGCCGAGGGTCGCCTGGACCTCGTCGGCCCCGGCCTGCAGGCCCGCCACGGCGTTGGCCAGGGAGAGCCCGAAGTCCTGGTGGCAGTGGGTCGCGATGCGCACGGGCGCGGGCGCCCAGGTACGGAACGCGGAGATCAGCGCGGCGTACTGGTCCGGGGTGTGGCAGCCGGAGGTGTCGGCGACGACGAAGCACGTGGCTCCGGCGGCGATGGCCTCCTGGGTGATGGCCCGGAGGAGTTCGTGTTCGCCGCGGCTCGCGTCCTCGATGCCGATGGAGACCGATTCCACGCCGAGGGAGCGGGCGTAGGCGACGGTGTCCACGACCTCGGCGACGGCCTCGGCGCGCGAGATGCCGCGCTTGTGGCGCAGGTGCATATCGCTGCCGGTGGCCATGATCTGTACTTGGTGGTTGGCCGTGCCGCCCGCTTCCACCGCGGTCGTCACGTCATCGCGTACCGCACGGCAGAACGTGGTGAAACGGGCCGTCGTCAGGTTGTTGGAGATCAGCTGGGTGGCTCTGAACTCGCTGCGCGAGGAGGCTGGGAAGCCCGCCTCGATGTAGTCGACTCCGAGCGCTTCGATGCGCAGGGCGATGTCGAGCTTCTGCTGCGGCGTCATGGCGTTGCCGGGGGCCTGTTCGCCGTCGCGGAGCGTGGTGTCGAAGACTGAGATCCGGCGGGCTTCAGCGGACTGCTGCATGGATTCCGTACTCCTCAGACCGTGTCCAGCACGGTGCGTGTCAGGGTGTCCATCGGGGAGAGGGCGTGTGCGGCGACGGCGTCGGCGTCCCGGACGAAGTCCGTCCAGAACCCCGGCCGACTGCTGCCCGCCTGCATGAACCAGCGGGTGTGCTCGGTGGGGATGCCCAGGACGTAGAGCCCTTCGTCGGGGGCTCCGGTGCTGGTCAGCGGGTGGAAGGGCGAGCCGGTGACGGCGACGCCGCCCGTGTCGAAGGCGTCCGGTCCCGTGCCGTTGCGGAAGCCGGTCCACAGCCCTCGCTCGATCAGGCGGCGGGTCAGCGGTGCTTGGTCCCGGTGCAGGTCGGGGGAGGGCACGCGGGCGTCGATCACCGTGTCCACGTACACGTGCGAACCGGCCACGTGCGGGGACGAGCAGAGGAAGCGGCCGGTCGTGGGATCGCCCGTGAACCGCGTGTGCGGGCCTACGACGCGCAGTGCCCCGCAGGCGACCAGGGCCGCGACCTGCCGCAGCCGGACGCGTGGCGGTCCCGCCGCGAGGAAGGAGCTCCTCGGGTTGTACCAGCCGATGAAGTCGTCGCGGTGTGAAGCCGGGAGCAGGCCCGCGAAGTCGACGAAGCCGCGGATGAGCGCGCGGGTGTCCCGCAGGACGTCGAGGGCCGCCTTCAACGGCGAGTCGACATTGCCGAGTTCGGCGTGCGCGAGGTCGCTGTCCACGGCGTTCAGGAGGGCCTTGTCGAATTCCTCGGGCGTGGCGTACGTCCGCCCCTCGAAGGGGCGCGCCAGCTGGTCGAGGTTGATCGGCGGCAGGTCGTCGAGGCCGTACCGGTCGGCCGTACCGGCCAGCTTCGGCGGTCCGGCCGCGGCGGCCCTGACGGCATCCGCGATGAAGTCCCGGGCGGCCGACTCGCCCGCGCGGCGGCGCAGTTCCGTGGCGTAGTAGACGAGTTCCACCTCGGCGAGGAGCCAGGGGACGATGTCCGCGCGGAAGTCGTACGGTCCCTCGGGACGCGCCCGGCGCACGCGGTCGGCGGTGAAGAGCACGGGCGTGTAGCGGTGGTCGGCGTGCTTCTGGTTCCGGCCTCGGGCGGGCAGCGGCATCGCGCTGCGGGAACCCGCCACGAGCAGCGGCTCGTTGCCGCTGGGCTCATAGACGAGCCCGCCGATGCCGTCGTCCCGGAACGTACCGCCGCGCCCCAGGGTGAGCGCCGCCATCACGTCGTAGAAGGAAAGGCCGAGGCCGAGAATTCCGACCGCCGAGCCCGCCGGAATGCGGTCCAGCGGCATGTCCGCCGTGGAGTCGCCCCGGATGTACGAGAGCTCCGGGCGGCCGGCGGCGAATTCGGCGAGTTCCCGCTGCGTTCCGGTCAGCCGCGGCTTGGTGTGTCCGGTGGTCAGCACCACGCGGTCGGCGTCGAGCGCCGTGCCGTCCGCGAAGGTCAGCCGGTAGCCGTCGGGGCCGGGTTCCAGGTCGGCCACCGCCGCCTCGGTCCGATGCAGGCGGACGTGCGCGGGCAGCGCCTCCTCGACCGTGCTCAGGACGTACAGCATGTAGCGGCCGTGGACCGCGCGGGGCGCGTAGCCGTGCGGGCCCGGACAGGTGGCGTCGACGGAGCCCCACCAGTCGGCCAGGGAGGGTCCGGCGCCGGGGCGGTGCGGTCCGCCGTCCGGCGGTCCGGAGTACGCGGAGACCTCACCCGCCACGGTGTTCATCAGGAACCACTCGGGCTGGTCCGTCCGCCAGACCCGGCCGCAGCCCACCTGCACGGAGTCGATCAGGTGGATGTCCACGGGGCGCCCGGGGGGCGTCGCGAGCAGCCGGGCGGCGAGGCGCTCGACCACGGAGAGGCCGCGCGGCCCGCTTCCGACCACCGCGACGCGATACGGAGCCGCACCGGCCGATCCGGCGAGATCGGACAGTGAATTGTCATCGGCAACACGGAGTGTCAAGACAGGCCATTCCCTTTCGAGTTCCCACGATGGCGTTTCCGCCGAGGCGTTCTCGCCGCGGTGTTCCAGGTGCGTCAGCGCGGCTTTCCCGCGTCGGCGCCCAGAATTCGATTGCGCCGCGAACCACCGTAGAGGCGCTTGTATTCAAGCTTCAATGACCTCTTGCTCATGCTTCACATGAATTTCCCTCATGCACCGCCGAGTTGGCGATTGGCCGGTTTTCCGGTGGTACTGTGGCGGCGCCTCGATCTCCACGGCAACTCGATCTGTTTCAACAGGAGGAACGCGTGATACGGCGACCGGCACTTCTGGTGATGGACCTCATCAATGAGATCGTCCATCCGGACGGGAAGTACGCGGGCGACGGATATCTGGAGCAGGTGCGGCGTCGCGGCGTGCTCGACCACGCCGCCGATGCCATTTCCCTGGCCCGCGCCCAGGGAATTCCCGTGCTGTACGTCGTGGTGGGGTTCTCGCCCGACTACGCCGAGTGGCCCGAGACGTCGCCGGTCTTCCGCGAGGCGAGGGACGACCAGCGGATCGTGCTGGGCACCTGGGCCACTCAGGTGCACGACCAGCTGAAGCCCGCCGACGGCGAGCCCGTTATCGCCAAGCACCGGCTCAGCCCCTTCCACGGCACCGAACTCGACGGGCTGCTGCGGGCGCGGAACGTCAACACCCTGCTGCTCACCGGGGTGACCACGGACCTGGTCGTGCTGTCCGCCGCGCGTGAGGCACACGACCGCGACTTCACCGTCGAGGTCCTTGAGGACGCCACCGCGACGTCGGACGACGCCCTGCACCAGGCCGCGCTGACCGTCCTCGCCCGCACCGCGACGATCAGCTCCGTCCGCCAGGCCCTGGCTGACTGACCAGGGCGCGCGTCCCGAGGAAGGCAGAACCGTGCAGCACCGCCTGTCGAACCGGATTTCCGGAATCGAGAAGTCGGCCACTTACGCCATATTCGACATGGTGCGTAACCTACGCGCCCAAGGGGCTTCGATCCTCGATCTCGGCGGCGGTGAACCCGATTTCGCCACGCCTCCGCACATCGCCGAAGCGGCCATCACCGCGCTGGCCGACGGATTCACCCACTACACGCCGAGCCGTGGCCTTCCCGAACTCCTGGAAGCCCTCTCGGATAAGCTCGCCAAGGACAATGGCATTCACGCCGAAGCGGCCAGCGACATCATTGTCACGCCCTCGGCCAAACACGCCCTCTACATTTGCTTCCTCAGCGTCCTCGACCCCGGCGACGAGATCCTCGTACCGACGCCGAGCTGGGTCAGTTACGGCGCCATGGCGCAGCTGGCCGGGGCCCGTCCTGTGCCGGTGCCGCTCGCGGCGGGCGAGGGGTTCCGGGTGCGCCGGGAGCTCCTGGAGCGGCAGGTGTCCGGCCGGACCAAGGCGATCGTCGTCAACACGCCGAACAATCCGACGGGGCACGTCCTCGACGCGGACGAGGCCCGCGACATCGCGGAGTTCGCCGCCGCGCACGACCTCTTCGTCATCTCCGACGAGATCTACGAGAAGATCCGCTACGGCGGCGCCCGGCACCTCAGCCTCGCGAGCCTGCCGGACTGCGCGGACCGCACGCTCACCGTCAACGGCTTCTCCAAGGGCTACGCCATGACCGGGTGGCGGCTCGGCTACGTCGCGGGCCCCGCGGGCGTCATCGGGGAAGTCCTCAAGGCGCAGCAGCACACCGTCGGCTGCGCGGGCTCGTTCGTTCAGCGCGGCGCGCTCGCCGCCCTGACCGGGCCGCAGGAGCCCGTGCGGGACATGGCCGACGAGTACGCGGCCCGTAGGTCCCTCGTCGTTGACGGCCTCAACGCGCTGCCGGGTGTCTCCTGTGCCGCGCCGGGAGGCGCCTTCTACGCCTTCGCCGACATCCGCGGCACCGGGTTCGACGACGCCGCCGAGTTCGCCGCCTGGCTGCTGACCGCCGCGGGAGTGGCGGTGACTCCGGGCACCGCGTTCGGGCCGGGCGGCGAGGGGCATGTCCGGCTGTCGTTCGCGACGTCCCGCGACGTCATCGAGCAGGCACTGGAGCGGACCGGCACCGCCCTTGCCGCGCGCTCCTGACCACCGAGAACTTCAGCAGCCACCGAGAGCTGCCAGCCGAGGGACGGAAACTGACATGGGATCGACACTGGCCCAGAAGGTATGGGACGCGCACGTCGTGCGGGACGGTGGTACCGAGGACGACTTGGTCTACGTGGACCTCCAGCTTCTGCACGAGGTCAACACCCCCCAGGCCTTCGACGCCCTGCGCGCCGCCGGGCGCACCGTCCGCCGGCCCGACCTCACCGTCGGAACCGAGGACCACAACACACCGACACTCGCCCTCGACCGGCTCATCACGGACCCACTGGGGCGGCGCCAGGCGGAGCTGATGCGGGAGAACTGCGCGCAGTTCGGCATCCCGCTGCACCGCCTCGGCGACCCGGACCAGGGCATCGTGCACGTCATCGGCCCGGAACTCGGGCTCGTCCGGCCGGGGATGACGATCGTGTGCTGCGACTCGCACACCACGACGCTCGGCGCCTTCGGGGCCCTCGCCTTCGGCATCGGCGCCAGCCAGGTCGAGCACGTACTCGCCACGCAGACCTTGCCCATGCGCCGCATGAAGGACATGGCGGTGGAGGTCACCGGGCGGCTCGCGCCGGGCGTCACCGCCAAGGACCTGGTCCTCGCGCTGATCGCCGAGATCGGCACCGGCGGCGGCCAGGGGCACGTCATCGAGTACCGGGGAGAGGCGATCTCGGCCCTGTCGATGGAGGCCCGGATGACGCTGTGCAACATGTCCGTCGAGGCGGGCTCCCGCGCCGGGATGGTCGCCCCGGACGAGACGACCTTCGCGTATCTGAAGCAGCGCCCCGGCATGCCCGAGGGCGCGGCCTGGGACGAGGAGGTCGCGTACTGGAAGACGCTGCGCACCGACGCGGACGCCGTCTTCGCCCGGCGGGTGCGCCTGGACGCGAGCGCGCTGAGTCCGTATGTGTCCTGGGGCACGAACCCGGCCCAGAGCATCCCGCTGCACGACCGGGTTCCCGCCGCCGATGACTTCGCCGACGCGGACGAGCGTGCCGCGGCCGCGCGCGCCCTGGAGTACATGGACCTCACGCCCGGCACCCCGATGCGGGACGTCCCCATCGACACGGTCTTCCTCGGCTCGTGCACCAACGGCCGGATCGAGGACCTGCGCGCGGCCGCGGCGGTGCTGCGCGGGCGCCGGGTCGCCGACGGGCTGCACATGATGATCGTCCCCGGCTCGGCGCGGGTGCGCCGACAGGCCGTCGAGGAGGGGCTCGACCGGGTCTTCGCCGCGGCGGGCGCCGACTTCCGGGCCGGGGCGGGCTGTTCGATGTGTGCCGCGCTCAACGAGGACCGGCTGCGTCCGGGCCAGCGCGCCGCCTCCACCAACAACCGCAACTTCGAGGGCCGGCAGGGCAAGGGGTCACGCACCCACATCGTCTCGCCGCCGGTCGCCGCCGCCACCGCCGTGGCCGGCCGGCTCGCCGCGCCCGCCGATCTGTGAGGACCCCGCCCATGGAACAGTTCACCGTCCACACCGGAACGGCGCTGCCGCTGCGCCTCAGCGACGTGGACACCGACCAGATCATCCCCGCGCGGTTCTGTGTGCGCTCCACCCGCACCGGGCACGCCGACGCGCTGTTCGCCGACTGGCGGGACGACCCGGACTTCGTCCTCAACAAGGCCGCCTACCGGGGCGCCACCGTGCTGGTCGCGGGCCCCGACTTCGGCACCGGCTCCTCGCGCGAGTACGCGGTGTGGGCGCTGCAGGACTACGGCTTCAGGGCCGTGATCGCGCCCCGCTACGGCGATATCTTCCGCGCCAACTCCCTGCTGAACGGGCTGCTCACGGTGGTGGTCCCCACCGATGTGGCCGAGCGCCTGTGGGCGGCGGTGGAGGCGGACCCGGCCGTCGAGGTCGTGGTGGACCTGGTGGCGCTGGAGGTGCGCTGCGGGGAGCTGACACAGCCGTTCGCACTCGACGAGGAGGTCCGGGCCCGGCTGTTGTCCGGCGAGGACCTGATCGACGCCACGCTGCGGCACGAGGACGCGATCGCCGCCTACGAGCGCGGCCGCCGCGCGGCCCTGCCCACCACCCGATAACCACCTTTCAAGGAAGGCGAACCCATGGAACCCCTTTACGTCCTGACCGACGCCGAGCGCGACGAGCTGACCGCGGTACTGGAAGGCGTCGCCAAGCACCCCTACGAGGACTACCCGGCGTTCTCCCGTGCCGTGGCCGACGTGGTGGACCGCGGTGAGGTCCCCTCGTTCCTGACGGAGGTCTGCGAGCGGATCCGGCGCGACCGCGAGACGGGGGTCGGTGAGGCCCACGTGCTGCGCAACTGCCCGCTGGACTGCGAGATCCCCGTACTCGACCTGGACGACCCGGTCGCGGACAAGCACGCGAAGAAGAAGACCTTCGTCGGCGAGACGTTCCTGGAGCTGTTCGGGCAGCTGGTGGGCACGCCGCTGCTGTCGTACGCGACGCGGTTCAACGGCGACTTCTTCACCGACGTCATCGCCATCAACCGCTACAGCGGCATGCAGACCGGCTTCAGCGACAGCGAGTTGGTCTACCACAACGACCGCACCGCGCACCCGGTCCGTGCCGACTTCATCTCCCTGCTCGGCATGCGCTGCCCGGAGGGCGACTACGTCTACACGGGCTTCGTCGGCGGCCGGAGCCTGCTGGCCCACCTCAGCGCCGAGGAGCAGGAGACGCTGCGGCAGCCGTACTTCTTCACGCCGTACGACGTCCTCTCCCGGGACAACAACGGTGATCTCACGGACTCCGGCACGCACCCGATCCTGGAGAACGAGCACAGCTTCCGCTACCTGGACACCAGCACCACCGTGGTGCCGGGCGCCCCGGAGAAGGCCAAGGACGCGCTGCTCTCGCTGAAGAACGCCCTGGTGAAGGCGGACAAGCAGAGGCACAGGCTGCTGAAGGGCGACCTGTTCACCTTCGCCAACCAGGACGGGCTGCACAGCCGCGACAAGATGGAGATCAACGACCCGGAGCGGGCCCGTCAGCGCTGGCTGCTCAAGACGTACGCGTTCCGCGACCAGGCCGCCGCTGACCGGCACGGCGACCGCTGGATCGACGGCGTCCAGGGCCGCGTCGGGGACTGACGCGGCGGACACCGCCAGGCCCCGGCACCGGTGTGGGTGCCGGGGCCGGGGCGGTTCGGCGTCAGGACATCGACGGCAGCCGGTGGCGGATCGGGCAGGTGCGCGCCAGGGCCTGTGCCGACCGGATGAACTCCATGGTGAGGGAGCGCTCGTCGGGTTCGGCGCTCACCCCGAGGGCGATGTGCCGCCGCACCGCCGGTTCGAAGGGAACGGCGACGAGGTCCTGGGGCGTGGTAGGGATCGCCAGGGAGGGCAGGACGGTGACCCCGAGCCCCTCGGCGACCATCGAAAGGACCACGTGCAGGTCCTGGATGCGATGGGCGACGCGCATGCGGGCGCCCGCCGCCTGGAACAGCAGCCGCAGCGTGGGCTCGACGCCGTCGGCGGGAATGATCAGGTCCTCTTCCGCCAGGCGCCACACCGGAAGCCGGGGCACCGAGGCCAGGTGGTGGTGGCTCGGCACGACGACGCACATCTCGTCCTGCAGCAGCGGGTACGTCGTGAGGTTGTTCTTCGGCAGCGTCACGATGCCCACGTCGATGGTGTGCTCGTACAGCATCTCGGCGATCCTGCGGTCGTTGCCCTCGCGCAGGCCGATCTCCAGATCCCGGTGCCGGGCGCGGAAGTCGGCGATCAGCCGGGGCAGCAGTTGCAGGGAGAAGCTCTGGCTGATGCCGATGAGGAGCCTGCCCTCGGCGCTCGGGTGGGCGGCGCTGGCCTCCAGCTTGATGCGTTCGGTGCCCGCGAGGACGGAGCGGGCGTGCTCCAGGATGCGGCGGCCCGCCTCGGTGAGATCGACGCCGGAGCGGTCCCGTCGCATGACGCCGACCCGCAGCTCCGCCTCCAGGCCCGCGATCGCGTGGCTGACGGCCGACTGGGTCACGCCGAGGGTGTCCGCGGCCTTGGTGAAACTCCCTTGGTCCGCAATCGCTACGAACGCGGCCAGCTGAGAAAACTTCATGTGAGTGATCCGTTCGAGCTGTCGGTGCCCCAGCGGGCGGCCGGACAGAGTCGACTACGCCCCGGGGCGGGGCCCAGCCCGCCCCGGGGCGTACGTCAGGGAGCGACTACGACGTCGGCAGCGCGACGGACTGCGCGTGACGGAAGACGTTCTGCGGGTCGTACTTCGCCTTCACCCGCTGAAGGCGCGGATAGTGATCCTTGTAGTAGAGGGTGTGCCAGGGAACACCGGAGGTGTTCTGCGCGGGATCGGTGATATCGCTGTCCTGGTAGTTCACATAGCAGCCGTCGGTGGCGGCGTTGGGTGCCGGATATCCACCGGTGGATGAATAGACGTCGGTGAAGATTTCCCGGAGCCAGGCCACGTTGTCCGCGTCCGCTGATTTCCCGGTCCACTGGGTGGAGAACAGCGCCTTGAAAACCGAGTCGCGCTGCGCGGTCGCCGTTTCGGAGGGCTTGACCTCGCTCACCTTCCCGCCGTACGGGAAGAGGATGAGATTGGACATCGGGTTCTTGTGGTCGGTGCGGGTCAGATGCTGGTAGAGCGACGCGATCTGCGCGGCCGTGAATCCCCTGCGCTGATACGCCGACTTGTAGGCGCCGCGCAGGGTGGGGTTCGTCAGTGACGGGTAGTGCGTGCCGATGAGCCGCACCGACGTCAGCCATGGAATCCGCTGCGGGGTGAACAGGTCGGGCAGCGGCGGCTGTTCGCCGACGGGCTCGGTCATCGGCTGGGTGTCGATGCCGACCGTCGAGGTGATCGTGGACAGGTACTTCTTGAGCTTCGCCTCGGCGTCCGGCACGGAGGCGTCGATCTGGGTCACCAGACCGACGTTCCCGTTCGCCTTGTGGTTGAGCATCAGCAGGCCGCACAGCGGCGCGTACGGGGAGTCCGGGGCGCTGTTGCGCTCGTGCCAGGTGCCGTAGTTGCGCAGCAGCGTGCCGAACCGCCCCTTGTCCAGCTCGGACCAGGGCAGTGTGACGGCGCTGAGCAGCACGTCCTTCGGCGGCCGCATCAGCTGCCCGGAGGGCTCGCCGCCGGACGCCCCGGGGGTGCGGAACCAGAAGCGGGTGACGATGCCGAAGTTGCCGCCACCGCCGCCGGTGTGCGCCCACCACAGGTCGTGGTGGGGGTCCTTCTCATCGCGCGTCGCCACCACGCTGCGCACGGTTCCGTCGTCGTCCACGACCACCACCTCCACCGCTTCGAGGTGGTCGACGGTCAGGCCGTACTGGCGGGAGAGGAGGCCGAAACCGCCGCCGGGCACATGGCCGCCGACCCCCACGGAGTAGCACATCCCGGCGGGAAGGCCGACGCCCCAGCCCTTGTAGAGGCGCTGGTAGACGTCCATCAGCGTGGCGCCCGCCTCGACCGCGAACGCCTCGCGCTCCTCGTCGTAGGAGACGGCGGACATCATCGTCATGTCGATGACGACCTTGATGTCGCGGTTGAAGACGTGGTCGGCGTAGCAGTGGCCGCCGCCGCGCACGGAGACGCGCTTGCGGTCGCGGACCGCCTCGCGCACGGCCTGCACCACCTCGTCGGTGGAACGGACCAGGCGGACGTAGTCAGGGGTGCCGACCCACCGGGTGTTGTGCCCGACGGTGAGTTCCGGATAGCGCGGATCGTCCGGCAGGACGGTGATCGGCGTGGCCTTGCCGCTGCTGCCCGCGCCGCCGGTCGCGGCGAACGCCCGGGAATCGGGAGTCCCCCATTCCACCGCCGCGGCTCCGGCCAGCGCTCCGGTCATGGTGAGGACGGAGCGTCTGCGCACGTTTCCCATTTTCGGGCCCTCTCATTAATAGCGGAGGGAAACCTGGAAAATGGCAGGGCTAAACCGGTGTCGGCACTCCCCCCGGGTGCGAACACGGCAATTTAATAAATCGGCGAGCCGAGCCAGAAAATGCCGTCAGGAAATTAACGACTACCCGCCCTTGATACGTACAAACCCTCTCGCCCCGCCCAAACTGTACAACGCTCAATATACATTCGTGGCGGTCTGTCAGCAAATAGGGCAGAGGGGGTCTGAGGGGCTATTCCTTGGCATTGGGCCGAGAAATCGATTACGGCCGGCCGCCGCGTTGGGCGCTACGGCCAGGCGCGCATTGCGGCCGTAGCGACCTCCTCCAGTTGGGCGCGGCTCGCGCCGTCGCGCGCCTGCTGGGACATGCCCTGGAAGACCGCGGCGAAATACCGGGCGAGGGGGGCCGGGTCGACGTCGGCGGCGAGTTCCCCGGCGTCGGCCCCGGCCCGGATGCGGTCCTCGAAGGCGGCGATGAAGGCGGCGCGGTAGGTCCGGAGAACCCCCTCCGCCCCGGCGGACGCGGTGGCGTTGTCGTTGGCGGCGAAGACGACGAGGCAGCCGCGCGGCCGGTCGTCGGCCGTGAGCTGCCCGGCGGCCTCGCGCAGCATCCGGGCGATGCCCTGCCGAGCCGTCGGCTCCTCGCCGAGCGCCCGGCCCATGTACGCGCCGTACGTCGTCACGTAGAAGTCCACGACCTCCTTGAACAGCGCCTCCTTGCTGCCGAAGGCGCCGTACAGGCTGCGTGCCCCGATGCCCATGGCCTCGGTGAGCAGGGTGATCGAGGTCGCCTCGTAGCCGTGCTCCCAGAAGGTGCGCATCGCCCGGTCGATCGCCTCGTCCCGGTCGAACAAGCGGGGCCGCCCGCGCTGCTTCGTCGTCATGACGTGATTTTACAGTGCTCGCTGAAAAATCTGTTAGCCTCCCTTTTGCAACGAGCACTGCAAAAAAAGAGGAGGGGCCTGACATGGGCGCGCTCACTGGTAAGACGGCACTGGTCACGGGCGGTAGCCGGGGCATCGGCCGGAGCATCTCGGAGCGCCTGGGGCGCGACGGGGCGCTGGTGGCGGTGCACTACGGCCACAACGAGGCCGCCGCCAAGGAGACCGTCGCGGCGATCGAGGCCGCGGGCGGCAAGGCGTTCGCCCTCCACGCCGAACTGGGTGTCCCCGGTGACGCCGAGGCTCTGTGGGCCGCCTTCGACGCGAAGATCGGCGAGTTCGCCGCGGCCGGCGGCGTCGACATCCTCGTCAACAACGCCGGTACGGCGCTCGCGGCTGGCATCAAGGAGACGGACGAGGCGGGCTTCGACCACGTCTTCGCCGTCAACGCGAAGGCGCCGTTCTTCATCATCAAGCACGGCCTGGACCGGCTGCGTGACGGCGGCCGCATCATCAACACCACGTCCGGCATGACCCGGATCGCGTTCCCGGGCATCGCCGCGACCGCCTCGTCCAAGGGCGCGCTGACCACCCTGACGCGCACCCTGGCCCTGGAGCTCGCGCCGCGCGGCATCACGGTCAACTCGGTCGCCCCGGGCGTCACCGAGACCGAGGTCAACGCCTGGCTCGCGGACCCGCAGGCCCGTGCCTACGGCGAGTCCTTCTCGGCGTTCAAGCGCGTCGGCCAGCCCGAGGACGTCGCCGACGTCGTGGCCTTCCTCGCCTCCAACGACTCCCGTTGGGTCACGGGCCAGGACCTCGACGCCACGGGCGGGTCGCTGCTCGGCCAGTAAGTCTCCCCCCTGGAGAGTGGCGGCCCTTCACTCGGCCCCCTGCCCCGCGGTGCCATCCGCGGGGCAGGGGGCCGAGCCGTGCCCCGGGGCCGCCACCCGGCCATCCGACCGGAAGTCGCACGTTGTTGCGTTTTCCGTAACTGGTTGCGAGTATCGCAAGCATGTCGTCCCGTGAACCCCTGCCCGGCCCCGCCGAGCAGCTGGCCGTGATCAACGCGGCCCCGGATCTCTCCCGTTCGGCTTCCACGCGGGAGCGCGTCGTCGGACTGGGGACCCTCGCTGTCCTGTACGCGGGCCTCGTCGCTGCCATGGAGTGCGATCTGCCCCGTATCGCCGGACTCGGTGTGTTCCTTGCCGCGTTGGTGCTGCTGCTCGTCTGGAACGGCCACCATGACGACGCTGCCCGCAGGCGGCCGCACACGCGCGTGGAGAAGGGCGCCCGGTTCGGTGGCGTGGTGCTGCTGTCCATGCCCGGCATCAAGCTCATTTTCGGTGAGGGCGCGGGCACGTTCACCGCGCATCTCGTCTCGGCCGCGGTTCCCACGGTGTGCCTCGCCGTCTACCTCGTGCTGCGCTGGAAGCGGTGACCGGTGGCTGATGACCTTGCGGCCCGGCAGCCGCGGGACGTGCTGGCCAACCTCATCCACTCCCCGAACCGGCTTGCCATCCTGGCCACCCTCAACCGGGTCCAGCACGTCGCCTTCGCCGATCTGCGCGAGAGCCTGCACCTGACCGCCGCGGAGCTCTCCCGCCAGCTCGCGATCCTGGAGAAGGCGGAGCTGGTGGAGGTGGCCAAACTCCGCGTCAAACGCCTCGCCGTCACCCACGTCCGCCTCTCCGACACCGGACGCGCCCGCTTCGCCTCCTACCTGGCCGACCTGCACGCCATCGTGGACGGGTCAGTGGACGGGGGTTAGCCCCACCCCGCCCCCGGCAGGTAGCGGGATCGTGCCGAATGATCTCTTCCGGACATCCTGGGGACCGGCGCGCGGCGCTGATCCATCCCTTGAGTGCCCAGGAGTTGACTCGTGCGGGAGCAGCAGCAGAAGCGGAAAGAAGTGGGGTTCGGCGGGCGGCGGTGGGGCCGCCGGAGTGCCGTCGTGGCGGCCGTGGCCGTGGCCGCCGGGGGCGTGCTGGCGGCGGGGGTGCTCGCGCCCGCCGCGGTGGGGGCCTCCGGCAGGCCCGACCCCGTCCGGGAGGGGCTGAGCGCGCTGGTGGAGTCCGGCGGAGCGCCGGGCGCGCTCGCGAGTGTGCGGGGGCGTGACGGTCATGGGCGTACGTACACCGCGGGGGTCGGTGACGTGGCCACCGGGGCCAAGGTGCCCCGGGACGGGCGGGTGCGCGTCGGGAGCAACACCAAGGCCTTCACCGCGGTGGTCATGCTGCAGCTGGTCGGCGAGGGGAAGGTCCAGCTGGACGGCTTCGTCGACGACTATCTGCCCGGCCTCGTCCGCGGCGACGGCATCGACGGGCGCCGCATCACCGTACGGCAGCTGCTCCAGCACACCAGCGGGCTGCCCAACTACACGAAGTACCTGAGTGACGAGATCCGGCCTTACACCCCGCGTGAGCTCCTCGACCTCGCGCTCCAGCACCCGGCGGACTCCGACCCCGGCGCGAAGTGGGCGTACAGCAACACGAATTACCTGCTCGCGGGCCTGATCATCGAGAAGGTCAGCCGCCACTCGCTGGCCGGGGAGATCGACCGGCGCGTCATCAAGCGCCTCGGCCTTCGCCACACGTACTTCCCCGCCCCCGGCGACGTGACCGTCCGGGGACCGCACCCGAAGGGCTACTACCAGGAGAAGCCGGGCGCGCCCTGGGTCGACGCCACCGAGTGGGACCCCTCCTGGGCGTGGGCGGCGGGGCAGCTGGTCTCCACCAACTCCGACCTCAACCGGTTCTTCGGGGCGTTGGTTTCCGGAAAGCTGCTGGAGGAGGAGCAGCTCGACGAGATGCGCGCCACCGTCCCCGCCGGTTATCCCTTCCCCGAAGGCGCCGAATACGGCCTCGGGCTCGTGAGCACCCCGCTGTCGTGCGGCGGGGTCTACTGGGGCCACGGGGGCAGCATGACGGGGTACGAGACCCGCGGCGGCGTCACCGAGAACGGCCGCGCCGTCAACATCGCCGTGACCACACAGCCGGGTCAGGCGACGAAGGACCGCATGGACGCCGTCATCGACGCCGTCTTGTGCTCCCGCCGTTAGCCCGCCCAGCGGCCCGTCAGGAACGTGAGGGCGCAGATGACGCCGAGGGGGGCCATCAGGCAGACGTACGCGGTGTGGACGCGCGGGCGGCGCAGGCCGAGGGACGCGAGGGCGATCCACAGCGGCCACCACAGGAGGGTGGCGCGGGGGATCGACATGTACCAGTAGGAGGTGCCGAGGGCGACCAGGGTGAGGACGGTGTACGCCGCCTCCGGCCAGCGGCGGCGGTAGAGGAGGAACGCGGTCAGGAGCAGCCCCAGGACCATCACCAGGAGCTCCGCCTGGAACTCGATCGCGTACCCGGTGGG
This sequence comes from Streptomyces sp. NPDC043996, assembly GCF_056435225.1. Taxonomy (NCBI): domain Bacteria; kingdom Bacillati; phylum Actinomycetota; class Actinomycetes; order Kitasatosporales; family Streptomycetaceae; genus Streptomyces; species Streptomyces sp. NPDC043996. The sequence continues at coordinate 31,736 of NZ_JBWKEY010000010.1, read as the reverse complement.
CGTGGTGTGGCCGAACGCGGCCCGCCAGGTGTTGCGCCACGCTTCCCACGGGGTGTGGAAGTCGCGGTACCAGCCGCGCTCCTCCGCGTGCTTCCAGGCCATCCAGTCGCCGGTGTGGCGCTGGAGGAACCAGCTGTACGCGAACGGGGGCAGCGCGGGCAGCGCGAGCCAGGGCAGCGCGCGGGCGTCGCGGTGGGCGCGGACGGTGGTGAGGAAGTGGACCGCGAGCGCGGCGGCGAGGAACAGGCCGCTCACGCGGACCGTCGTCGCCAGGGCCGCGAGGACCGCGGCGAGCGGCCAGGCGCGGCGCCGCGCGGCCAGCCAGGCGGGCAGGGCCAGGGCGAGGAAGAGGGCTTCCGTGTAGCCCGCGGCCAGGAAGACCGCGCAGGGGGAGAGCAGGAAGTACAGGACGGTCCTGCGGCCCGCGTCCGGGTGGGGCAGGTACGTACGGGCGATGCGCGCGAGGGCCAGGACCGCGACGGCGCCGGAGACGAAGGAGACCAGGAGCCCGGCCGCCGCCCAGTGCGGGACCAGGGCGTGGACGGCGCGCAGGGCGAGCGGGAAGCCGGGGAAGAAGGCCTCCCGGTTGTCCCAGTCGCCCGTCCCGGGGCCCGCGCCGTCGGGGAAGTAGCCGTCCTGGGCTATGCGGAGGTAGTGCCACCAGTCCCACTGCTGCCACGCGGACAGCGGGGAAGCGGCGTGCCGGGTGCGGGACTCGGGCGGGAACAGCCAGGTCGCGCAGTACGCCGTCGCCCACAGGCTGACGCGCGTGAGGACGTACAGGAAGAGGACGTCCGCGTCCTCGCGGCCGAGGCGGGGGAACCCGCGGGCGACGGCGGCCGGTCGTGCGGGGGCGCGGGAGGCGGTCGCCCGGGGCCGTTCCTTGGGGCGGGGCGGGGCGGAAACGGGCATGGCGATGCCTCCGGAGGCGGCTCGGGTGGGCGGGACCGCCTCGCGGCGGGGGTGGCTAGGTCCTTCTGGTGGATCTGCGTGGGTGAAGGAGCGGCGTTCGGTGCGTGCTCTCGGCGTGCCGGGCGTCGCGACGCCACGGAGATCCAGCAGAAGGGCCCTAGGGCTGGTACCCCGGGCCCGTGGTCCGTGGCGGCGGAGTGGACGCCTCCCGCGTGGCCGGGGGGTCCGTGCGCGTGGGGTCCGGGTCGCTCGGCGGATAGCTGGTGCTCGGCGGCGGGGGCGAGCCCTCGGGCCCGGACGGCGAGAGGGTCGGCGAGGGGGACGGGGACGGCGACGGGCTCAGGGGCGGGGACGAGGGCACGGACGCGGGCGACTGCGGCGGGTCCGACCGCTGGGCGAGCGCCACCGCGCCCGCGCCCGCGACGGCAAGCGTCGCGGTGACGGCGACCGCCCCGACGAACGTCCGGTGCGCCCGGCGGCCGCGCCGCTCGATGACGGACACATGCGGCACATCGGCCCGCGCCCGCCCGGCATCGACGGCCTCCTGGAACAGCTCACGCAAGGGGTCATGGGGTTCAGGCACCGGGGGCCTCCTCGGTACGCGGATTCGCCGGGCGGTACGCGGGCGCGGCGCGGCGGAGGGACGGGTGGGCCGTGACGGGGGTGGCGGGGTGAGTGGGGTGAGCAGGGCGGATGGGGTACGCGGGGCGGACGGGGTCAGCGGCGGAGGTGGCGCGGTCGTGTTTCGTGGCGCGAGCGCGCGGGACGGCGCGGTCTGAGAGGTCGGGGCGTTCGGGGGCGAGGGCGCTGCGGGGCGGGGGGAGTTCAGGCACCGGGGGCCTCCTCGGTACGGGCACCCGCCGGGCGGCACGCGGGCGCGGCGCGGCGGAGGGACGGGTGGGCCGTGACGGGGGTGGCGGGGTGCGCGGGATGAGCGGGGCGAGTGGCCGAGGTGGGGCGGTCGTACGTCGTGGCGCGCGTGCGCGGGACGGCGCGGCCGGAGTTGGCGCGGCCGGAGGAATCGGTGCGGTGGGAGGAGTCGGCGCGGTCGGAGGAGTCGGGGTGTTCGGGGCGTTCGGGGCGATCAGGGGCAACGGCGCGGTGCGGCAGGGGGAGTTCAGGCACCGGGGGCCTCCTCGGTACGGGGGTCGGTGAGGCGGTGGGCCAGGGCGGCGCGGCCGCGGGACAGGTGGGTCTTGACGGTGCCCGCGGCGAGGCCGGTCTCCCCGGCGATCTGGTCGACGGAGAGGTCGCACATGTAGTGCAGGGCGAGCGTGCGGCGCTGCTGCGGCGGCAGTTCGCGCAGCGCCTCCACCAGGGCGACCGAGTCGGGCCCCGGCCCCTCCGTATGCGGCGGCGCGCCGCTGCGCTGCCAGGCCGACGCCGAGCGGCGCAGGCCGCGCCAGCGGCTCACCGCGAGCCGCCAGGCGACCGTGCGGATCCACGCCTCGGGGCGCCCGTCGCGGTCGAGCCCGCCGCGGCGGCTCCAGCCCTTGACGAACGCCTCCTGCACGACGTCCTGCGCCTCGTGCAGATCGCCGAGCATCACGTACAGCTGGCCGGTCAGCCGCGGGGCCGCTTGCGCATAGAACTCCTCGAACTCCTCGACGGTCACCTGACAGCTCCTGGATCTCTTCCGGTCTCACCGTGCATACGCCCGCCGACCCCGGTCCGGATGACATGGGCAGCGAAAGATCACGGTGATGACCGTCACAGCAGCGGCCCGCCGCGCCGGGGCGCCACGCCACGACCGGCGCAACAGATCCTGCGGCCGCGCCGCCCCCGGGGCACGCTGCCAGTGACGCGATCCGGAGGTGCGGCATGGCGGCAGGCGAAGGGCCCGAGGGCATACGCGAGGGCGCACGGGTGGGTACGCGCCGCCGGGGACGCCGCCGGGGACGCCGCCTCCTGGCCGCCGCCGCGGCCCTGCTGCTCGCCCTGGCCGCCCCGGCCTGCGGCGGCTCCGATGAGCCCGGCGACGCGGCGACCCGCCCCGCCCGCCCCGCGGACCTGCCCTTCACGCACCCGGGCGTCCTGCTCAGCAAGGGCCAGCTCACCAAGGTCCGCGCCCACGTCGCGGCCCGCGAACAGCCCTGGCTGGGGGCGTACGAGCAGATGCGGGCCAGCAAGTACGCCGCGGCCGACTACAAGCCCACGCCGTACGCCGTGGTCGCCTGCCCGCCGGACACCCGGCCAGGGCAGGGCTGCGTGGAGGAGCGCGAGGACGCGCTCGCCGCGTACACCCACGCGCTGCTCTACAACGTCACCGGTGACCGCGCGCACGCCGCGAAGGCCGTGCGGATCATGGACGCCTGGGCGCGGGTCGTCACCCGCCACACCGACGGCAACGCCGGACTCCAGACCGCCTGGGCCGCCTCCTCCTGGGCGCGGGCCGCCGAGGCCGTGCGCTACACGTACGACGGCTGGAGCGACGGCGACCTGCTGCGCTTCGCGCGGATGCTGCGCACCGCCTATCTGCCCCAGGTCCTGCCCGGCTCCGCCGACTTCAACGGCAACTGGGACCTCGTCATGGCCGACGCCGCCATCGGCATGGCGGTCTTCCTCGACGACCACGCCGCCTTCGAGCGGGCCGTGCGGCACTTCCGTGCCCGCGTGCCCGCGTACTTCTATCTGAAGTCCGACGGGCCGCTGCCCGTGGCGCCCCGGGGCAGCGACATCGACACGGCGGACGAGCTGCGCCGCTACTGGTTCGGGCAGAAGACCTTCGCCGACGGGCTCGCGCAGGAGACCTGCCGCAACTTCAAGCACGCCGGGTACTCGCTCGCGGCCACCGCGCACATCGCGGAGACGGCCTGGCACCAGGGCGTCGACCTGTACGGCGAGGTCAAGGACCGGCTGCGGGCGGCCCTCGAGTTCCACTCCGGCTACCAGCTCGGCGCCACCGCGCCCGGCTGGCTGTGCGGCGGCAGGCTCCAGCGCGACCTCGGGCCCGACACGGAGGTCGCCCTCAACCACCTGCGCGGACGCCTCGGCATGGATCTGCCGCACACCAGGAAGCTCACCCTGGAGCGGCGCCCGGAAGGCACCGACGACCTGTTCGTGGCCTGGGAGACGCTGACCCACGCCGAGAACACCTGAGGCCGCCGAGGGCGCCTGGGGGAACCGGTTCGCTTTCCGTGCCCCCGATGGCGTACTGTTGGGTTCACCGACGCGGGGTGGAGCAGCTCGGTAGCTCGCTGGGCTCATAACCCAGAGGTCGCAGGTTCAAATCCTGTCCCCGCTACTGAAGAAGAACCGAAGGCCCGGAATCCGAACGGATTCCGGGCCTTCGGCGTGTCCAGGGGGCTTTCGAGGGCGGCTTTCGGCTGGCTCTGCCATGGGATTCCGCCGTTGTGGCGACGGGGCTTTGCCTTGCCTCATGAGCCCTGCGTAGCTTGTTGGTCACCATGAGTCGGGTGCGGTACGTGCTGGCGGTGGTGCTGCTCGCCACCTGCGCCCTCTTCGCCGGTGTGTGCCACGGGCCGCACGGGCCCGCCGCCGCGCCCGCGACCCTCGCCACCCCCGCCCACCAGAAGTGTCCGGGGCCCGCGCACGGCGAGCACGCCGCCACCGGGCACCCCGCAGCGGTCGCCGCGCAGCCCGCCGACCGCGAGGGCCCGCCGGACGGCGGCGGCGGCGACAGCGGCGGCGGGCGCGCCGCCCCGCCCGCGTCCCCGCCCCGAGGCACGCGCCCGGCGGGCGCGGAGCCACGGGCCGGGCCGTGTGGCGCGCCCTCGGGAGCCGCCCTGCTCATCGCCATCGGCGTGGACCGGAACTGAGCGGGCCACGGAGTCCGGCAGCGGACTCCGCCTCGCCACCCCCCACTCCACGCACCCGAAGGACCGCTCACCCATGATCGGAAACTTGCGGCCCGCGGCGACCGCCGTGGGCAACACGCCCGTGCTCTGGATCGACGAGCCCTCCCTGGAGGGCGGCCGCGGCTACTGGGCCAAGCTCGAAGGCTTCAACTTCGGCGGCATCAAGGACCGCGCCGCCCTCCACCTGGTCGAACGCGCCCGTGCACGGGGTGAGTTGCGGCCCGGCGCACCCATCGTCGAGTCCACGTCGGGGACGCTCGGGCTCGGGCTCGCGCTCGCCGGCGTCCACTACGGCCACCCCGTGCACATCGTCACCGACCCCGGCCTCGAACCCATCGTCGAGCGGATGCTCATCGCCCACGGCGCCCGCGTCCACGTGGTGCGCGAGCCGGGCGCCGTCGGCGGCTGGCAGCAGGCCCGCGTCGACCGGGTCACCGAGCTGATGGCCGCCGACGGCATGGCCGGGGCCTGGTGCCCGAACCAGTACCACAACCCGGACAACCCGGACGCCTACCGTGAGCTCGCCGCCGAACTCGTGCGCCAGCTCGGCCACTTCGACGTCCTCGTCTGCGCCGTCGGCACCGGCGGGCACTCCGCGGGGATCGCCAGGGAGCTGCGCTCGGGGCCGGTGCCCGGCCTCGAACTCGTCGGCGTGGACAGCGTCGCCTCGACCATCTTCGGGCTCGCCGCGGGGCCCCGTCTGATGCGCGGACTCGGCTCCTCCATCCACCCCCGCAACGTCGACCACGACGCCTTCGACGAGGTCCACTGGGTGGGGCCCGCCGAGGCGGTGCGCAGCGCGCGACGGCTCGCCGAGCGGCAGTTCGCCACCGGCGGCTGGAGCGTCGGCGCGGTCGCCCTCGTCGCCGCCTGGCTGGCCCGCACCAGGCCGCGCGGGGCGCGGATCGCGGCGGTCTTCCCCGACGGGCCGCAGCGCTACTTCGACACCGTCTTCAACGACGAGTACTGCCGCGCCCACGGCCTCATCGGCTCCCCCGGCGCCGTCCCCGACGAGCCGCGCGAGGTCCCCGGGCCCGGGGACGGGGTGACCGGGTGGAGCCGCTGGCGGGTGAACCGGCAGGCGCGGGCGCACCGGTGGGCCGGGCCGCCGGTGCGCGCCGTCGAGCCGGTCCTCGGCGCCGCGCCGGTGGGCGGTCCCGCGGCGCCCGTGGGCGAGGGGGCGGTGGCCCCGTGACCGGAGTCTGGCGCCGGGCGCGGCGCTTCGACCCCGCGGTGCAGCTTCTGTTCGTCAACCAGCTCACCATCAACCTCGGCTTCTACATGCTGATGCCGTACCTCGCCGCCCATCTGTCCGGGCGGCTCGGCCTCGCCGCCTGGGCCGTCGGGCTCGTCCTCGGCGTGCGCAATCTCTCCCAGCAGGGCATGTTCCTGGTCGGCGGCGCGCTCGCCGACCGGCTCGGGTACAAGCCGATGATCGTGGCCGGGTGCGCCCTGCGCACGGCGGGCTTCGGGGCCCTCGCCTTCGCGCAGACGCTGCCGGTGCTCATCGCCGCGTCGGCGGCGACGGGGCTCGCGGGGGCGCTGTTCAACCCGGCGGTGCGCGCGTACGTCGCCGCGGAGGCGGGCGGTCCGGAGCGGCGCGTCGAGGCGTTCGCGCTGTTCAACGTCTTCTACCAGACCGGCATCCTGCTCGGCCCGCTCGTCGGACTCGCCCTGACCGGGGTGGACTTCCGGCTCACCTGCGCGGTCGCCGCCGCCCTGTTCGCGCTGCTCTCGGTGGTGCAGATCGCGCGCCTCCCGGTGCGGCGGGCCAAGGCGGACGCGGCGGGCACAGGCCCCGGGCAGTGGCGGATCGTGTTCGGCAACCGGCCCTTCTGGCTGTTCTCGCTGGCCATGACCGGCTCGTACGTCCTGTCCTTCCAGGTCTATCTCGCCCTGCCGCTCGAAGTGGAGCGGCTGCTCGGCGAGGGCACTGCGCAGACGGCGGCGACCAGCGCGCTGTTCGTGGTGTCCGGGCTCGTCGCGCTCGTCGGGCAGCTGCGGATCACCGACTGGTGCCGCCGCACCTGGACGCGCGAGCAGTGCCTGGTCGCCGGGCTCGCCCTGATGGGCGCGGCGTTCCTGCCGCCCGCGCTCGGCGGGCCCGGGTACGCGGGCGTCACGGCGCTGCTGCTGTGCGCGGCGGCGCTCGCCGCGGCCAACGCCGTGCTCTACCCCTTCGAGATGGACACCGTCGTCTCGCTGTCCGGGGACCGCTGGGTGGCCACCCACTACGGGCTCTACAACACCGTGTGCGGCATCGGCATCACCGTGGGGAACCTCGGCATGGGCGCGCTGCTCGACCTGAGCGAACGCCGAGGGGTGTCCGCCGTGCCCTGGCTGGCGCTCGCCGCCGTGGGGGCGGGGTGCGCCCTGGCCCTGCGGGCGCTCGCCCGCGCGGGACGGCTCGCGACGGGGGCGCCCGCGCCCCTGCGGGACGCCGTGTGAGCCCCCCGTCCCGGTGGTGACTGCCTCCACACCTCACCGCGGGTAACCCACTCGGAGCACGCCGGGTCGCTCCGGGGCCCCGGGGCGGGAAGCCTTGGGCCGATGCGGCGTGTCTGCGGTGGGAGTGGAACGGTGGTTGCTTTCCGTGGCGGGGGGCTCCAGCCCTGGGCCTGCGGGCCGGGGGCGCGCCATGGGCGGTGAGGGGCGGAGCCTGCCCCGGGAGCGGGAGCCCGACCGGGCCCTGCCCCGGGAGCGGGCGCTCACCCGGGCCCTGCCTCCGCTCCTCATCGTGGCCGGGGTCGTCTTCGACGCGCTCACGCCGCCCGAGTTCACCGCGTCCCCGCTGTTCGCGGCCGCGCCCCTGATCGCGGCCCCGTTCTTCTCCCTGTCCACCACCGTGGCGACGGCCGCCGTGTCCTGTGCCGCCGTGCTCGCGCTGCGCCTCAAGACCCACGCGGGCGTGGACGTGGAGGTCGTCACCTCGTTCGTCACCATGCTGACCGTGGGCGCCCTCGCCGTCGTCATCAACCGCGTGGTGCGCCGGGGCGACGCCCGCCTCGCCTCGGCGCGCTCCATCGCCGTGGCCGCCCAGCGGGCGGTGCTTCCGCTGCCGGACCCGCGCATCGGCGGGCTCGACGTGGCCGCCCGCTACGAGGCCGCGCAGGCCGACGCGTTCATCGGCGGCGACCTGTACGCGGTGCAGGACACCCCGCACGGGGTGCGGCTCGTCGTCGGTGACGTGCGGGGCAAGGGCATGGGCGCGGTGGCCGCCGTCGCGGTGGTCATCGGCGCCTTCCGCGAGGCCGCCGAGCAGGAGACCACCCTGGAGGCGGTGGCGCAGCGCCTGGAGCGTGCCCTGGCGCGCGAGGGCACGCGGCGCGACGGGCTCGACGCGTTCGAGGGGTTCACCACCGCCGTCCTCGCGGAGATCCCCCGTGGCGAGGGCATCGTCCGGCTCGTCAACCGGGGCCACCCCGAGCCGCTCGTGCTGCGGGCCGACGGCCGTCTTTGCGTGCTCTCGCCCGCCGAGCCCGCGCTGCCGCTCGGCATGGGCGAGCTCGGCACCTGGCCCGACCGCGCGGACGAGACCGACTTCCCGCCCGGGTCGACGCTGCTGCTCTACACCGACGGGCTGAGCGAGTCCCGGGACGCCGACGGGGTGTTCTACGACCCCGCGGCCCGGCTCGGCGGCCGGATCTTCTCCGGCGCGGACGCTCCCGACGCGCTCCTTTCCACCCTGGTGGCGGAGGTCGTCGAGCACACCGGGGGCGGCGCGAGCGACGACATGGCGCTCCTCGCCGTACGCCGTCCCCTCACACCGCGTGACTGAATGGCGCCCCTCCGCAGCCCGGCTGACCACTTGTCAGCGAGATGTCAAGATCCGCCTCGCTGCGCTGTGTCATGGCGACCGCTCAACTCGCCCTGTTCCGCTCGCTCTTGTCCCGTTGTGTTTATCGCGTAAGCGTTAACGATCAGCGGGAACAGCTTGGAATACCGACCGGCTGTCTATTAACGTTCGATAACGCAGCGCGGTCGTCCCAGCCGTCACTCACGACGGCTCCGTGCGCATGTGCCTAATCCCGCGAGGGAGCCGGGGAACCACCAAAATTGGGGTGAATCGGCCGTCTTTCGCGTACGCGGTCTCGTACGTGAGGAGCGGTCGTAGGAGACCTTCCTGCTCCGAACCCGTCAGCTAACCCGGTAGGCGAGAAGGAAGGAAAGGAGCGCGCCCCAGTGGCGTCCAACCGGCCTGCCCCAGAAGCGCTGTTCATACCCACAGGACCTGCCGGATCCACCGGCCCCGCCGGTGAGTCCGCCGTCGGCACCGCGGGAGGCGACGACCCCACGGAGTACGCCGTCTACGCCGGGTATGCCACCCAGGACTCCCAGGAGACCTGGGGCGAGTGGAACCCCACGGCGGAGACCGTCCGCCCCGTGCGCGGCAAGCACCGGATCCACAAGAAGGGCGGCGGCGGCCTCGCCCGCAGCTCCACCGTCCTCGGCGTAGGCGTCATCGCCGCCGTCGGCGCGGGCGGCATGGCCAGCGCGCAGGGCGGCAAGCCGCCCGTCTCCCTCTCCATGCCGGACGTGTCGCTGCCCGGCATCGGTTCCCTGACCGCGGACGACGAGCCCGAAGCCGCCGCGACGCCCGCCGACGCCGCGCCCCTGAGCTCCGCGGGCGTCACCACCGCCGACGCCAGGCAGGGCACCACCGACGCCGGCCAGGCCCTGCGCGCCCGCATCCTCCAGCAGGCCGAGAACCAGCGGCACCAGGCCGACGACACGCAGCGCCAGGAGGCGCAGGACGCCGCCCTGAAGGCCGCCACCGAGCGGGCCGAGGCCCAGCAGGGCAAGGCGCGGGCGGCCGCCAAGGCCAAGGCCGCCGAGGAGAAGCGCGAGAAGGAGGCGGCGGCCCGCAAGAAGCGCGAGGCCGAGCGCCTCGCCAAGCTCGCCAAGAGCTTCACGCTCCCCGTCTCCTCGTACACCCTCACCTCGCACTTCGGCGACTCCGGCTCCATGTGGTCCTCCGGCCGGCACACCGGCCTCGACTTCGCGGGCTCCGCGGGCGCGCCGCTCAAGGCCGTGGGCACCGGCACCATCAAGGAAGCGGGGTGGGTGCCCTCGTACGGCTACCGCACCGTCCTTGAGCTGAAGGACGGCACCGAGATCTGGTACTGCCACCAGTCCTCGCTCGGCGTCAGCGTGGGCCAGCAGGTCAGCACCGGCCAGGTCATCGGCCGCATGGGCGCCACCGGCAACGTCACGGGCGTGCACCTGCACCTGGAGGTCCAGGCGCCCGGCGGCGGCACCATCGACCCGCTGGCGTGGCTGCGCTCCAAGGGGCTCACCCCGTAACACCCCGCCCCCCGAGGCGACTTCCCGAGGGGCCCTCCTGACTCCGGCGGCCCTGGCGACGACCCCCCGACGCCAGGGCCGTCGGTCACTCCCGCCCCGGCGCGGCGGAATTCCCCCGTTCACAGGGGCGTTGGTGCCCGTATGACCACTCTTCGCCCTCTGGGACCCTCCGACCTCGAAGTCTTCCCCCTCGCCCTCGGCGGCAACGTCTTCGGCTGGACCGCTGACCAGGAGCAGTCCTTCGCCGTCCTGGACGCCTACACCGCCGCGGGCGGCAACTTCATAGACACCGCCGACGTGTACTCGGCCTGGGCACCCGGCAACAAGGGCGGCGAGTCCGAGGCCGTGCTCGGCCAGTGGCTCGGCGCCCGCCGCAACCGCTCCGACGTCGTCATCGCCACCAAGGTCGGCGCCCACCCCGACTACAAGGGCCTGTCGGCGCACACCATCAAGGCCGCGGCCGAGGAGTCCCTGCGGCGGCTCGGCACCGACTACATCGACCTGTACTACACGCACTACGACGACCCCTCCGTGCCGGTCGAGGAGATCATCACCGCCCTCGACGAGCTGGTGCGCTCCGGGAAGGTCCGCGCGATCGCCGCCTCGAACATCAGCCCCGAGCGCCTACAGGAGTCCCTCGACCTCTCCGACCGCGAGGGCCTGGTGCGGTACGTGGCGCTCCAGCCGCACTACAACCTCGTCTCGCGCGACACCTACGAGGGCCCCCTGCAGGAGATCGCCTCGCGCTCCGGCCTCGCCGCGATCCCGTACTACGCGCTCGCCTCCGGCTTCCTCACCGGCAAGTACCGCCCCGGCGCCGACGTCGACAGCGCCCGCGCCGCGAACGCGGGCGCCCACCTGGACACGGAGCGCGGACCCCGGGTCCTGGCCGCCCTCGACGAGGTGGCCGCGGCCCACGACGCCGAGGTCGCGACCGTCGCCCTCGCCTGGCTCGCCGCCCAGCCGACCGTGGCGGCCCCGCTGGCGTCGGCGCGCACGGTGGAGCAGCTGCCCGCGCTCCTCGCGGTGGGCGACCTGGAGCTGACGGCGGCGGAGCTCGCGGCGCTGACGGCGGCCGCGGCCTGACGTCAGGTGCGGTAGGGGTTGTACGGGGGCAGCGCCGGGCCGTAGGCGAGGGCGGGCCCGTACGCGGCGTGCGGCAGCGACACCGGTCCCGGTGTCGCTGACGTCGCCCGTGCCGCGTAGCCGAGGGCGGGCCCGGCCACGGGGCGGCGCTCCCACAGCGCCTGCAGGAGCTCCCGCTCGCGGGCGGCGAAGTCGGCGCCGCCGCGGCCGCCGCGGGCCCGGTGGCGAAGGAGCGCGAGGGCCGTCGCGTACGTCTCGTACTCCACGACGGTGCGGCCCGCGGGCTTGCCCAGGTGGAACACCGCGTAGTCGCGGGCGAGGGTGCGGGCGTCCATCGAGCCGAGGGCGTACGGCTCGGGCGCGGCGAACCAGCCCGCCGCCGCGTACACGGGCAGCTCCTCGCGCGCCAGGCGGAGCTCGCGCTGGCGCAGCCAGACGGCGAGCCAGGTGAGCAGCCCGAACAGCGGGAGCATGAAGGTGGCGTAGACGACGAAGAAGCCGTACTCGCCGAAGCCCGCGGAGCCGTTCCAGAAGGCGTGCAGGCCCATCGCCAGGACGAGACCGGCGCAGGGCAGCAGGGCCCTGCGGACCGTGCGGTGCTCGGCGGCGGTGGCGGCGATGCCGAAGCCGATGCCGGTGAGCGCGGTGAACAGCGGATGCGCGAACGGTGACATGACCACGCGCACGAAGAAGGTCGCGGCGGTCACCGAGGCGAGGCCGCTCTCGCCGCTGAGCTGGTCGGTGCCGAAGGCGTTGCCGAGGTAGAGGATGTTCTCGGTGAAGGCGAAGCCGGTGGCGGTGACGCCCGCTATCACGAACCCGTCGACGACCCCGGTGAAGTCGCCCCTGCGGAACAGGAACACCAGGAGCACGGCCGCCGCCTTCGCGGTCTCCTCGACGACCGGCGCTATGACGGTCGCGCCGAGGGTGTCCGCGCTGGTCGGGTCGGCGGTCGCGGTCGCTATCCAGCGGGTCGCGAAGCTGTTCGCCACGATCGCGATGAGCGCGGCCGCGCAGGCCCCCCAGGAGAAGGCGAACAGCAGGTTCCGCCAGGGCCCTGGCGCCACCCGGTCCAGCCAGCGGAACGCGGCGACGAGCAGCGGCACCGGAAGCGTGGCGAGGCCGAGGCCGACCAGGAAGCCCTCGGTGCCCGTCTGCTCGCGGACCAGCGCGAGGATCACGAGTCCGGACAGCGCGAGCAGCGTGACCAGGCCGGTCGCCCGGATGGCCCCGCGCTGCCACAGGGGCGGCCGCCGGGGCCCGGGTGCCCCTGCGCACCCGGCGGGCCCGCCGGGCGGCGTCGGGTGGCTCGGGCGTGCGGGACGGGTGGCCACGGTTTGACCCTAACGAGGGTGGGGGCGGGCCGCGACGGTGCCTCAGGCCCCGCCGAGCGTGGCGGCGCGGTGGAAGAGGAGGTCGTTCACGACGTGCCCCTTGCGCAGGCCCTGGCCCTCGAAGCGGGTGAGCGGCCGGAACTCCGGACGCGGCGCGTATCCGCCGTCCGGCTGGCTGTTCTCGAAGTCGGGGTGCGCGGTGAGCACCTCGAGCATGTGCTCGGCGTACGGCTCCCAGTCCGTGGCGCAGTGCAGCAGCGCGCCGGGCCTGAGGCGGGGCGCGAGCAGCGTGAGGAAGTCCGCCTGGATCAGGCGCCGCTTGTTGTGGCGGGCCTTCGGCCAGGGGTCGGGGAAGTACACCCGGGTGCCGTCCAGGCACTCCGGGGCGAGCATCTCCCGGAGCAGGATCACGGCGTCGCCGTTGGCGACCCGGATGTTGGTCAGGCCGTTCTGGTCCGCGAGGTTGAGCAGGTTGCCCTGTCCTGGGGTGTGCACGTCCACGGCGAGGATGTTCGTGGCCGGGTCGGCGGCCGCCATCCGCGCGGTGGCCTCGCCCATGCCGAAGCCGATCTCCAGGACGACGGGGCGGTCGTTGCCGAACAGCTCCGCGAGGTCGAGGACCTTTGCGCCGTCGATGTCGAAGCCCCACTTGGGCCACAGGCGCACCAGGGCGTCGCCCTGGGCGGTGGTGACGCGGCTGCGGCGCGGGGTGAAGCTGCGGATGCGGCGCTCGAAGCGGTTGCCCGTGGGGTCGGGGGCGGGGCCTTCGGGAAAGCGGGGGGTGCCCTTCGGGGGCGGGTTCTCAGACACAGTGCCCCCATTTTATGGCGCCGGGCCCTACCGGGGGTCCCCAAACCCGCCCCTTCCCGATCCGGGGGCTGCCGCCCCCGTCCCCCCGCTCAAAGCCATTGGTGCTCCGCGCCTCGTCCTCAAACGCCGGACGGGCTGGAACGCCCGGTGTCACAGCGAAGCCAGGACCCGGCGGGCCACCTCCCGGCCGATCGGGAGGGACGCGGTGGCCGCGGGGGACGGGGCGTTCAGTACGTGCACGGTGCGTGCGCCCTCGCGGATGAGGAAGTCGTCCACGAGCGTGCCGTCGCGGAGCACGGCCTGGGCCCGGACCCCGGCCGCCGCGGGCACCAGGTCCTCGGAGCGCACGGCGGGCAGCAGCCGCTGCACCGCCCGGGTGAAGGCCTCCTTGGAGAGGGAGCGGCGCATCTCACCTGCCCCGTACCGCCAGTGTCTGCGGGCGATGTGCCAGGAGCCGGGCCAGGCGAGCGTCCCGGCGAGCTCGCGGGGGCGCACGACCCCCCAGCCGTACCCCTCGCGGGCCAGCGCGGGCACCGCGTTCGGGCCGACGTGGACGCCGCCGTCCACGCCGCGTGTCAGGTGCACGCCGAGGAAGGGGAAGGCGGGGTCCGGCACGGGATAGACGAGGCCGCGCACCAGATCGGGGCGGGCGAGGTGGAAGTACTCCCCCCGGAAGGGCACGATCCGCATGCCGGGGTCGTCACCGGTCAGGCGGGCGATCCGGTCGCAGTGGAGCCCGGCGCAGTTCACCAGGACCCGGGCCCGCACCACGTCCCCGCGCGCGGTGCGCACGGCGACGCCGAGGCCGGGTCGCCGGTCGACGCGGACCACCTCCGCGTCGTACCGCACGTCGGCGCCGGAGGCGTGGGCGAACTGCGCGGCGACGGCGCCGTAGTCACAGATCCCGGTGGTGCCGACGTGGATGGCGGCGAGGCCGCGCACCTCGGGCTCGTGCTCGGCGATCTGGGCCGGGCCGAGCTCGCGCACCGGGATGCCGTTCTCCCGGCCGCGCTGGACGAGGGCGTGCAGGCGGGGCAGCTCGGCGCTGTCGGTGGCGACGATCAGCTTGCCGGTGACCTCGTGCGCGATGCCGTACTCGGCGCAGAACTTGACCATCTCGGCGGCCCCGCGCACGGCGAAGCGGGCCTTCAGGGAGCCGGGGCGGTAGTAGATCCCGCTGTGGATCACGCCGCTGTTGCGGCCCGTCTGGTGCCGTGCGGGGCCGCTCTCCTTCTCCAGGACCGTCACCCGCGTGCCCGGCGCGGCACGCGTCACGGCATAGGCCACCGAAAGACCGACGATCCCGCCACCGATCACGAGGACGTCACAGTCGTACGTCACAGCACCCCGACCCATCGCCTTCACCTCCCACCCCGATAGTGCCCTGCACCACTGACAACGCCGTTAAACGTGGTGGGGGCCCTTCGAGACGCGAGACTCACGCCGGTGCGACCAGCAGCGGCCGCGCCCTTTCCCGCAGCTCCACCACCCGTGGCTCGTCCCCGTAGGGCTCCAGGCGGTGCAGCAGGTCCTTCACGTACTCGGTGGTGCGCGCGGAGGAGATGCGTCCGGCGACCTCCACGGCCCGCACGCCCTGCTCGCAGGCCGCGTCCAGGTTCCCGGACTCCAGCTCGGCGACGGCGGACACGACGAGCCGCAGACCGTGCGAGCGGACGAATTCCTCGGTGGGCCGGGACAGGGCCTGCTCGGTGAAGCGGCGCACCTGGCGGGGCGCCTTCAGGTCGCGGTAGCACTCGGCGGCGTCCGCGGCGAAGCGGTCGTAGCCGTAGAAGCCGAGCCAGGAGGGGTCGTGGTCGCCTTCGCGGGAGCGCTCCAGCCAGCCCTCGGCGGCCCGCAGCGCGGTGCCCGCGGCCTGCGCGTCATGGGCGCGCGCGTGCGCGCGTGCCTCGACGAGGCGGAAGAAGCTCATGGTGCGGGCGGTGGCGAGGCCGCGGTTGCGCTCCAGGGCGGCCTGCGCGAGGTCCACGCCCTCGTCGCCGAAGCCGCGGTAGGTGGCCTGGAGGGACATCGACGCGAGGACGTACCCCCCGAGGGGGACGTCGGCGGCGGCGCGGGCCAGGCGCAGCGCCTGGATGTAGTACCGCTGGGCGGCCTCCTGCTGGCCGGTGTCGAAGGCCATCCACCCGGCGAGCCGGGTCAGTTCGGCGGTCGCGCCGAACAGGGCGCGGCCCACCTCGTCCGAGTACGAGCCGAGGAGCAGCGGCGCCGCCTCGACGCGCAGGCACTCGGGGACCATCGACGAGCGCCAGTCCCCGCCGCCGTACTTGGAGTCCCACCGCCTCGCGTCCTCCGCGGCCTCGCGGAGTTTCACCACGTCGCTGTGGCCGACCTTCATCGGCGCGCCGCCGTCGTCCGCCTTGCCCGCGTCGCGCGGCCCCTCGCGGCCCGCGTCGCGCGCGACCGAGCTGTCGGCCGGGGTTATGAGCCAGCGGGACGCGGGCGTGGCGTAGGCGCTGACGGCGAAGGAGCCCGCGAGGGACTGCCAGATGCCGCCGCCCGCGCGGCGGCCCGCGAGGTCCAGGCGGTACAGCTCGGTGGCGGACTTCACCGCCGCGCCCACGTCGCGCGGGAAGGCGAGGCCCACCTCGGGCGCCGGGTCCGCGTCGGCGAGGCCGATCTCGTGCAGGGGGACGGGGCGGCCCAGCTTCTGGCCGATGGCGGCCGCGATGAGGTGCGGCGCGGCGCCCTGCGGCACCATGCCCTTGGACACCCACCGGGCCACCGAGGTCTTGTCGTACCGCAGCGTCAAGCCGCGTTGGGCACCTAGGTCGTTGACCCTGCGCGCGAGTCCCGCGTTGCTGATTCCCGCGAGGGCGAGAACGGTGCCGAGCTTTTCGTTCGGCCCGCGTTGCTCCCTGGACATTGCGCCACCCCTCGACACAGACGGCTGCCGGGCAGTGGCGAGACCGCGCGGCATTCGGCTTGCGTTCCCCCGGGGGCGGCGACCGGGGGTCCTCGGTGCGTACGGCGTGTCGTGCGCCGCTCTCCCGATCCCCGGCCGCAAGAGCGTGTGGCCGAGCCCCCAGGTATATGCCTCCGCGAAAACATCAGCACACCCAGCGTAGTTCGATGAATCCCAAGCGTTAAGAGGCACAGTTCCGTATGGCGAGATTGTTGTCCGTACGGGAGTGCGGCACCGTCGGATCGTGCTCCGGGTGTGTGGCCGTGCGCCTGTGCGTGCGCTCTTCTTTGGTCATGGGGGGAGCGCTTCCATGGATGACGCGTGGGTCGGCCCGCTGCGCTGGAGTCAGCGGGCTGGGGGACACCGCCGCCTCCATCCCCGCGGGCGGCGGACCGGTCCGGGAGGCGCACACCGCCTCCCGGGCTGTGCGTAGGGCGACACGCCCCCGGGGGCGTGTTCGGCCATGGCCGAATTGGCCGAAAATCGATGCCGCCTGCGCGGGCTCCGGCCTTCCCACGTCCGCTTGTTGACGTCGTTGCCGACTCAACCACCGATCACGCGGGGCGTGTTCGCGCCGGTACGGGCGCCGTCGTAGGCCCTCTCGCGCGCCTCCTTCGTGGCAGCATGGGACCCCAGTCCCCAGGTTTGAATGGGTGCACTGGTTGTCCACAGCCCGTGGAGGCGGCGATGCGGTGGTTGGTGGGGTGGAGCAGTACCACCACGAGGCCCTCGGCCGCCGTCGGTGCGGCGGGCGCCACCGGCGACGACGGCGAGACCGTCCACCCCGTGGGCTCCCAGCTCCTGTGGGGCGACCCCGACCCCCTGTGGGCGGTCGGCGACTGGCGCCCCGACGAGGTCCGCACCGTCAAGGCCGACGACGAGACCTCCATCGCCGTGCTCGGCACCTGCGGCGCCAGCGACGAGGAGCTCAGGGTCAGCCTGTTCGCCGCCCGCGGCGGCGCGCTGCGCCACCTCACCGCCTGGCCCGGGAGCTACACCGCGGTCGTCCGCGTCGGCCGCCGCGTGATGATCGCCGGTGATCTGGCGGGCGCCCGGCCGGTGTTCTACACCCCCTGGGCCGGCGGCACCGCCTACGCCACCGCCGCCCTGCCGCTGGCCGACCTCATCGAGGCCCACCTGGACATCGGCCACCTCGCGGCGCTGCTCGCCGCCCCGGACGTCCCGGAGGCGCTGCACGACTCGACGCCGTACCAGGGCGTGCGGCGCGTGCCCCCGGGGCATGCCCTGATCCTCCGCGCGGGCGCGCGGGAGATCGCCGGGTACGAACCCGTCGCGTCCCTCGCCGTCGCGGCACCCCCGACCGACGAGGCCAGCGCCGTGGACGGCGTCCGCGACGCCCTCGTCGAAGCCGTCCGCGCCCGGCTGCGGGCACCGCGGCACGTGCCGGACATCGACCCCGGGCCCGTCCCCGGCATGGGGCCCGCCGAGCGGCGCGCGGCCCGCGGCATGCCGGTGCCCGGCATCGGCGCCGACCTCTCCGGCGGCCCCGCCTCCGGCACCCTCGCGCTGCTCGCGGCGGGCCTTCCCGGGATGCCGGGCACGGTCCTCGGCCACGGCACCGGCGCGGGCGAGCGGCTCCTCGCCGTCACCTTCAACGACCTGGCCACGGGCGGCCGCGAGGCCGAGCTCCAGCGCGCGGGCACCATCGCCGCCAACCCCCGGCTGCACCACGTCGTCGTCGCCGGGGACGAGGAGAGCCTGCCGTACGCCGATCTGGACAGCCCGCTCACCGACGAGCCCAGCGGCGTGCTCGTCGCCGCCCAGCGCCACCGGATCCGGCTCGCCTCGGGCAGCGCCGACCACTTCACCGGCTACGGCGCGCGGCAGGTGCTCGACGCGCACCCCGCCCGCCTCGCCGACCTCCTCATGGACCGCAAGCGCAGGCACCTGGTGCGCCCGGTCACCGCCCTCGCCAAGGCCGAGGGCTCGGTCCTGGTCCCCGCGCGCGTGTACGGCGCCGCGCGGCGCCTGGCCCGCACCCCGCACCGCGCGGGCGTCGAGACGCTCGCCGAGCGGCTGCTGCACCGCAGCTTCGACGAGCCCGGCGGGGCCGTGGGCGCCTCGCTCGCCGCCCTCGCCTGGGCCAGACCGGGGCCCGCCGCGCGCTGGCTCACCGGCGAGGCCCTCGCAGAAGTATCGGTTCGTCTCCAGGAGACGGTGACGCGCCCAGGACCGGGCCCCGGACAGCGGCCCGGTGAGTTCCGCGCGCGGGCCGCGCTGTTCCGGCACGCGGCGGACCTGCGCCTGCTGGAACAGGCCGCCGAGGTGCGCTCGCAGCGGCTGCACGCGCCGTTCCTGGACAACCAGGTCGTGCGCGCCTGCCGGGCGCTCCCGGAGTCCCTGCGGGTCCGTCCCGGGGCGCGGGCCGAGATCCTCCGTACGGTCCTGGAGGGCGCCGGAGTCACCGAACTCCCGCCCGGCTGGGGCGCGCCGTCCCACGCCTCGAACGCGGCGGCCGCCCGCACCGGCCTGCGCGTGGCCGTGGACGGCCTGATCGCCCTCTTCGACGCGCCGCTCCTGGCCGAGGCGGGCCTCGTGGAGGCCCGGGTCGTCCGCAAGGCGCTGCGCGCGGCCGCCGAGGGGGAGCAGGTGCCGCTCGACGGGCTCGCCGACCTCGTCGCCACGGAGGTGTGGCTGCGGCGGCTGCTGTCCCGGCGCGGGACGTGCTGGACGGGCACGCCGGCGCGGCAGCGCGCGGTGCCTACCGGCACGGTGCTCCCCCAGCAGGCCCCCCTGGGTGCGGGGCGCACCCCGCACTCCCTCCCGCACTGACACCTCGCCCCCCCCGTCATCGGCACCCTCTATCGGCGCTCCGCGCCTCGTCCTCAAACGCCGGACGGGCTAAGACTGTCGCCGCAACCGGCAGGTTTCAGCCTGTCCGGCGTTTGAGGACGAGCGCGCAGCGCGATCGACGAGTCCGGCCCGACGCCTGAGTACGAGCGCGCAGCGGGACCGATCAAGCCCGTCCGGCGATTGAGGACGAGCGCGGAGCGCGGGGATTGAGCCCGTCCGGCGATTGAGGACAAGCGCGGAGCGCGGAGATTCAGCCCGTCCGGCGTTTGAGGACGAGGTGCGGAGCGCCGATGGGGGCGGGTGGGTGGGAGAAGAGGGTGGCCGGGCAGCCGCGGGGCGGGGCGTCCCCCGGCGAAGGGTCAGAATGGCTGCGTGCGGTATCGAGTTCTGGGCGCCACGGAGGCGTACGACGAGCAAGGGGCCCCCATCCCCGTGGGCGGCCCCCGCCTGCGCGCGCTGCTCGCGGCCCTGGCCCTGCACCCCACCCGTACCGCCTCCGTGGACACCCTCATCGACGCCGTCTGGTCGGACGCCCCGCCCGCCGCCGCCCAGGCCGCCCTCCAGGCCCTCGTGGGCCGCCTGCGCCGGGCCCTGGGCAAGGACGCCATCGCCTCGGAGCCCGGCGGCTACCGCCTCACCGCCGCCCCCGATGACATCGACCTGCACCGCTTCGAGCGCCTGGCCCGCGAGGGCACCGCCGCCCTGGACGGCGGCGACCCGGCGGCGGCCGCCCGCACTCTGCGCGAGGCGCTTGCCCTGTGGCGCGGCCCGGCCCTCGCCGACCTGCCCGACCGCACGGCGGCCACCCGCCCCGAGGCCCGGCGCGCGGAGGCCGTACGGTCGCGGATCGAGGCGGACCTGCGGCTCGGCCACGCCCCGGACGTCGTACCGGAGTTGCGGGAGCTCACCACCGCCCAGCCGTACGACGAGGCGCTGCGCGCCCTGCTCATCCGCGCCCTGCGCGACGCGGGCCGCGGCGCGGACGCCCTCGCCGCGTACGAGAGCGCGCGCCGCACCCTCGCCGACGGCCTCGGCACCGACCCGGGCCCCGAACTGCGGGCCTTGCACGCCCAGTTGCTGGAGCCGCCCGAAGCGGCAGGCCCCCCGGGCACCCCGAAGGACAGCACCCCGAAGGACAGCGCCCCGAAGGGCAACATCCGCCCCCGCCTCACGTCGTTCGTCGGGCGGGAACCCGAACTCGCCGCCATCCGCACGGACCTGCGCGGCGCCCGCCTCGTCACGCTCACCGGACCCGGCGGCTCCGGCAAGACCCGGCTCGCCGAGGAGGCCGCCGCCGGACACCCCGCGGCGTGGCTGGCCGAACTCGCCCCGCTGGAGCGGCCCGAGGCGGTCCCCGGCGCCGTCGTCAGCGCGCTCGGCCTGCGCGAGACCGTCCTGATGACGAGCGAGCTGACGGCCCCGCAGGACGACCCCGTCGCCCTGCTCGTCGAGCACTGCGCCGCCCGCGAGCTGCTCCTGATCCTCGACAACTGCGAGCACGTCATCGGCGCCGCCGCCGAACTCGCGGAGACCCTCCTCACCCGCTGCCCGGCGCTCACGATCCTCGCGACAAGCCGTGAGCCCCTGGGGGTCCCCGGCGAGTCCGTGCGCCCGGTCGAGCCGCTGCCGCCGCACCCGGCGCACCGCCTGTTCGCCGAGCGCGCCACCGCCGTGCGCCCCGGCTTCGACGCGTCGGCGGACACCGCGGCCGTCGACGAGATCTGCCGCCGCCTCGACGGCCTGCCCCTGGCCATCGAGCTGGCCGCGGCCCGCCTGCGGCTGCTCACGCCCCGGCAGATCGCCGACCGCCTCGACGACCGCTTCCGGCTCCTGAACCGGGGCTCGCGCACGGTCCTGCCCCGCCAGCAGACGCTGCGCGCGGTCGTCGACTGGTCCTGGGACCTCCTTGACGAGGCCGAGCGCACGGTCCTGCGCGAGGTGTCCGTCTTCGCGGGCGGCTGGGACCTGGAGGCCGCCGAGGCCGTGTGCACCGGACCCGCAGCCGATCTCGTCGGCGCCCTCCTCGACAAGTCCCTGGTCGTCGCGACACCGTGCACCGCCGCCGCGGCCGGCGGCATGCGCTACCGCCTCCTGGAGACCATCCACGAGTACGCCACCGAGCGCGCCGCCGAGACCCCGGGGCCGCGCGCGGCCGCCGCCGCCCGCCACGGGGCGTACTTCGGGGACCTGGTGGAGCGCGCCGAGCCGCTGCTGCGCTCGGCGGCGCAACTGCCGTGGATCGGCCGCCTGGAGACCGAGCTCGACAACATCCGTGCCGCCCTGCACCGCTTCATGGACTCCGGCGACGAGCGGGGGGCCACCGCGCTCGCGCTCGGCATGGGCTGGTTCTGGTGGCTGCGCAACTACCGCGTGGAGGGAGCGGACTGGGTCGCCCGCGTCCTGACGGCGGCCACACCACCGGGGCGGCCGCCCGAGCCCGCCCCGCTGGCCGCCGCCTCGCCGTTCGCGCCGGGCGCCGCCGGGCTCGACGCGGTGCTCGCCGACGACGGCCACCCGCTGTACTGGCCGCGCATGTCCCTGCGCATGCTGCACCTGTTCCTGACGGTGGAGGGACGCCCCTCGGACGTCCTCGGCGAGGGCCGCGACCGGGAGTACATCCTGCGCGTGCGGGAGGTCTTCGCCCGTCCGGTGCCCGCCAGCGGCGTCTTCCCCGGCCTGGTGTGGCCGTTCACGCTGTACTACCTCGACCAGTCCCAGGACGTCCTCGCGCACCTGGACCAGGCCGTCGCCAGCTGCCGCCGCTTCGGCGGCGACTGGGAGGTCGCGGTCACGCTGATGTTCCGCGTGCACACCGTCATCGACCGGCCCGGCAACCTCATGGGCGTCGACGAGAACCTGGCCGAGCTGCGCGAGCTCAGCCGCCGCGTCGGCGACCGGTGGCTGCGCGCGCAGGTGTGCAGCGCCTCCGGCGAGGCGGACATGGTCCGCAGCCGCCACACCGAGGCACGCGCGCAGTACGACGAGGCGCTGCGCCTGGCGTACGAGGTGGGCGCGCACGCCGAGACGCCCTTCCTGCTGGCCCGCCTCGCCGAGATCGCCTACCGCGAGGGCGACCACGAGCTCGCGGTCAAGGCCCTGGCGGAGGCGGACACCGCGTCCCAGCGGTACGGGGTGGCGGACTCGCGCGCCTTCGTGTGCCTCCTGGGCGCCGTCATCGCGCTCGACGAAGGCGACCTGGCCCGGGCCCGCGCCCTGTGCGACGGGGCCCGCGAGGACGCCCGCAGGGGCACGATGCCGCCGCAGTTCGCGGCGGGCCTCGGCAGCCTGGAGGCGCGGATCACCGCCGTCGAGTCCGGCCCGGCCGCCGGGCTCGCCGTCCTCGTGGACGTGCTGCGCAGGGCGCTGCGCGACCGCTGCTCCGACGCCGTCACGGCGAGCCTGGCCGACTCCGGCGCGGCCCTCTTCGGGAAGCTCGGCGACCACGCCCGCGCGGCCCGGCTGCTCGCCGTCGGCACGAGCTGGCGCGGCGCTCTGCGACGGTCCGCGCCGGAGGACGCCGAAGCCGCTCTGGTGGCGTCCGCCGCGCGCGCCGCGCTCGGCCCGCGGGCGTACGACGAGGTGTGCGCCGCGGCCGACGCGCTCAGCGAGGACGACGTCGTCGCTGAGCTGGCGGCGGCCTCGCCCTCCTGACGGCCCGGTTCCGGGCGCCGCTTCAGGTCCCCGTTCCGGGCGCCGTCTCAGGTGCAGCGAAGCCGGGACTGCGCCCAGTCCGCGAGGGCCACCGAGTCGAAGTCCGTGTGCGGCTCCACGACCAGGCGGATCGTCTTGCGTCCGGTCAGGCCGACCCGTACCGGAATCGCCGCGTCGCCGCCCTTGACGACGGGCGAGCGCCACAGGCGCACCCCGTCGGCGTACACGGAGAACCGCACCTTGCCGAGGCGCATCGTCATGTCGTCGACGCCGACGAGGGCCTCGTAGGAGGTGCACTTTCGGTTCAGGTCGATGGTGACCGAGGACTTGCCGTGCACGGTCACGCCGTGGCCGTAGCGCCGGTCTCCGATGGACATGCCCCAGCGCTGCCACACCCAGCTGCTCTCGCCGAGCCGCATCTCGGGCTTGGTGCCGTCGCCGGTGAGGTTGTACTCCAGCTCGTTCCACTGGTACTCGACCGGCGCGGGCGGCGGCGGTGGTGGCGGGGGCGGCGGCGGAGTGGGCCGGGGCGGTGTCGGGCTCGGCTTCGGCGGCGCGGGCGGCTTCGGCTTGGGCTTCGGCGGCGGGGGCTTCGGCTTCGGCTTGGGCTTGGGGGTCGGCTTGGGGGAGGGCTTCGGCGGCGTGGGCTTCGCCTTGGCCGGGGGCACCACGGGCCGCGGCTCGGGGGCGGGCGGCTGCGGCTGCGGCAGGGACTTGGAGGGCGGCGGGTTGCGGGGGATCACGGGCGGCACGGCGGAGGCGGTCGGCTTCGCCCGCGGCGGCTCGTCCTTCTTGTCGTCGCCCCCCGCGAGCGCGAGCGCGAGGGCCGTCCCGGCCACGACGACGGCGCCCGCCACGATCCCGACCTTCGCCGGAGTGCCGAGCCCCTCGGCGGCGGCCGCGCCACCGGCCCCGGCGGAGCCCGAGCCGCTGCCCGCCGCGGCCCCGGCGGCACCCGCCGCGCCCGCGCCCGCCGCGCCGCCGCCGATGAGCGCGGCCACCTTGCCGTACCCGGCGGCACCGAACCAGCCGATGACGGCGACCGGCACGACGCCGGGGATGCCGCTGGCGACTTCCTTGATCTGGCCCGCGGCGAGCCGGCAGTTGGCGCACTCCTCCAGGTGCTTGCGCAGGCCCCGCTCGGCGCGGGTGCGCAGGCCGCCGCGGGCGTACGCGCCGAGCCGGTCGGCGTAGCGCGCGCACTCCTCGCTCTCGGTGAGCGTGGCGCTCACATGGGCCTGGAGGTAGGCCTGCTTGAGGCCCTCGCGGGCGCGGCTGGCGAGCACGCGGGTGCCGTTGGCGTCCAGGCCGAAGAGGGTGGCGACCTCGCTCGGCGACTCGTCCTCGACCTCCGTGTGCCACAGGACGGCCTGCCAGCGCTCGGGGAGGCTGCGGAAGGCCTGCATGGCGAGGGACTGCTCGGCCTCGTGCATGGCGCGGACGTCGGCGCCCAGGTCCAGCGTCTCGTCGTCGGCGCCGCCGGTGCCCGCGGTGCCCCGGGCGGCCTGCGCGGCGAACACCGCGAAGTCGTCGACGAGCTGCTCGCGCTTGGCCGACTTCGTCCACCCGGCGGCGACGCGCCGCACCGTGGTCAGCAGATAGGCGCGCACCGCGTGCTCGGGGCCCGATCCGGACCGCACCGCCCCCAGCATCCGCGCGAACACCTCGGCCGTGAGGTCGTCGGCGGTGTGCGCGTCCCGGCAGCAGGTGCGGGCGTAGCGGCGGACGGCTTCGGCGTGCCTGCGGTACAGCTCCTCGTAGGCGGAGTCGTCGCCCGCGCGCATCCGCGAGATCAGGTCGGCGTCGGGCGTTGGCGCCTCCGCGCCCGGAGGCGGGGCCTGCGGCCCTGGCGATCCGGCCGAGCCGCCCCCGCGCTGCGGCGGGACGCTCGGGTCGGGGCTGTTCGGGTCGGGGCCGGGCACGCCTGATCCGGCACCGGCACCGGCGCCAGCGGCACCGCCCTGGTTCGGCACCTGCCGGGAGGGCCGCCCGCCAGGCTCGCCACCGGTGGAGGTGGGTTCGTCCCGCCCGTCAACACTCATCGCGGAAAGCCCCCGCACGCACTAATCAGACCCGGACACCGGGAAAGAGTGCCACATGGCCGCGCCAGGTCGAATAGGGACGACGAGCAACCACCCGTCCGGGGCGAGTTAACGGAACCGGGCGCTATCGTTCACTCATTCGGGGAATACTCAACTCCCGGGCTAGTGACGGGAGTTGAGCATTCCGATCCGATGATCTTCCCGCGGTGCTCCGCCGGGGCCCGTCGGTGCCCCGGCGGCGGTCCGCCCCGCCCGTGAGCGGGACCGGCCTCACGCGGGCCGCGAACGGAGACCCTCCAGGAGGATGTCCAGAAGGCGGGACGAGGCCGCCGCCTGCTGTGCCGCGTCCGGCAGCGCGGGCGCCGCCGTGGCGATCACGAGCAGGACGTCCGACACCGTCACGTCCGCGCGCAGCTCTCCCGCCGCCCGGGCCCGGTCCACCAGGCGCCCGACGACGTCGAGCAGCGCCGCCGCCCCCGCGTCGTCGCTCTCCTGTGCCGGAGCCGAGCGCTGCTCGACAAGGCGCAGCTCGGGCGAGAGCGCCGGGGGCACCTGCCGCTGCTGCGGCACCCGGACCTCGCCCGCCAGCGGCCCCTCGGGCCCGTCGTCCACGCTCACGCGCAGCACCTGCGGCGGCAGCAGCCGCCCCGCGCCCGAGGCCACGGACGTCCGCAGGAAGCGCGAGAGCGCCGACCACGGCTCGTCCTCCTGGCCGAGCGCCGCGCGTGCCTGCTCGGTCAGCCGGGAGGTCTCCTCCTCGGCTATCCGTCGCACCAGTACGTCCTTGCTCGGGAACCGGCGGTAGACCGTGCCGACGCCGACCCGGGCCCGTCGGGCCACGTCCTCCATCGGCGCGCCGTACCCCAGCTCGCCGAAGACCTCGCGCGCCGCGCGCAGGACGTGCTCCAGATTGCGCTGCGCGTCCACGCGCAGCGGTGTCGTCCGTGCTCCGTCCCCCACTTCCCGTCCGTTTCCGCTCGAGGCGACGGTCGGTGCCGGCGCTGTCGCGGAAGACCAGTGAGAGTCCTGAATGTGCATATGTGTTCCCCCGGTAATGACGTCTCCCCCCGGAGACTCCCCGCCATTGATGACCGGTGTGTCAGGAGCCAGCCCCCGTACGAACCCGGCAAACCGGACTCAACGAGCGCATCCCCCGACACCCCGACGTCACACGAACATAGTTGAGCCAGGGTCAATTCAGAAGGGGTGGGTTCCGCACGGACGGCCCCCCGATCGGAGTACGCACCGGTTCCCACCCGATTGCACCCCGTACCACCCCCCTGCCACCCCCTTCTGACCTGGCGATATTCCATGCGGTCAGGCAAGTGGACGGCTCAGTGCCGCGCATCGCTTCCAGTCATACAAATCGTCGAGCCTGTGGACAAACGCGAAGTGCGGGTGCGTCATGGGATGGTGACGGAACCTGTGCGCATTCTCGTTGTCGGCGGTGGCTACGTCGGGATGTACACCGCGCTGCGCCTCCAGCGGAAACTGAAGCCGGAGCTCAAGCGGGGCGACGTGGAGATCGTGGTGATCTCACCCGATCCGTATATGACGTACCAGCCCTTCCTGCCCGAAGCGGCGGCCGGCTCCATCTCCCCGCGCCACGTCGTCGTGCCGCTGCGCCGGGTCCTCGAGCACTGCCGCGTCATCGTCGGCGAGGTCCAGACGATCGACCACGCCAAGCGCACCGCGGCCTTCGCCACGCTCGCCACCGCCGAGGAGGGCACCGGCGGCCTCACCCTCACCTACGACGAACTCGTCCTCGCCCCCGGCTCCGTCTCGCGCACCCTGCCGGTCCCCGGCCTCGCCGACTACGGCATCGGCTTCAAGACCGTCGAGGAGGCCATCGGCCTGCGCAACCACGTCATCGAGCAGATGGACATCGCCTCCTCCACCCGCGACCCCGCCGTCCGCGACGCCGCCCTCACCTTCGTCTTCGTAGGCGGCGGCTACGCGGGCGTGGAGGCGCTCGGCGAACTGGAGGACATGGCCCGCTACGCCGCGCGCTACTACCACAACGTCAAGGCCGAGGACATGAAGTGGATCCTCGTCGAGGCCTCCGGGCGCATCCTGCCCGAGGTCGGCGCGGAGATGGGCAAGTACACCGTCCGCGAGCTGCGCCGACGCAATATCGACGTGCGCCTGGAGACCCGCCTCGACTCCTGCGAGGACCGCGTGGCCGTCCTCAGCGACGGCGCCCGCTTCCCCACCCGCACCGTCGTGTGGACCGCGGGCGTCAAGCCCAACCCCCTGCTCGCCGCGACCGACCTGCCCCTGACCGAACGCGGCCGCCTGAAGTGCACCGCCCAGCTCACCGTCGACGGCGCCCCCCACGCGTGGGCGGCGGGCGACGCGGCCGCCGTCCCCGACGTCACCGCCGCCGAACCGGGCACCGAGTGCGCGCCCAACGCCCAGCACGCGGTCCGCCAGGCGAAGCTCCTCGGCGACAACATCGCCGCGTCGGTGCGCGAACGGCCCCTCCAGGAGTACCGCCACAAGTACGTGGGCTCCGTGGCGTCCCTGGGACTGCACAAGGGCGTCGCACACGTCTACGGACGCAAGCTGAAGGGCTACGCTGCCTGGTTCATGCACCGCGTCTACCACCTCAGCCGGGTGCCCACCGTCAACCGCAAGTCCCGCGTGCTCGCCGAATGGATCCTCTCCGGCCTGTTCAAACGCGAGATCGTCTCCCTGGGGTCGCTGGAACACCCGCGCGCGGAGTTCGAACTCGCGGCCGGAGGACAGCGCCCGAAGGAGTCCTGATGCCCCCCGGCAGGAACTCCCCGAGGAGGACCGGCGTCTGACGGATGTCAGTCCGGTCGGCCAGACTGGTCGTGTGACCATGGGCGGGTACGCCAGTACGCCAGACCGCTCCACGCCATGCTGTGTCCTCCCGGGAGGCGGCGCCGCACGCCGCTCCGCCACCGGCCCCACCCGGCCGCACACCCCCGCCCGATCCAGAAGCGACACCACGAGGCCTACCGCAGTGAACTTCACGCGCTGGAGCGCCCGGCTCCCCGGAACACAGCGCCGCGCCGCGGCGCGCACCGAGACCGGCGCCTCCCCGGCACAGGCACAGCGAGGCGAGAGTTCCGTACCCGCCGCCCGTGCCGAGCGCCTCGCCACCACACCCGCGGCCGGTATCGAAGGACTGCCCGCGCGCGAGGTCCTCGACCGGGTCCCCGCCCTCGTCGCCCTCGTGCACGGCCCCGACCACCGCATCGCGTACGTCAACGACGCGTACGCGACCGCGTTCGGCCCCCGCCCCACCGGCGCCCCCGCGCGCGAGGCGCTGCCCGAGCTGGAGGAGGTGGGCCTGCTGCCGCTCCTGGACCAGGTCCTGCGCAGCTCCAAGCCGCGCACGGTCAAGTCCCGCAAGGTCCCCGGCGGCCGTTCGTACACGTTCACCTGCACCCCCGTGCG
Organism: Streptomyces sp. NPDC043996; assembly: GCF_056435225.1. NCBI lineage: Bacteria > Bacillati > Actinomycetota > Actinomycetes > Kitasatosporales > Streptomycetaceae > Streptomyces > Streptomyces sp. NPDC043996. The sequence goes on along the minus strand of NZ_JBWKEY010000010.1, from coordinate 3,616 downwards.
CCTGCCCCTCGGCGGCGCCACCCCGGACGCCCAGGGCGGCGGCGTGCTCGTCTTCGCCGCCGACGTCACCGACCACGCCGAGGCGGCCGAGCGCCTGCGCGCCAGCGAGCGCACCCAGCGCGAGACCGCCGTGACGCTGCAACGCTCACTCCTTCCTCAGGAGTTGGAGCAGCCCGACGACCTGCGCGTCGCCGCCACGTACCAGCCCGGCGGCACCGAGACCGCCGTCGGCGGCGACTGGTACGACGTGATCACGCTCGGCGGCGGCCGCACCGCCCTGGTCATCGGCGACGTCATGGGCCGCGGCGTGCGCGCGGCGGCCGTCATGGGCCAGCTCCGCACGGCCGTGCGGGCCTACGCCCGGCTCGACCTGCCGCCGCACGAGGTCCTCCAGCTCCTGGACGGCCTCGCCGCCGAGATCGACGCCAACCAGATCGCCACGTGCGCGTACGCGGTCCACGACCCGAACGAGGGCAGCCTGTCGTACGCCTCCGCGGGCCATCTGCCGATCCTGGTGCGCGACGAGAACGGCACGATCCACCGCGCGGACGAGCCCACCGGGCCGCCGCTCGGCACGGGCGGCTGGCTGCACGCCTCAGGATCGGTGCCGCTGGGCCCCGGCTCCACCGCCGTGCTCTACACCGACGGCCTGGTGGAGCGGCGTAGCGAGGACATCGACGAGGGCGTGGCCGCCCTGGAGCGCGCCCTGGCGGGCGCCACCGGCACGCCCCAGGTGATGTGCGACCGCCTCATCCGGGCGCTTGGGGTGGCCGCCGACCACGACGACGACGTGGCGGTCCTCGTCCTGCAGCAGCCCGCGCGGAGCGGCGTGGACGCCGAGCTGTTCCGCAACGCCGCCCTGGAGCTCCTCGGCGGCGTGGAGGCGGCTCCCCGCGCGCGGGCCTTCGCCACCGGCGTCCTCGCCAGCTGGCGGTTCCCGCCGGACCTGCTCGACCTCGGCGTCCTCGCCGCCAGCGAGCTCGTCGCGAACTCCCTCCAGCACGGCACCCCGCCGATGCGCCTGCGTCTGCGCCGCACCGACCGCCGCCTGATCATCGAGGTCACCGACGGCGACGACCACCTGCCGCGGCGCCGCCGCGCCGAGCCCGCGGACGAGTCGGGCCGGGGCATCGCCATCGTCGCCACGATCGCCTCGAACTGGGGCTCGCGCCGCACACCCGGCGGCGGCAAGGCCGTGTGGTGCGAGTTCGCCCTGCCGCGCGCGTAGCCCTTCTAGGAGTGCGCGGTCGCGGGCTCCTGCGTCGTTCCCTGGGCCACGACCCGGCTCTTCTGGAGGTACGGGTGGTTCTGCGCCGGGGTGAGGCGCTTGCCGAGCCGCAGCCCGAGCACCGTGATGCCGAGCGAGAACAGCAGGAACGTCACGATGTACGGAGCGTGCAGGGTGGCGCCCATGGGGCCGCCCACGGCGGGGCCGACCGCGAGGGCCAGCTGCTTGACGAGCGCGAACGCCGAGTTGTACCGCCCGACCATGGACTCCGGCGCCAGGTCGGCGACCAGCGGGGCCACGGTCGGCGCGAGCATGGTCTCGCCGATGCCGAACAGCGCGTACGTCGAGATGAAGGCGGCGGTGGCCATGGCCTGGCTGCCGTGGCCGAGGCCCGCGTACCCCGCGGCGATCCACGCGACGGCCCATATGAGGCCGACGGCGGCGATGACCTGGGAGCGCTTGCGGCGCTCGACGAACCGCAGGACGGCGAACTGGGCGATGACGATCGCGCCGGTGTTGGCGGCGAGCGCGATGCCGAGCGTCGAGGGGGATATCCCCGCGGCCTCCACGCCGTACGCGGACAGGCCGGACTCGAACTGGCCGTAGCAGGCGAAGAACAGCACGAAGCCGAGGACGCACAGCTGGAGCATCACGCGGTTGCGGAAGACGTCCTTCATGCTGCTCTGGGCCTGCGGCGCGGCCTCTCCCATACCCGGGGAGCGGGGCAGGCGCGCGGTGAGCATGACGCCGACGAGGACCAGGAAGATCACGGTCTCGATGGCGAAGAGCAGCGTGAAGTCGCTGGGGCGCTCGTGCTTCACCAGCTGGCCGCCGATGAGCCCGCCGACGCCGAGGCCCAGGTTCTGCAGGAAGAACTGCGTGGCGAAGGCGCGCGTGCGGGTCTGCGGCGTGGAGCACTCGACGATCATCGTCGCGAGCGCGGGCTGCATCACGGCCTGTCCGGCGCCGAGCGCGCCCGCCGAGAGCAGCACGAGCGGGGCGCTGCTGGCGAGCCCCAGGCTCATGGCGCCGACGGCCGCGGCGAGCAGCGCCGCGATCAGCACGGGAAGCGGCCCGCGCCGGTCGATGGCCCGGCCCGAGAAGGGCAGCACGATGAGCGCGGCCACGGCGAAGGCGGCGAGCACGAGGCCCGCCGTCACGGCGCCGAGGTCCCGGACCTGCGCCACGTATACGTACAGGAAGGGGACGGTAAAGCCGAGGCCGAACGCGCTGAGTGCGTTGCCCACGTGGATCCGGCGCATCGCGGCGCCCATCGCCATGGTCACTTTCACCTACCTTAGGAGTGAAGACTTCGAAGCTAAAGTTAGGATCTAAACAATACACATCGAAGGACTTCGATGGCAAGCACGGCCGTGCCATACTGCGGCCATGGGCGACAACCCCGGCCCCGCGGAGCCGACACTCGAAGAGCAGATCGCCGCGTATCAGCGCGAGTTCCGAGGCCTCGACCCCCAGGTCGAGAAGATCGTCTCGGCCCTGGGGCGCCTCAACCGCCGCATGAACGTCGCCTACGGCCGCCAGACGGCGACGCTCGGCATCAGCAACGCCGAGTGGGAGGTCCTCAAGGCCCTGGTCCTCTCGGGCGCCCCCTATCGGATGGGCCCCGGCGAGCTCGCCAAGCGCCTCGGCCTCACGCCCGCCGCGATGACCCACCGGATCGACCGCATGGTCAGCGAGGGCCTCGTCACCCGCGAGCGCGACGAGTCCAACCGCGTGCGAGTGATCGTCGAGCTCACCGACGAGGGCCGCGAGAAGTGGCTGGAGGCGATGCGCCTCGCCACGGTCTTCGAGGAGGACCTCCTCCAGGACCTGACCGCCGTCGAGCGGGGCGTCCTGGGAGAGGTGCTCACGCGCCTGCTGCGCCGGGTGGAGCACGCCCAGCCGGACGCGGGCGGCCGCCTCAACGACCTCGACTGACCGTCCTGACTGTTCACGGATCCAGGGGTTGACACCGCCTCGCCGGATCCGTAAGGTTCTTCGAGTTGTCGCGGGGCCGTAACGGTTCTGCGACAGCGAATCTCGCCGCTCACGCGGCACCCAACCACCAGCACGACCTCCCCGCGGGGCTGATTTCGGCGTGTCCGAATTCAATTCCAAGGGCGCGATTATGAATCGCCGGGAGAATCCGCTAAAGTTTGGGACGTCGGAACGGCCCAACAGCCGCGAAGACACTGCATTAACTATCCGGCTCCGCCGGGTGGCGGTTGACTGGAAATCAGGCCCGAAAGGATCTGATAGAGTCAACACCGCAGGAAGGCCGAAAGGCCGGAAAGCACCGAGGAAATCGGAACGGACCGGGAAGCCGGAAAGATCTGATAGAGTCGGAAACACGAAATACCGAAGGGAAGCGCCCGGAGGAAAGCCCGA
>NZ_JBWKEY010000009.1:367846-441106 GCF_056435225.1 Streptomyces sp. NPDC043996 | reverse complement strand
TACGAGGACCTTCCGGCGCCTTGCGATCGCACGCACCAGACGCCGCGCGGCCCGCCCTTCGGGCGAACGGCGGGGGATTTGACGACAGGCCCTAGCCCTCTAGCGCTGTGTGGCGGCGCGGCGCCGCGCCGCCACGAACAGCGCGCCCGAGCCGATCGCGAGGGCCGCCGCCCCGCCGACGGCGTAGTACGCGGTGGAGCCGTCGCCGCCGGTCTCGGCGAGGTTCTCGCCGGTGGCCGTGACCGGCTTCGCGGCGCCGCCCTTGGCCTCGGGGGCGTTGGCACCGGCCGCGGCGGGCTTCGCCTCGTGGACCTCGGGCGCCTTCTTCCCGCCGAGGTCGCCGTGGCCGTGGTGCTCCACCGAGGACTTGCCCGCGCCGTCGCGGATGTCCCGCTCCGACGGCGCGGCGGCGGCCGGGGCGGCGCCGCCCTTCCCCTTGCCCGCGCCGAACACCACGTCGGAGCAGGTGTAGAACGCCTCGGGGGAATCCGAGCGCTGCCAGATCGAGTAGATGAGATGGCGCCCCGACCTGGCCGGGACCGTGCCGCTGAACTCGTAGGAGCCGTTCACCAGCTTCGGGTCCGTGACCTTCGCGAAGGGCCGCGCCTCAAGGTCCGACCACTTCAGGGGCTTGGCCGGGTCGTACGAGGCCTTGGTGACGTACAGCTCGAAGGAGCCGCGGTGCGGGGCCGTCGCCCGGTAGCGGAAGGTGTGCTTTCCGGGGCTGAGCCGTGTGGACGGCCAGTCGGCGCGCGGCAGGTCGAGCCCCTTGTACTTGGCGTTCCCCGCGCTGCACAGCTTCCCGTCGGGGATGATCTGCCTCGACTTGCCCGCGGCGTTGGCTATGTTGACCTCGTTCCAGTCGTACAGCGGCTGGGTGCCGCCCGCCCGGACGAGCGCCTTGCAGGCCGCGGACCTCGGCGCCTCGGGACCCTCCTGGAAGCAGGCGGCCACCCGGCTCACCGGGTCCGTCATCGAACCGTGCGCGGCGGCGGGCCCCGCCTGGAGTACGGAAAGGGCGAGCGGTACGACACCCGTGGCGGCGACGGCGACTGCCTTGCGGCGAGCGGACATGGGGGGACTCTCCTCGGGAGACGGTTCGGGGGAGGCGGGGAGCGGCTGCGCTCGGCCCCCGCGGCGCTCAGCAAGCTAGCCCCTGGAACCCCCCGATTCGCCTGCTCACAGCGGGAGACGGTGATCCTTATGGTCGGCTTAAGGAGCCGCTAACCGAGCGCTGAGGCTCGGCCGTCGGCCGGGCTGAGGCTCAGCCCACCCACCGGTAGCGCCGCTCCGGGCGCCCCGCGCCCCCGTACCGCAGCGTCACCTCCGCGCGGCCCGTCGCCGCGAAGAACTCCAGGTAGCGGCGGGCGCTGACGCGGGAGAGGCGGCCCGCGTCCGCGCACTCGGAGGCGGAGAGGCCCTCGGGGCGGGCGCGCAGGGTGTGGGCCACCAGGTCGGCGGTGTGCGGGGCGAGGCCCTTGGGGAGTTCGCGGGAGCCGGGCGGGCGGGTGCCGAAGATCTGGTCGACGTCCTCCTGGCGGGCCTCGGCGAGCGTGTCGAGGCGGGCGCGCAGGGCCGCCACGTGCCGCAACTGCTCCCGCAGGGCCGCCTGGTTGAACGGCTTGATCAAGTAGTGCAGGGCCCCGGCGCGCAGGGCCGCGCGAATCACCCCGGCGTCCCGCGCGGCGGTGATGAACAGGGCGTCCACCGGCACCCGGCCGGGGTCGCGCTCCTCGGCCGCCCGCAGCTCCCGCAGCACCGCGAGGCCGTCCAGGTCCGGCAGGTACACGTCCAGGAGCACCAGGTCGGGGCGGAGCCGCTCCGCGGCCCGCAGCGCGTCGGCACCGCTGTGCGCCACGCCCGCCACCGAGAACCCGGCCACCGCGGCGACGTACCGGCTGTGCAGCTTGGCGACCATGAAGTCGTCGTCGACGACCAGCACCCTCGTCATCGCCCGGCCCCCCTCGGCCCGTTGTCGTCGCCGCAGGTTACGAGCGCGACCACAACGACCACAACGTCCGTTGATTCCGGAAGAGAGACAGCTTCTTAACGCGTGGGCAACATGTGAGCCACCTCACTCACGTATCCGGCCAGACGGTCAGACGGCCAGACAGGTGGTGGCACCCGTGCGACTACGCACCCCCAGGCGGCTGCGCGTCCCCCTCGCCCTGTGCGGGGCCGCGCTCCTCGTGCTCGTGGGGCCGCCGCTGCTCACCGCGGGCGGCGGCGACAGCACCGGCACCCAGATCCCCGGCCTGCGTGTCATGGTCCCCAACACCCCCGGCGGCGGCTACGACATCACCGCCCGCACCGCGGCGAAGAACGCCGAGGACGCCGGACTCACCCACAACATCGAGGTGTTCAACCTCCCGGGCGCGGGCGGCACCGTCGGCCTGAGCCGCCTCGTCGGCGAACACGGCAACGGCAGGCTCGCCATGTCCATGGGCCTGGGCGTCGTCGGCGCCGTCCGCTCCAACCACGCGCCCAAGACCCTCGCCGACACCACCCCGATCGCCCGCCTCACCGAGGAGCAGGACGTCGTCGTGGTCTCGAAGAACTCCCCGTACCGCACCATCGGCGAGCTCGTCGACGCGTGGAAGGAGCGGCCGGGGAAGATGCCCGTCGGCGGCGGCTCCTCGCCCGGCGGGCCCGACCACATCGCGCCCATGCTGATGGCCCGCGCCGCCGGCATCCCGCCCAAGGACGTCAACTACATCCCCTTCGACGGCGGCGGGGAACTCCTCGCCTCGATCCTCGGCGACAAGGTCGCCTTCGGCGTCTCCGGCGTCGGCGAGTACCTCGACCAGATCAAGTCCGGCGAGCTGCGCCTGCTCGCCGTCACCGGCCCCCAGCGCGTCAAGGGCCTGGACGGGCCGACCCTCAAGGAGTCCGGCTACGACGTCGAGTTCACCAACTGGCGCGGCATCGTGGCGCCGCCCGGCCTCTCCGACGCCGAGCGCGACAAGCTCATCGGTCTCGTCCGCGAGCTGCACGGCTCCAAGGAGTGGCGGGCGTCCCTGAAGAAGAACGGCTGGGACGACGCCTTCCTCACCGGCGGGAAGTTCGGGGACTTCCTCGAGGCCCAGGACAAGCGCGTCGTCTCCGTGCTGAAGGAGCTGGGGCTGTGACGACCACCGAACCCGCCGCCCAGGAACCCCCCACCCGCAGGGCCTGGCTGCGCGAGCACTCCGAACTCGGCGTCTGCGTCATGCTCCTCGCCCTCGGCGCCCTCGTCCTCACCGACGCCCTCACCATGGACGTCGCCCTCACCCAGCGCGGCCCCGTCGGCCCGCGCACCGTCCCCATCGCCGTCGGCGCCGGACTGCTCCTCATCGCCGTGCTGCTCGCCGTCGACGTCCTGCGCGGCGGCCGCGGCGAGGCCGAGGGCGGCGAGGACATCGACCTGTCCGAACCCGCCGACTGGCGCACCGTCCTGCTGCTCGCCGGGGTCTTCCTCGCCACCGCCGTGCTGATCGAGCCCGCCGGCTTCCCCGTCGCCGGAGCGCTGCTCTTCTGGGGCGCCGCCTACGCCCTCGGCAGCCGCGCCCCGGACCGCGACCCCCTGATCGCGGCGGGCCTCTCCCTGACCACGTACGTCGTCTTCAACAACCTGCTCGGCGTGCCGCTGCCCGGCGGCCCCCTGATGGGAGTGCTGTGACATGAACGCCTTCAGCTCCCTCATGGACGGCTTCGGCACCGCGCTCACCCCGGTCAACCTGCTGTGGGCCGCGGTCGGCGTGCTCCTCGGCACCGCGATCGGCGTGCTGCCCGGCATCGGCCCCGCGATGGCCGTGGCACTGCTGCTCCCGGTGACGTACGGGCTCGAACCCACCGGCGCGTTCATCATGTTCGCGGGCATCTACTACGGCGCGATGTTCGGCGGCTCCACCACCTCCATCCTCCTCAACACGCCCGGCGAGAGCGCCGCCGTCGTCGCCGCCATGGAAGGCAACCCGATGGCCAAGTCGGGCCGGGGCGCGCAGGCGCTCGCGGCCGCCGCCATCGGCCACTTCGCGGGCGGCGTGATCGGCACGATCCTCCTGGTCGCGCTCGCGCCGAAGGTCGCGGACCTCGCCGTCGACATCGGCGCCCCCGACTACTTCGCCCTCATGGTCCTCGCGTTCATCGCCGTGACCTCGGTCCTCGGCTCATCGCGCGTCCGGGGCCTGGCGTCCCTCCTGATCGGCCTGACCCTCGGCCTGGTCGGCCTCGACCAGATGACCGGGCAGCAGCGCCTGACCTTCGGCTCCCTGCAACTCGCCGACGGCATCGACGTGGTGATCGTCGCCGTGGGCCTGTTCGCGATCGGCGAGGCCCTGTGGGTCGCCGCGCACCTGCGCCGCACCAGCGGCCGGGCCATCCCCGTCGGCCGCCCCTGGCTCGGCAAGCAGGACGTCAAGCGGACCTGGAAGTCCTGGCTGCGCGGCCCGCTCATCGGCTTCCCCTTCGGCGCGATCCCCGCGGGCGGCGCCGAGATCCCCACGTTCCTCTCGTACGTCACGGAGAAGCGCCTGTCCAAGCACAAGGACGAGTGGGGCAAGGGCGCCATCGAAGGCGTCGCGGGCCCCGAGTCCGCCGCCTCGGCCTCCGCCGCGGGCACCCTCGTCTCCATGCTCACCCTCGGCCTGCCCACCACCGCCGTCGCCGCCGTGATGCTCGCCGCCTTCCAGCAGTACGGCATCCAGCCGGGACCGCTGCTCTTCGAACGCGAGGCGGAGCTGGTGTGGGGCCTGATCGCGTCCCTGTTCGTCGGCATGGTGCTGCTCCTCGCCCTCAACCTGCCGCTGGCACCGGTGTGGGCGAAGCTCCTGCGCATCCCGCGCCCCTACCTCTACGCGGGCATCCTCTTCTTCGCCGCGGTCGGCGCCTACGCGGTCGGCGGCGAGGCACTCGACCTCGTCATCCTCCTGGTCATCGGCCTGATCGGCTTCGGCATGCGGCGCTACGGACTGCCCGTCCTGCCCGCCGTCATCGGCGTCATCCTCGGCCCCAACGCCGAACTCCAGCTGCGCCGCGCCCTCCAGATCAGCGACGGCAGCGCCCGCGGCCTGATCGACACGCCGTTCTCGGTCACGGTCTACGCGCTGATCGCCCTGATCCTGCTGTGGCCGCTGGTGCGCAAACTCACGCGCGCCGCGCTGAACGCCCGCCGTACGGTGAGCGAATGAGCCAGAAGATCACCGGGGGCGCGCCGGACGCCCCCGCCATCCGCCGCGCCGAAGCCGCCGACGTGGCCGCCGTGAAGGCGGTCACCGACGCCGCGTACCACCCCTACGTCGAGCGCATCGGCCGGGTGCCCGCGCCCATGGAGTCCGACCACGCCGAGAACGTGGCGGCGGGGCGGGTGCACGTCGCCGAGGACGCGGCGGGCGAGGTCGTCGGCCTGGTGGTGCTCTACGCCCACGAGGACCACCTCTACCTGGACAACATCGCCGTGCACCCCGACGCCAAGGGCACCGGCCTCGGCCGCCGCCTCCTGGAGTTCGTGGACGCGCACGCGCGCGCCCTCGGACTCCCCGAGATCCGCCTCTACACCAACGCGATGATGTGGGAGAACCAGAAGATCTACCCGCACTTCGGCTACACGTTCGTGGAGCGGCGCGTGGAGGGGGTCTACGACCGCTTCCACTACCGCAAGGTCCTCACCGGCTGACGCGGGGGACTGCTCAGCGAGGCCGTTGTCACGAGGCCGTTGTCAGTGGCGGCTGCCATGATCGGCCCCATGACACCTGACGAGGGCGGCGGGCCCGGAACCCGGCACACCGAAGTGGTGGACGTCCACCTGATCCTGCGCAGAGGCGCCGAGGTCCTCCTCACCCGCCGCACCGGCACCGGGTACGCGGACGGGCTGCTGCACCTCCCCTCCGGCCACGTCGAGGACGGCGAGGACGTCCGCGCCGCCGTGCTGCGGGAGGCCCGCGAGGAGACCGGCCTCACGCTCGCCCCCGCCGACGTGTCCGCCGCCGTCGTCCTCCAGCACAAGGGCCCCGGCGGCGCGCCCCGCATCGGCTGGTTCTTCGAGGCCCGGTACGGCGCGGGCGGCACCCCGGTCAACGCCGAGCCCCACAAGTGCGCCGGGCTGACCTGGGCACCGGTCGACGCCCTGCCGGATGACATGGTGGCCTACTGCCGCGCGGGCCTGGAGGCCTGGCGGGCGGGCGAACGCTTCGCGGTGCACTGGCAGCAGGACGGCGACACGGTGGCGCACGACCCGCGGGCGCCGCGCCCCGCCGTCGCCCTCGCGCCCGCACGGCAGGGCGCCCTGCACCACGTGGAGCTCTGGGTGCCCGACCTGGCGGCCGCGGCCGCCGCGTGGGGCTGGCTCCTGGGCGAACTGGGCTATGTGCCGTACCAGTCCTGGGAGCGCGGCCGCAGCTGGCGCCGCGAGGAGGCGTACGTGGTCGTGGAGCAGTCGGCGGCGCTGCGCCCCGGGCCCCACGAGCGGTGCGCGCCGGGGATGAACCACCTGGCGTTCCACGTCGCGGACCGGGCGGCCCTCGACCGCCTGGTGGGGCTCGCGCCCCGGCACGGGTGGCGGCCGCTGTTCGCGGACCGCTATCCGCATGCCGGGGGCGCGGGGCACAGCGCGGCGTATCTGGAGGACGGGCTGGGGTACGAGGTCGAACTGGTGGCGTCGTCGCCTGACCCCGCCACGCCCTAGGCCGCCGAAGCCCCCGGCAGGCGGCCCTCCTTCGCGAGGAGTTCCAGCGCGTACAGCGCCCGCACAGCGGCTTCGGCGGCCGCGGGGTCGGTGTCCCTGAGGCCGCTCTCGGCGAACTCGTCCTCGTCCAGGCGCAGCACCGTGGAGCCGTCCGCCGAGCACCACAGGTCGAGGTCCAGGTCCTCGACGGTGAGGGTGGCGCCGGTGCGCACGGCCGGGCGGGTCACGTCGCAGTACCAGCCCTTGAGGGAGCCGTCCTTGGCGTACACCTCCTTGACCGCGTACCAGCGGTCGCGCCAGAAGTGCTCCACGAACACGTCGCCCGGCTCGAAGCGGACGAAGCCGAAGTCGCGGACGCCCTTGCCCGCCCACGGCGCGCGGACCGTGACCTGGGTGCCGTCGTCCGCGAGGAGCCGCGCCGGATAGGTGATCTTCGTGCGGCCCGCCTTGCGCAGGACGACCTCGATCTGCGTATCGGTCTCAGCCTCGTTGTCAGCCTTGATATCAGTCTTGATGTCAGCCGAGGGTGCGGACATGACGGACCTCCGTGTCGTAACGTTCGTAGCCGAACCATTGGTTGATCGCGACCATCGGGCCGTTCTCGGAGTCGTTGCCGGTGAACGCCTCCGTGCAGCCCGCCGCCCGCGCCCGGTGCAGCGAGGTGTTCTTCGCCAGCTTGGCCAGGCCGCGCCCGCGGTAGGCGGCGGACGTGCCCGTCATCCCCGACGCGTAGCGGCCTTCGCCGTCGGTGTGGGCCAGGGTGAACGCGGCCGGGTGGCCGTCCACCACGGCCACGACGGTCAGCTCCCGGTTGAGGAGCGGATGGCGCCAGGTCTCCGTCAGCCAGAAGTCGTAGTCCGTGAACTCCGCGGGCACGTCGCCCGGTTCGTCCGCGACGGTCTCGGAGTCCAGGGCGAACAGGGGGCGCGGGTCGGCCGCGAAGTCCGCCGCCGTGCGCAGCTCGACGCCCGGCGGCACGTCGGCGAGCGGCGGCAGCGCGCCGTGCGCCAGGTCGAGGCGGAGGAAGTGCGCCGTGCGGCTCGCGCGGTAGCCGAGGCGCTCGGCGAACGCGCGGTTGCGCGGGCTGTCCAGGACCCAGGAGTAGAGCGCCGTCGCGCCCTTGCCCGCCAGGTGCTCCTCGGCGGCGCGCGCGAGCAGCAGGCCCGCGCCGCGCCCCCACCGGTCGGGGCGCACATAGATGTTCACGAAGCCCTGGCCCGGCTCCGGGCTGTCGTGCGCGATCCCGATCTGCGCGGTGCCGATCACCTCGCCGTCGTCCTCCGCGACCAGCGCGCGGTAGTGGGCGTCGGGGTGCGCGTGCCGCGCCGTGTACGCCACCGAGGCGGCGGTGGCGAGCAGCGCGGGCACCGACGCGCGGCGCACCGCCGCGTAGGCGGCGGTGTCCTGCGGGTCTGAGGTGCGCAGAGCACGCACCCGGATGTCCGTCATGCTCGCGACGGTACGCGCGCACCCCGCCCGGATGCCCCCCATTTTCCGCGCGTGCGGGACAATCGGCGGGTGGCTCTGAAGATCGTCATCGAGGAAGGCGGCGCGACCGCTCCCTACGAGCAGGTGCGCGCGCAGATCGCCGAGCAGGCCCGGGGCGGTGCGCTGCCCGTCGGCTACAAACTGCCCACGGTCCGGGGGCTCGCCGAGTCCCTCGGCCTGGCCGCGAACACCGTGGCCAAGGCCTACCGGGCCCTTGAGGAGGACGGGGTGATCGAGACGCGGGGCCGCAACGGCACGTTCGTGGCGGCGGCGGGGGACGCGGCGGCGAAGGCTGCCGCCGGTGCCGCGCAGGCCTTTGCCGAGCGGGTTCTGCGGCTCGGGCTCTCGGAGGAGGCGGCGACCACGGCGGTCCGCGACGCGCTGCGCGCGGCTTACGGTGCCGCTGGTTCCGCTGGCTGAGCCCTGTCCGTACGGGTGCCCGGGGCTGACCCCTGTCCGGACGGGCGCCCGGCGGCTTCGGCCTGTGCCCGCCCGTTCCGCCCTCTGGGCGGACCAGCCGCCCACAGAGAGGACGGCTACAGGTACAACCCCGCGTCCGCCCCGTCCCTGCTGCCCGGTACCGACGGCGGTGTCGTGCCGCGGCGCAGGGCGTACAGCTCCGCCAGGGTCGCCCCCTCGCGGCCCACGCCCTCCTCCGTGCCCAGCCAGTTGACCGACTCGGCCCGGGTGAGGGCGCCCACCTCGATGCGGGCCAGGCAGCGCCCGGGCCGCACCACCGCCGGGTGCAGCCGCTCCAGGTCCTCGTTGGTGGTGACGCCGACGAGGACGTTGCGCCCCTGGCCGAGCAGCCCGTCCGTGAGGTTCAGGAGCCGTGAGAGGGCCTGGCCCGCCGTGTGCTTGGCCTCGCCGCGGATCAGTTCGTCGCAGTCCTCCAGGAGCAGCAGCCGCCAGCGGCCCTTCGCCGTGCCCTCGTCCTCGCCGATCGCGATGTCCATCAGATAGCCGACGTCCGTGAAAAGGCGCTCCGGGTCCAGGACGCAGTCCACCTGGCACCAGTCGCGCCACGAGCGCGCCAGCGTGCGCAGCGCGGACGTCTTGCCCGTGCCGGGCGGCCCGTGCAGCAGGAGCAGCCGCCCCGAGACGTCCTCCGGCGTGAGCTTCATCAGCTTGTCCATGGCGTCGGCCACCGGCGCGGTGTAGTTGCCCCGCACCTCGGACCAGGTGCCCGCGGAGATCTGCCGCGTCGTGCGGTACGGGCCGCGGCGCGGCGACACGTACCAGAACCCCATCGTCACGTTCTCCGGCTGCGGCTCGGGCTCGTCCCGCACCCCGTCCGTGGCCTGGTGGAGCACCTTCTCGGCGAGCTCGGCCGACGTCGCCGTGACCGTCACGTCCGCGCCCCGGCTCCAGCGCGAGACGAGCAGCGTCCAGCCCTCGCCCTCGGCGAGCGTCGCGCTGCGGTCGTCGTCACGGGCGGCCCGCAGCACGCCCGCGTCCGGCGGCAGCAGCGTCGAACCGGGCCGCACCCGGTCAATGGTCACGCTGTGTGAGTACGGCTGCTCGCCCGTCGTGAAACGGCCGAGGAACAGCGCGTCGACGACGTCCGCGGGCGAATCGCTGTCGTCGACGTTGAGCCGGATCGGCAGGGAGTCCTGAGGGTTCGCAGACATGTCGCCATGATCGGGCAGGAACACGTCCCCGTGCACCCTGGTTTCCGCCGCTTGTCCCCCCGGATTCCGCAGCGGTTCCGCCACTCTGCGGACAGGCCCAGGACACTCCGGCGGAACCGGCCCTACCGGGAACCCCCGCCGTTACTCTGGCCCTTGATGCGACGTCATGGGAGGAACCCGGATGCGCGGCGGTGGCGCCTCGCCGCTCTGCTCGGCGTCGGCGTGGTCGCCCTGGCCCTGGTCCTGACCATCCTCACGCTCCCCGATGAGCGCGGCGGCAGCACCGCGGGCACCACCCCGGACGGCGACAAGGTGCACGGCACCCCCGGCGCCCCGCCCACCCGGCCGGAGGCCGAGGTCGGCTGGGGCTTCACGCACACCCAGTACAGCGCCGACGAGGGCGAGTCCGCGGCCGTCGCCCGCGCCGAGAAGCTGCTCGCGGGACGGCCGCGGCCGCTGCCGCAGATCCAGCACGTCATGGGCTGGGGCGCGGGCAACCCGGAGCCGGTCAAGGGGCGCTACGACTTCTCCGCGATGGACCGGCGCATCGACTTCGTCCGCGCCACCAAAGGCACGCCCGTCGTCACCCTGTGTTGTGCCCCGGACTGGATGAAAGGGGGCGAGCCCGGCTCCGACAGCACCGACTGGAGCCAGTCGGCCCTGGAGACCGCCCCCAGGCCCGAGCACTTCGACGACTTCGCGCGCCTGGCCGCGACCGTCGCCAAGCGCTACCCGGACGTACGCCACTTCGTCGTCTGGAACGAGCTCAAGGGCTTCTGGAACACCGCCGAACGCCGCTGGGACTACGAGGGCTACACCCAGCTGTACAACCTCGTCTACAAGGCGCTGAAACAGGTCAACGAGGACATCATGGTCGGCGGCCCCTACGTGATCATGGAGAGCGTGGACCCGCGCCAGACCGAGGGCGGCTCCAAGGAGGTCAAGGGCGCCTGGGGCCGCCTCGACGAGCGCTCCGTCGACGCCTTCGACTACTGGAACAAGCACAAGGCGGGCGCCGACTTCGTGGTCGTCGACGGCTCCAGCTACACGGTCGACGACGAACTCCTTCCCGACGCCTTCCAGGCCACCGACAAGTTCACCGACGTCGGCCGCTGGCTGCGCGAGCGCACCGACGGTTTGCCCCTGTGGTGGGCCGAGTACTACGTGGAGCCGGGCGACAGCGAGGACCGCCGCGACGACTGGCCGGAGGAGCGCCGCGTCGCCGTGCACGCCACCGGCCTGATGGCCATGGCCAGAGGCGGCGCCACCAGCGGCTTCTACTGGAACCCGCAGCGCAGGGGCGAGGCCTGCGCGGGCTGCCTGTGGAGCGCGACGCAACTCGAGGACGGCGGCCGCGAGCTGCCGATACTGCGCTTGCTCGCCCGGTTCTCCGCCGAGTTCCCGCCCGGCACCCGGTACGAGAAGGTGTCCGTCGCCAAGGACGACGTACCGAACGTCCGCGTCCTCGCCGACGACGAGACCGTCCTCGTCACCAACACCCTCGACCGGCCCATCAGCGCCGAGATCGACGGCCGGCGGTTCGACATGGCCGCGTACGAGGTGAAGTGGCTCAAGCGCTGAGCCGCCGCCCCGCGGCGCGCGGCTGAGCGGGGCCGCCCGGCCCCGCCCGCCGCGCCTACGCCATCGTCAGGAACCGCTGGATCAGCGAGGCCAGGAACACCGCGAGCAGCGGCAGCGAGAACCAGAAGCTGCTCTGCAGCCAGCGCTGCTGCGCCACGCTCGGCGCCACCGCCACCCGCACCACCTCGCGCACGGCGAGGAGCAGCACGAGCGCGAGCACCGCGAACCCGCCGACCACCGACCACGGCGTCCAGGTCACCTTGGGGCCGACCGCGCCCGGGTCGGCCTTCTCGACGGCGCCCTCCGGCTGCTCGCGCAGCGTGTACAGCGCGGCGTCCGCGTTGCTGTAGACCTTCTTCAGGTCGGCGCGCCGGTCCAGGTTGCTGATGAGCCGCGTGTCCCAGTTCTTCGGATAGCCGCTGTCCATCTGGAGGTACACGGTCTGCCCGCGGTTGACCATGAGGTACGAGTTGGGCCCGGCCTCCTTGAGCGCCTTCGCGAGCCCCGAGACCAGGACCGGGTCGGGCGGGGCCAGCGTGGGCACGTACTCGACCTTCTCCGCGTCCCGCGCGCCCCAGGGGATCGCGGGCGTCACGTTGTTCACGGTGTCATTGCTCATCCACAGCAGCCGCACCGTCGGGTCGTCGTGGGCGTACACGTACTCCATCGCCGCGACCTCGCCGGGCTTGACGCGCTCGAAGGGCTCGTTGCCCCAGCGGGCCACCAGGAAGCCGCCCATCAGGACGAGGCCCGCGAGCACCGCGGCCGCCGGCGCGAGGCTCACCCGGTCGCGCTCCCGCTCCTTCGCCGTGACCCCGGTGCGCGGGAACAGCGCGAGCCCGCCGAGCAGGGCCGCGCCCGGCACCGCGAACATGAAGACCCGCAGGGCCATCTCGCCGCCGTAGCTCTGCATGCCGAAGCCGAGGAACGGCACGAACGTCAGGATGACGAGCGAGAACTCCCGGTACTTGTGGCGGCGCCTGCGCAGCCAGCCCCAGCAGGCAAGGGCGAGCACGGACCCGGCGAGCGCCACGCGCGTGTACAGGACGAGCTTGTGCGTGGAGTCGCCGCCCTCGATCCGCCCGGACACGGACGACGACACATTGCCGCCGACGCCGCCGACGCCGCCGAACAACTCGTCGAAGTGCCCCGACCAGTACGGCTCCGCGAAGAAGCCGAGCCAGACCACGACCAGGACGCCGAAGAGCAGCGGCAGGCCGCGCAGTTCACAGCGGCCCACGAGCACCAGGGCCGTGACGACGCCGAGCATCACGAACGGCGTCAGCTGGTGCGCGGGCACCGTCGCCGCGAAGAGACCCATCAGGACGAGCAGGAGCACCGCCTGCTGACGGCGGTTCGCGGGCAGCACCTCGGCCTCGCCGGGCCGCCGCTTCGTCCAGATGACGCGCGGCGGGCGGAACCACCCGAGCAGGATCGCCACGAACGCGATGTACAGCAGGAAGGTGAAGCCCTGCGGGGAGAAGTAGTCCTGGCCGACCCAGGCGCTCAGGGCGAACAGCCACAGGCCCGCCCACTTGGCCCGCCAGCTCGCCCGCAGATGCCGGGCCAGCAGGAACATCGGCGCCAGATACAGCAGTTGGATGGCCGTCGGCCACCAGCGGATGACCTCGGTCATGTCCGACACGCCGCAGGTCCGCGCGAGGAACGTGGCGGCGGCGAAGAACCCGGGCCAGCTCCAGCGCGCGTCCAGGTCGGGCGCCGCCGTGCCGGTCCGGTCGATGTACTCGATGAACCCGAGGTGCTGCCAGGCCGTGGCGAACCGTGGCTCGTCCTCGATGACGGCGGGCAGCGCGTGCAGCGACACGACGGTGGCGACGAGGGTCAGCAGGAGCAGCGGCTTGCACGGCCGCCCCAGCCACAGCAGCGAGCCGAAGACCCCCACGAGGAGGATCGCCCCGACCAGCGTCGGCAGCGGCAGCACGGTGATCAGCCCGAGCCCGCCCATGCGGTCCAGATCGCCCTCGCCGATCCCGAGGACGGGCAGCCAGTACAGGCCGAGGGCGACGGCGAGGAGCGCCGCGAGGACCTGGGTGACGCGGGGCGCGCGGGATGGCGCGGGGGAAGGCGCGGGGGTCGGCTGGGCGGGCGGGGCCGCGGCGGCCGGTGCGACCGGCGCGGCCGGTGTCGCCGGGGGAGTCGCACCGGGCGCGGCCGGTGTGCCGCTGGCCGGTGAACCGCCGGGCGGCGTCGGCGCGTTCGCGGCGGGCGGGGCCGCGGGGGTCCGCGCTCCTGGCGGGCCCGCCGGGGACGCCGCGGCGGGCGGCTCCGCCTGGCCCGGTGTCGCCGCGGCCGTCTCGGCGTCCGCCGCCGGGGGCGTGCCCCGGGACGGCGCCGGGAACGGCCGCCGCACGGCCCACGTCGGCCGGTGCCCGTCCATGCCGCTTCCCCTCCCCGAGGCCATGGGCGTTCCGAACGGCGGCGTCGCCGGGCCAGGACGCACATCGGGCCTGCGTTCCTGGTGGTCCAGGTCGGTCTGCACCGTCAGGCGCAGCGTGTCGGAGTCCAGATAGCCGCGGTACTCGCGCAGCGCCCACGCCGGGCCGTGCCGGTGCTCCACCGCCTGCGCGCGGGACGGCTGCGAGGGCGGGACCTCCGGGGTGCCGAGGTCCGCCAGGTCCCCGTCCGGGGCCATGCGCTCCGCCGGGGCCGCGTGCGTGATCGCGTACAGCTTCGGCGCGGCGATCGTCACGATCACCGCGAGCGCGGAGATCTCCGCGACCCCCGCGCCGGTCAGGCCCATGCGGGGCAGGAGCAGCAGCGTGAGACCCAGGACGAGCACGCACAGCAGGCCCTGCAGCCAGGCGAGCCCGGAGGTGCGGCTCTGCGCGCGCAGCACCGCGAAGTACGTCTCCATGACGACGCGCAGCGCCGCGCCGATCGCGAACCAGCGGAGCAGCGGCGTCGCCGCCTCCGAGTACCCCTCGCCGAAGACGTGCAGGACGTAGGGCGCGGCCAGGAACAGGAGCGCGCACACCGGCAGCATGATCCGCAGCATGCGGCGCAGCGCGGCCCGGGTGTTCGCCGCGAGCCGCGCCGGGTCGTGGGCGCCCTCCACGGTCAGGGACGCGCCCATGTTGATCGCGAGCAGGTTCATGGTGCCCGCGATCGTGGTGGTGATGTAGAAGTACGCGTTGTCCTCGGAGCTCACCTGCGCGGCGACGATCACCGGCACCAGATAGACCACGGCGAGCGAGAACAGCGAGCCGGTGTAGTCACCGGCGAGGAAGCGGCCTATCTCGCGCAGCGACGGCGGCTGCGCCTTGCCCGCGGTGGCCTCGACGTGGCGCGGCACGAGCCGCCGGAACACCAGCCAGCCGAGCGGCACCACCGACAGGGCGATGGCGGCCACCCACGACACGAACACCCCGGCCGTGGGCACCGCCGCCGCGAACGCGATCAGCAGCGCGAGCTTGACCACGGAGAACACCGTGTTGCCCACCGGCACCCAGAGCGCGTTGCGCAGCCCCGTGAGCACCCCGTCCTGGAGGGTGAGCAGACACCAGGCCACCACCGCCGCGACGAAGCCGACCCCGGCGAGCGGGCCCTGCAGGAAGCGGTACGAAGGCCCCCACAGGTCGAGCGTGAACAGGAAGATCAGCGCCACACAGCCGACGATGACCGAACTGCCAGCGTACGTACGGAAGATGAGCTTTCCCGTGGCGCGCCCCGCCACGGGGATGAAACGGGCGAGCGCGCCGGTGAGCGTCACGGCGGTGACGCCCGCCAGGAGCTTCATCGCCGCGATCGCCGCCGAGCCCTGGCCGACCGCCGACTCCGAGTAGTACCGGGCGGCGGCCAGCCAGAACCCGAGGCCGAGCAGGCCCGAGATGCCGGTGTTGAGCATGAGCGCGTAGGCATTGCGGAAAAGGGGATTGCCCCCGCCCGCCCCTGGCAGACGCATTCTGCGGGACCTTCTGGCCTTGCCGGAGGCCGGTGCGCCTCCGGTGCTTTCGTTGGTCCCTGTGACCTCTGCCTGTGCGGTGGTCGTGTCAGACACGGGAGCGAGCTGCCTTCCGGCGGGCTTGTCGGCAACGGCGGACGATGGCGTATCCCTTGGTGAGCACGCGGTCCCTGGCGAAGGCGCGTCCGATCGCGCGGCCCTCGGCGAGCCGCTCGAACTCCTCCAGACCCGTGCTGCGGCGCACGGTCACCCGCCGCAGGGCGTAAGGACCCTGGCCCCTGCGGGCCAGGCTGTTGCCCACGGCGAGCGACTGGCAGAACCCGGCGCCCCGCACCGCCCGCCGCACCCTGCGGCTGGAATAGCCGTAAGGGTAGGCGAACGACTGCGGCGGGGCGCCGAGTTCGTTGGCGATGATCTCTTTGCAGCGCACCACCTCGAACCACAGGGCGTCGTCCGAGAGCTGGTCCAGCTGCGGGTGGGAGTGGCTGTGGCCGCCGATCTCCGTGCCCGCGGCGGCCAGTTCGCGCACCTGCTCCCAGTTGAGCATGGTGTCGAGGCCGCCGCCGGTGTCGTACGTACCGCGCAGCCAGCCCGTCGCGATGAACAGCGTGGAGGCGAACCCGTGCTTGGTGAGGGCGGGGAGGGCGTGCTGGTGCACGCCCTCGTAGCCGTCGTCGAAGGTGATCAGGACCGGCCGCGTCGGCAGCGGCCGGCCCGGGTTGCGCCAGTGCCAGGACAGCTGCGCCGTGGTGAGCGGGGTGCAGCCGAGCGCCCTGAGCACCTCCATCTGCTCCGCGAACGAGTCGGGCGACACGGACAGCTGGTGCGTCGCCTCGTTCGGCAGCGGAGCCACCGAGTGGTACATGAATATGGGAATGCCTCCGTGGTTCATCTTCTCGCCCCCTCGCCGGATCTCTCCTCGGGGGCCGGGGACACGTCCACGACCGCGAACGTGGCGCCCGCCCTGCGGGCGCGCACGCTCCCGATGACGTACCCACCGGCCGCCGTCACCACGCCCGTGACGATGGCGCCCGCGCGCCCGGCCCCGCCGGGCCGCCCGAGCAGCGCGTCGCGCAGTCCGCGCCCCACCCCGGCGGGCAGCACCCGGGTGGTGTAACGCCGCTCGGACTCCAGGCCCTTGACCGCGCCCACGCTCTGCGCCACCAGCGCCTTGGAGAGGCCTTCGGCGTAGGTGCGGCTGCGAAAGTAGCGGAACCGCTCGCGCGCCGCGGGCACCCGG
Organism: Streptomyces sp. NPDC043996; assembly: GCF_056435225.1. Taxonomy (NCBI): domain Bacteria; kingdom Bacillati; phylum Actinomycetota; class Actinomycetes; order Kitasatosporales; family Streptomycetaceae; genus Streptomyces; species Streptomyces sp. NPDC043996. The sequence goes on along the minus strand of NZ_JBWKEY010000009.1, from coordinate 424,583 downwards.
TGGTGGATGACCGCCCGGTCGTCGATGAGGAGCACGGCGTCGGGCCGGGCGCGGGTGAGGCGGATGCACAGCTCCGTCTCCTCGCAGCCCAGCGGGCGCTTGTCGCCGTCGCGGCCGATGCCGGTGGCGAATCCGCCCGCGAGTTCGAAGGCGGAGCGCCTGAATGAGGCGTTGCCGCCCAGGACGTTGCGCACCCGCGCCCGGCCGGTCGGATGGCCCCGGTACATGCAGCCGACGACCCAGTCGAACTCCTCGGGGAACCAGGCGGGGCGCCGCCGCGAGGCCCAGACGGGCCGGGTGGCGCCGCCGACGGCGTACACCCGCGGGTCGTCGTACCCCTCGGCGAAGCGGCGCAGCCAGTCGCGCTCGGCGACCGCGTCGTCGTCCAGGAAGGCGATGACCTCGCCGCTGGACGCGGCGATGCCGGTGTTGCGGCCCGCGGACAGGCCGCGGGGGCCCGCGTTCGCGAGCACCCGTACGTCCGGCGCCTCCTTGTACTCCTGGGAGAGGCGCTCTCTGAGGGCTTCGTTGTGGTCGACCACGACCAGGGTCTCGTGTGCGGTGTGGGACTGCGCCCGCACCGAGGAGACCGCCGCGAGGATGTCCTCCCAGCGGTCCTCGGTGTAGACGCAGATCACCACGGAAATGGTGATCAAGAAACCTCTCCCTGGCGCGGCGGCAGGGCGACGGAGCGCGAACTCCGCCGTTGGGTACGCCTGTTGGAGCGCTCGGTGAGGATCACCTTGAGCACCCGCAGGCCGTCGCGCACCGCGCTGAGGTTGCTCACGCCGTGGATGCGCAGATACTCGTGGCTCGGGATCTCCTGGACCTTGAGCCCCGCCTTGACGACGCGGATGTTCATCAGCGTCTCGACCTCGAAGCCGGTGCAGTCGAGCTCGATCTTGTCCAGGCAGTGCCGCCAGAAGGCGTTGTAGCCGTAGCACAGGTCCGTGTAGCGGGCGCCGAACTTGGCGTTCACCACCGCGCACAGGGCGAAGTTGCCGAGCTTGCGGATGAGCGTCATGTCGTCCGTGCCGCCGCCGTTGGCGAACCGGGAGCCCTTGGCGAAGTCGGCGCCGGAGACGAGCGCGGAGACATAGGAGACGATCTCGTGGCCGTCCGCCGAGCCGTCCGCGTCGACCATCACGATGATGTCGCCGGTGCACGCCTCGAAGCCGGTGATGAGCGCGTCGCCCTTGCCCTTGCCGAGTTGGCGGACCACCTTCACGTCCGGCCAGAGCTCGCGCGCGACCTGCACCGTGTTGTCCGTGGAATTGCCGTCCACGAGGACGACTTCATGAACCCACTCGGGCAGCGTCTTGAACACATAGGGAAGATTCTCCGCCTCGTTCATGGCGGGAATGACCACGCTCACCGGAGGCGCAATCGCCAGATGTGAGGAGACCGGCCTGTATTGCTGCTGACTCGGAATGGCGGGCAATCCGCCACCGGTCATCGAAGGCCGCTCCTGATTACCGGACGCGGCACTCGTAGAAGGGTCGATTAAAGGATCTTGGCCCGAATTCGCCGGGCGCACAGTAGAACTCATGAGTCTCTTGTCCCTCTCGTCCGGTGGACCGCCCGCCCCCGGGCGGTCCGGTTGTCGATCCGGTTCGAAAGAGGGGGTTCTCACGTGCGGTCATGACGGAACGAACTCCGTGCATGCCCGAGTGAGCTGGCATGACTGCGCGGCACGTGACCCGGACGACTTGTGGTCACCGGGCACGGGCACCCCCCTACCGCGCCCCGCTCCCGTGCTATCGCGGTCTTGAGCCCTCCCCTAGACCGACTGCCGATGCACCGTTGCGGGTGGATGTACGACGGTATTGATGCTTGCGACCGTATGGCAAGACCTGGAACGAGGTCTCACGTTTTCGATAAATTGACCCTTGTCTTCAGACAGTTTCCGAGCGTCTGGATCTCTGGCCTTCTCTGTCGTTCACTGGCGCTTCCTGTCCGCTTCTCACTCATTCCGGTGCCGGGAACGGATCTTTCCCAGGCCCTTGAGCAGGCGATCCGCCGGTCCGAACAATTCCGGTCGGCTCACCACGGTGTTGCGCAACGCCCGGGCCGGCGTGCGGTGCGCACGATGGCCGAGAGCGATGGGGTGGCGCAGCGCCACCCACCCCTCGGACACGGTCAGCTCCCGTGTCTTGAGGGAGTCCTTGTACTGCTTCTGACCCCGCCCGAGGTCGAGCTGGGCGATGCCGTCGCCCGCGGCCGCCTCGGCCATGCGCAGATGCAGCAGCAGACCGGGTGAGTACTTCGCGAAGTCCGGGTCGTAGGCGGGGAACCAGCAGGCGAGCACGCGCTCGGTGCGCGGGCCGAAGTGCGCGGCGATGGGCGCGCCCCCGGCGTAGAGCACGGAGAGCAGCCCCTGGAAGGTCTCCGCGCGGGTGTGGAACAGATGGCTGACGAGCTGGGTGATCCAGTCGTGGGCGAAGCGGTCGCTGCGGCCCGTCCTGCGGTACTGCGCGGACTTCCAGGCCATCAGGGTGCGCAGCGCCTCGGGGTCGCGCTCGTCGTGCACGTAGCGCACCTCGCCGTGGTCGCGGGCGAGCTTGCGGCCCTTGGCGAGGGTGGTGCGGAGGAACTTCGGGGAGTCGGCGCGGACCTTGTCGAGATAGCTGCCGTACCCGTTCTCCAGCTCCATGACCGGGGAGGCGAACCGGCGCGTCCTGCCGGTCTCGAAGGGCTCCTGGCCCTCGGCGAGGTGGTCGTACTCGTACATCACCAGGCCGCAGGCGCGCAGGAACTGGCGCGCGTCCCAGGTGAAGCCCGGGCGGTGGACGACGCCCTGGCAGTCGGAGACACCGAGGCCGACGGCCCGGCCGACGCCGGTCCTGGACCTCTGGTACGGGAAGTACGCGGCCGGTTCGCCGGCCTCCCGGGCGATGGCGACCCTGACGTCGCGCCGCACCCGCGCCATGGCGAGGGTGAACTCGGGGGACAGGAAGGGGTTCGCGAGGTGTGGTGAGCCGTGCAGATGGGCTTTGGACTGCAGGGCGGTCCATGCCGCCCGGTCGGTATCGGTGAGTTCACCGGGGCGGTGCACCGTGATCTCCACGTCATCAGGTCCGTCTACTCGGGGGCGCGGTCTCGCGGTCGCCGCGCCAGTGCCGACAGGAGGATGACCGCGCTGAGCCCCGCGACCGCCGCGACGCCGCCGCGGATCGACCACACGTGCAGGGCCAGCATGGCCTGGGCGACCAGCAGGTTGACGACGATCGCCGCACAGGCGGCGGCGAGTGCGCGGCCCCAGGTGTCGAGGCCTCGGAGCCAGTACGCGACGGCGGCGCCGGGAGCGGCGAGGAGGAAGAAGAGCGCTAAGGGCCCGCGCACCGGCGAGGCGAGGTCGAGCAGGGCGAAGACCGCTCCCGTGCACCCCGCGGCGGCGGCGAACCCCGCGAGCAGCGGGGTGAGATCGGCGCGCGCCGTCGTGCGCGCGTGGTCGTCAGGATTCCGCCGACCCCGTCCCGTACCAGGTGACGACGGTTTGAACCCGATGGTCTGCATGGGCGACTTGCCCCCCGAAGCGCCGGATGCCGGGCTTCAATGTGGCCCAGCGGGCGGGGGCTCGTCAAGGTGCGGAGAGGCTGTGCAGATGTTCGCCGTAGCACCCGGAGCGGATCGATGAACTCCGCGTGCGGGAAAGGGAATTACTGAAGAATTGAATGACATGGACACTATCGGTGACGCGTGGTGCGTGCTACCACTGTCGAGGCAGAAATCCTGCTTAGGGAGGTTCCATGAGATTGTCCCGTTTCACGGCGTATGCTTCCTCGCTCCTCCTTGCCGCGGCCGCGACCCTCACCGGGGTCGGCGCCGCGCACGCCGACTCCAGCGGCCAACAGGCCGCCGCCCCCGCCTATGTGGCGGTCGGTGACTCCTACTCCTCGGGTGTCGGCTCCGGCAACTACGACAGCGGCAGCGGCAGCTGCAAGCGCAGCACCCGCGCCTTCCCGGCCCTGTGGGCCGCCGCCAACTCCCCGTCCAGCTTCAGCTTCACGGCGTGTTCCGGCGCCCGCACCGATGACGTCGTCGCCAATCAGCTGGGGCCGCTGAACTCGGGCACGGGCCTGGTGTCGGTGTCCGTCGGCGGCAACGACGCCGGCTTCGCCGACGTCATGACGACGTGTGTGCTCCAGTCCGAGTCCGCCTGTGTGACGCGCGTCAACCAGGCCAAGGCGTTCGTCGACTCGACCCTGCCCGGCAAGCTCGACCGGGTCTACTCGGCCATCAAGGGCAAGGCGCCGTCGGCCCGCGTGGTCGTGCTCAGCTACCCGCGCTTCTACAAGCTGGGCGGCAGCTGCCTGGCCGGGCTCACCGAGGGGGAGCGCAGGGCCATCAACGGCGCCGCCGACCACCTCAACACCGCCACCGCCAAGCGCGCCGCCGACCACGGCTTCACCTTCGCCGACGTCAACTCCACCTTCGCCGGACACGAGATCTGCTCCGGCGACCCGTGGCTGCACAGCGTGGTGTGGACCAACATCGGCGAGTCCTACCACCCGACCGCCGCCGGACAGTCCGGCGGCTACCTGCCGGTCTTCAGCCGCGCCGCCTCCTGAACCGCGCCGCACCACCCTGCTTGACCCACCCTGCCTGACGGGCCCTCAGGGCTCGTAAGGCGAGGAGGAGCCCCCGCCCGTCGTGGGCTCCTCCTCGTCGCACGTCACCGAGTACGACACGGAGCCGGAGCGTGCCCCCACCGGGGCGCGGACCTCCACGCTGAGCTGGTTGTCGTAGGTTCCCGCGGCCGTGTGCCCCGGCACCTCGACATGGTTGACCTGCTGGCTCTTGCCGCCCGACGACGCGAACGGCAGCGTCTTCCAGCCCGGGTCGCTGGACGTGCCCTCGGCGGTCACCCAGCGGTACTGCACGCTCGCCGGGACGCGGCCCACCGTGAACGTCGCCGTGAACGAAGGGGCCTCGGCCGCCGGTGGCGGGCAGGGGCCGCTGTACTCGGTGCGGTGCCCGGTGAGGGTGACGCGCACGCTCTGCGGCGGCGGCTTGGTCGTGCCGCCGGTGCCGCCGCCGTTGGTGTAACCGCCGTTGCCGCCACCGCCGTTGGTGGACCCGCCGCTGCCGCTTCCGCCGCTTCCGCTGCTCCCGCCTCCGCCGCTGCCGCTCCCGCCTCCGCCGGAGCCACTGCCGCCGCCGTTACCGCCTCCGTTGCCGCTTCCTCCGCTGTCGCTGCCGCCGCCCGAGCCCGCAGAGCCGCCCGCCGATGAGCCGCGCCCGGTGTCGCCCCCGTCGCCGTCGTCGTCGCCGTTCACCAGGGCGTACGTCAGGCCGCCGAGGGCCAGGAGCATGGCGGCCAGGCCCGCGACGATCACCGTGGCCGAGCGGCGGGAGCGGGCCGTGTCCGCCGTGCCCGTCGTGGCCGTGGTGCCGCCGTGCGGGGTGCCGGTGGTCGCCGAGGACGCTGTGGACGCCGAGGACGCGGGTCCGAAGCCCCCGGGCGGCGGGGGAGGGGCCGATGGGTGGCGGGCGATGACGGTCGGCTCGTACGGCACGCCCGCGGTGGCCGTGCGCGGGCCCGGGGTGCCCCCCTCGGCGACGAGGCGCAGATCGCGCTCGGTGTCGGCGGCCGTGGAGCGCTCGGCCGGGTCCTTGCGCAGCAGCCCCTCGATGACCGGCGCCAGCGGCCCCGCGCGCCGCGGCGGCGGCAGCTCCTCGTCGACGACCGCGCGCAGCGTGCTCAGGGGGGTGTCCTGCCGGAACGGGGACACGCCCTCCACGGACGCGTACAGCAGCACGCCCAGCGACCACAGGTCCGACTCGGGGCCTGGCCGCTGACCCAACGCCCGCTCCGGGGCCAGGAATTCGGGCGAGCCGACGACCTCGCCCGTCATCGTGAGGGCGGAGCTGCCCTCCACCATGGCGATCCCGAAGTCGGTCAGGACGACCCGGCCGTCGTTGGCGAGCAGGACGTTGCCCGGCTTCACGTCGCGGTGCAGCACGCCCGCCTCGTGCGCCGCCCGGAGCGCGGCGAGGACCTCCGCGCCGATGTGGGCGGCGCGCTGGGGCGGCATGGGGCCCTCGGCCTCCAGCGCGTCCGAGAGGGAGACGCCGCGCACCAGCTCCATGGCGATCCAGGGGCGGCCCTCCTCGCGGGCGACGTCGTACACCGTGACGACGTTGCGGTGCGGGATGCGGGCCGCCGCCCAGGCCTCCCGCTCCAGGCGGGCGTAAAGCCGCTCCACCTCGCTCGCCGGGAGCCCCACGGGCGCGCGGACCTCCTTGACGGCGACCTCACGGCCGAGGGCCTCGTCACGGGCCCGCCAGACCGTGCCCATGCCGCCCTCGCCGAGCGGGGAGAGGAGGCGGTAGCGCCCAGCGATGACACGCGTCTGATCGGTCACGAGCCCCCCATTCGCAGCCGTGCGATACCCCCCAAAAGTAGCTCAACCCAGCGCGGTTGCCGCCCCCTTGACCACCAATCCGCACCCGAGGGCGAGCACCACGCAGGCCGAGCCGAGCGGCGCGAAGCGGTGGGCGAGACGCGGCAGGCGGCGGCGCCGGGCCAGGCGCCGCCCCGCCGCCGAACCGAGCCGCACGACCAGGAACCCGGCCGCCGTCAGCGTGACGGCGAGCCCCGCCCCGTACGCGAGGACGAGCAGCACCCCGAACCAGGCCTCGCCGAGCGCAGCCGCGCCCACGAGCACCACGACGGCGGAGGGGCTCGGCACCAGGCCCCCGGCGAAGCCGAGGAACAGGGTGCCGCGCAGCGTGGGGGGCGGGTGGGAGTGGCCGTGGTGGTGTGGGTGCGCGTGGTCGTGGGAGTGCGGGTGGGGGTGTTCGTGGTGGTGTGGGTGGTGGCTGTGGGCGTGCGTATGTCCGTGGTGCGCGCGGCCGCGCCGCCACGCCCTGCGGACGAGGAGGGCGCCCGCGCCCGCCACCAGTGCGCCGCTGGCCACGCCGAGCCACGCCACCACCGAGGGCGCCGCCGCCGAGCCGCCCGCCACGAGCAGCCCGAGCACCACCACGCCCAGCGTGTGGGTGACCGTCACGGACGCGGCGAGCGGCAGGACGTCCCGCAGGGAGGCGCGCCCGCGCGCGGCGGCGGTGGCGGCCATCAGGGTCTTGCCGTGGCCGGGCGCGAGGGCGTGCAGGGCCCCGAGGAACATCGCGGTGGCCAGGGCGAGGGCCGCGAAGGCCGGGGTCAGGTCGTGCCGGGCCACGAGCCCGGTGAGCGCGTCGGTCGCGGCGCGCGGCAGGGCGGAGTCGGGCGCCACCGGGTCCTCGGCGAGGGCGGGGCCGCCCGGGGTCGCGCGCAGCCGGGCGGACGTCGTGTCCGGGGACGGGGCCCCGGGCGGATAGCGGGTGAGGCGCCGGGAGGCGGAGTCCGTCGGCACGGTCGCGCCGGACAGGGTCACGCGGTCGCCGCGCGCGGTGATCTCGCGCCAGCCCGGGGCGTCCTGCGGGGCCGACCGGTAGCGCAGGGCGAAGGCTCCGCGCGGGAGTCCGGCGGTCAGCCGGCACTCGACGCGCACCGTCGGCAGGCCCGCCTGGCCCGGACGCACCCGGGCGCGGGCCGTGGCCACGGTGACCGGGACGCGGCGGCCGCCCGCCTGGACCCGGGTGCCCTCCGCCGCCGCGCGGCAGCGGTCCTTGGCCCACCGCGCCTCGCCCTGCCGGGCGATGGCGGGCTCGGCCTGGGACCCGGGGATCTCGGCGAGGTCCTCGACGTGCTCCACGACGAGGGCGCCCGGGGCGAGCCGGAGGCCGTCGTACTGATTGACGGTGAAGTTGCCGAGGGGGTGCGCCTCGGCGCTTCCCACCGGCACGGCGGCACCCAGAACCACGGCCACGACGACGAGCACCCGCCGCACCCACCGCCCGCGCCGCAAGCCCCCCGCCCAGCGCGACGGCCGCCGGGCCGCGGCGGCCCGGCCCTGGGACGACGCCGATCCCGCGCTGCCCCGCACCGCGCCCGCACGGGAAGAGGACACGCCCCCGTCGGCCGGTGGCGCGCCCGCAGCGCCTCGCGCGTGGTCGCGCCCGGTGGGGCCGGGTGGACCGGTGGGCGGGAGGGAGGCGTTCGCCGTGCGGCGGCGTAGGAAGGTGAGCCTGCGGCTCGTGTCCGGAGAGTGCGGATGAGCCGTCATGGTGCTGTTTCGGGCAGCGGGCGTGCCGCCGTCGGGTGGTGGCGGGTTCGCGGTGTGTTGGGTGTGGTCGGGCCTGGTGAGGCCGGGTGAGTCGGTGGGCGGGTGGGTGGTGTTCGTCGCGTGGCGGCGTGGGGGCGTGAGCCTGCGGGCTGTGTCCGGAAGGTGTGGATGGGCTGTCATGGTGCCGTTCTGGGCAGCGGGCGTGCCGCCGTCGGAGGGTGTGGGGTTCGCGGCCCTTTGGGTGGGGTCGGGTGGGCGGGAGGTGTTCGCCGTGCGGGGGTGCGGGGGCGTCAGCCGCCGGCCCGCACTCGGACGTCGTGGACGTACCGTCATGACGTCACCCCCCAGCAGCCGTCGTGCCTCCCGGGCGCCCAGCGGCGAGAACCCGGGGTTGAGGTCGAGGGCGGAGCGCAGCCAGGCGCGCCCGGCCCGGGGGGAGAGCGCCGACTCGATGACGCCCCGGTGGTAGCGGAAGGACGCCTCACGGAACCCCGTGGACGTCGCCCGCCGGGCATAGCGCAGCGCCTCCCGGTCGCGGCCGTTGACGTGGAGGGCCCAGGCGAGGGCGTCCGCGGTGTGCACCGTGCGCCGCCGCTCCCACGCGCCCCGCGCGGCCCGCAGGGCCTCGGCGCGGTCGCCGTGGTCCGCCGCGGCGAGCGCGACGTCGAGGTCGGGGTCGACGCCGTTGGCGCGGGCGAGCCGCGTCCAGGCGTCCACGAGCCGGTACTGCTCGCGGGCCCGCGCCCGCTCCCCGCGCGCCTCGTGGAGCTCGCCGAGGGCCACCAGCGGTCCGGGCAGCGGCTGCCGGGCGACGACGGCCCGCAGGTCGGCGACCGCCGCGGCCGTCTCGCCGCGCGCCGCCCTGACGCGCCCCCGCGTCTCCAGGGCGGCCGCCTGCCCGGGCTCGGCCCGCAGCGCGGCGGCGCAGTGCCGCAGGGCCGCGGCGTGGTCCCCCTGCCGCCACGCCAACTGCGCCAGCGCCGTGGCGACATAGGCGACGTCCCCGGGCGTCCGGGCGTCCCCCGCCGCCTGCCGCAGCACCCGCCGCGCCCCGGCCACGTCGCCGCGCAGCTCCCGTACGTACGCGTACCGCGTGAACACCGGGATGCCCGGGCGGCGCGCGTCGGCCTGCCGCACCGCGCGCCACGCCCGGTCGTAGCGGCCGAGTTCGACGAGCGCGTCGACGCGCGTGGCAAGGGCCCGCTCGCTGTAGGGGTTCACGGCGAGCGCCCGGTCCGCGTGCCGCAGCGCACCGGCGAAGTCGTGCCGGGCGGCGGCGAGAGCCGCCCGCCCGGCGAGCGCGCCGTCGTCGCCGGGCCGCAGCGCGAGCGCCCGGCCGAGGGCGCGCTCGGCCTCGGCGTACCGGGACGGATCGCCCCGCAGCCGCGCCTGCTCGACGTGCGCGAGGCCGAGCGCGGCCCAGGAACGGGCGTCCCTGGGCTGCGCCCGCACCTGCTCCCGAAGGGACGCGACGCCGCGGTCCAGGTCGCCCGGCGGCAGCCGCTCCCAGGCGGCGGCGGGCGGGGCGGCCGCCGCTGACGGCCGCCCCTCCTCCTTCGGTGACCCGCCGACGACCACCGCGCCCGCGGTCAGCGCGACCGCGAGGGCGATGGCGGCGGCGAGCCCGCGCCCAGAGGCACGGCCCATGTCAGCCACCCCCGGCCGGCACGCCGCGCGTGCGGCGCCACCACAGCAGCCCGAGCCCGACCAGCAGGACCCCGGCACCACCGGCCGCGGCGGAGGCCACGAGCACCGTGTCGTCGGAGTCCGAGGAGCCGGAGCCGAGGGGCCGCGCCCCGCCGGCGAGGGCGTCCCGGGCGCTGTTGCCCGAGCCGCCGCCCTTCTCGGCCACGGGCCCCCGCGATCCGGCGGTGGGCAGCGCCAGATACGGGAAGGAGTTCCCGAACGGCTTGTCGTTGGCGTCGACCGCGTCGCCCAAGTCGTTCTTCTGGCCCACGAGTTCGCCCTCGACGACCTGGAGCGAGATGTCCAGGACGTCATCGGCGAGCCGCCGCCCGTTCGGATAGCCCGCGTTGTCGCCGTCGATCACTCCGAGCCGCTTCGGCGAGGCGGCGGGCTTGATGGACGTGTTCAGGCGCAGCGCCTCGGCGGGCCGTACGTTCGGCGGCTGGTTGAGGTCCTTCACGCCGGTGAGGAACACCGAGACCAGGTCCTTGCGGGGCTCCTTGGGCGCCTTGATCTTGTAGAACTTCTCGATGAGCTTCGGCAGCTCGGGCTTTTGGACGTACGGCAGGAACTGCGCGTCGTTCCACGGCGCGGAGGCGTTGAACTTGTCCTTGTCCTTCATCGGGACGACGACCTCGTTCACCAGGGGCGCGCCGAGCCGGGACACCTGCGTCCACTTGCCCGCCGCGTTCTTGCGCTGCGTCGTCGACCAGACGCCGACGGTCGGCTGGTCCTTGGACTGCCGGATCTCGGCGCTCGGCACCTGAAGCGCCACCGAGTTCACGTTGTACCCGGCGACCGTGTCCCGGCCGACCTCCGAGAGGTCGCCCCCGTACAGCAGGTCGAAGACCCTGAGGTCAAGGAAGAAGGGGTCGTCGGCCTGCCCGGCGAACGCGGTGTTCCCGCCAGGCAGCTTGCGCACGGCCTGGTCGCGCAGCTTGCCGTAGTCGGGCATGGACGCCTTGCCGACGTGCGACGGCGCGATCGGCAGGTCGTCGGCGACCTTCTTGGTGGAGACGACCTTCTGGTCCTTCAGACGCAGCAGCTCGATGTCGTACGTCTGCGTCACGTTCAGGTCCGGGTCGTCCAGGCTGGTGACCGGGCCGGTGTTGTAGAGGAACGTGTCCCCGTTCCGGGTGCGCGTGTCGAACGTCCAGCGGTAGAGCAGGTCGCCCTGCGCGTCGCCGTCGTTGTCGATGTGCACGTCGTACTGGGCGTCCTCGGGGAACGGATAGAAGTTGGGACCGCCCGCGGGCTCCTCGAACGGCACCCAGTTCGCGACGAGCGTCGTCGTGTCGGGCCGGTCGGGGCTGACGAAGGCGTATACGTCCGTGTTGTCGTACTGCGGCTGCCCCGAGATCAACGGGGCCTCACGGTGGCTGGAGGCGCTGGCCGCCTCCGGTTCGAGCGTGCTGACCCCGGCGGCTGCGAGCCCCCCGGCGGCCAGCGCACCACAGACGAGCGCGGCGACGGCCCGGAAATTCCGCCGCTTCGCACGCCTGGTGACGACTGCTGACATCGCGTCCGTCCTCAACTGTGGAGAGTGCGGCCGCGCGCTCACCGCGCGGTCCGCCTGACGCACGCCATTCGGCGCCCGGGGCCCGGCGGATTGGCCCGGCGGCGGGGAAATCCGGGGCGCGCGCGGCAATCCGGTCCAGGGGCTCGCCCCGAACCACCGCCGAGTCCAGAATTGAGCGCCCGCGAACAGAGGGGGGACGCGGTGGAGGCGGACGAGTTGCTGCCACGAGTGGCCCGCGGCGACCACAAGGCATTCGAGGACCTGTACGGCCTGGTGTCGGGGCCGGTGTACGGCCTGGTGCGCAGAGTCCTGCGGGACGGCGCGCAGTCCGAGGAGGTCACCCAGGAGGTGCTCCTGGAGCTGTGGCGCACCGCCGGGCGCTTCGACCCGGCGCGCGGCTCGGCCCTGTCGTGGGTGCTCACCCTCGCCCACCGCAGGGCCGTGGACCGGGTGCGCAGCGCCCGCGCGGCCGGTGAGCGCGAGCGGCGCGCGGCCCACCGCGACGAGGGCCCGGCCTTCGACCAGGTCGTCGAGGAGGTGGAGGGCAGCCTGGAGCGGGAGTGGGTGCGCCGCTGCCTGGAGCGCCTCACCGACCTCCAGCACCAGGCGGTCACCCTCGCCTACTACGACGGCTACACCTACCGCGAGGTGGCCCGGCGCCTTTCCGTGCCGCTCGGCACGGTCAAGACCCGGATGCGGGACGGCCTGCTGCGCCTCCGGGACTGTCTGGGCGCCGCCGCATGAGCCGCGAAGGGAGCCGCGGAGGGGACCGCGAAGGGGCCCGCAGAGGGAGCAGCGAAGGGGCCCGCGGAGGGAGCAGCGAAGGGCCCGCCCCGCTGCGCCGCCTGCGCCGGTACGTGAGCGGGGTGCGGTTCGGCCGCGGCCCGCACTCCCTCGCCGTGCCGTACGCGCTCGACGCCCTCGACCCGGACGAGACGCGCCGCTTCGAGAAGCACCTCGCCTCCTGCGGGCGGTGCACCGACGAGGTGCGCGCGCTCGCCGTCGACACCCTGCGCCTGGCGCGCGCGGCCTCCGTTCCCGCGCCCCCGGACCTGCGGGACCGCATCCTCGCCGCCGTCCGTACGACGGCACAGGAACCCCCAGAGGCCCCGGCACTCCACGCGGCGCCGCCCGCGGCGGCCGTGCCCGTGCGCCGCGCCGCCGCCCGCGGCCCGTTCCTGCTCGCCACGTCCGCCGCGGTGCTCGCCCTCCTCGCGGCGGGCCTGCTCGCCTTCGCACTGGTCCGCACCGACGGCGAACTCGACGACGAGCGCGCCGCCGCACGTGAGATCGCCCACGTCCTGGCCGCCCCCGACGCCCGCGCGGACACCGGAAGGGACGCGCGCGGACGCGGCATCAACGTCGTCGCGTCCCGCGCCGAGCGCCGGGCCGTGGTGAGCGTCACGGGCCTCGGCGGCCCGCCGAAGGGGCGCGCGCATCAACTGTGGGTGATGCGCGCCGGGGCCGCGCCCCGCTCGCTCGGGCTGCTCGATGGCGAAACGCCGGTGGTCGCCCAGGATCTGACCCCGGGGGTACGGTCACTCGCTGTCACCACCGAACCCGCCGGTGGCTCGCCCAGGCCCACCACCTCGCCCCTCGTCCAACTCGGCCTGGAATCAGTTGGATTCGGAGAGTAACCGTCAACCTCCTTGTGGAGAAGGTGAATCCCGCCACCGGGATACACGAGTGTCATGCTGGGGCGATAGGGTTAACCTGCCCTGGGCCGGGTGCCCTCGTACGGGTGGGGAGTGACATGGAACAGATAACAGTGCGCAGCAGGGCGAGGGTCCCTGCGATCACATGTGGGAGCGGCGCGACCAGCTCGCGTCTCGACCGTCATCTCTCGGTGCTGGGCGGCCCCGCCGTCCCGCAGCGCGAGGCGGCCGAGGCGACGCTGCTGATGCGCGAGCTCACCTCGCGTGGCGCCGCGCACGAGCGAAGCGGCAAGCGCGCGCAGGTGCGTCGCGTCTCGCTGTTCGCGCCGCTGCGCAGGCTGCGCCGCACGCTGTTCGGCGGCCACTGACCTCTGGCGTGGGCGTCCTGGGCGGTTCCGGGGGGCCCACGCTTCCCCCGTCGCCCACTGCTCGGCACCTGTGCGCCTGGTGACGGTAACTCCCCCGTCACACAGGCGCGTTGGCGTGCCCGCCCCGGCCCGTGCCCTGCTGTAGCGTCGCGCGCCCGCCCTCAGCCGCCGGGCGGACTTACCTCGTCCACTTCCTCCCGCTCCCGCAGGCCGAGGCGGGCCAGCTCGCCCCGCGAGGACACTCCGAGCTTCGGATACGCGTTGTACAGGTGGTAGCCCACCGTGCGCGGGGACAAGAACAGCTGCCCGCCGATGTCCCGGTTGGTCAGACCCGCCGCCGCGAGCCGCACCACCTGCCGCTCCTGCGGCGTAAGCCGCTCCAGCGCCGCCCGCTCCCCGCCCCGGTGCGCCCGGCTCTCCCCGGTGGCCCGCAGCTCCGCCGCCGCCCGCCGCGCCCACGGCGCGGACCCGACCCGCTCGAACGCCTCCAGCGCCGCGCGCAGCGGCGCCCGCGCCTCGCTCCTGCGGCCCGCGCGCCGCAGCCACTCGCCGCAGAGCAGCCGGGTGCGGGCCTGCTCGAACGGCCTGCCGTCCCCGCCGTGCAGCGCCAGCGCCTCCTCGAACGCACCGGCGGCCGCCGTCTCGTCGGCGAGCAGCGCGCGGCACCGGGCCGCGATCGCCCGCGCCCAGGCCGCGCCCGTGTGCTCCGCCCAGCGCGCGTACCGCTCGGCCGCCTCCCGCGCCCGCTCGGGCCGCCCCGCGCGCGCCGCCGCCTCCACGTGCTCCGGCAGACAGTGCAGGGCCACGACCGTGCGGCCCGCGGGGCCCGACGCCAGGTCCTCGTAGCCGCGCAGCGCCTCCTCGTAGCGGCCGAGCCCCAGGTCGAGCAGCGGCTGGGCGGCCGCAGCCCACACCCGGCCCGGCGGGGCCTGCCCCGGGCCGATCGCGCCCGCGAGCTCCTTGACGCGGGCCTCGTCACCGTCGAGCGCCGCGAGGTAGGCGAGGACGCCCGTCAGCTGGGCCGCGTAGTGGCGCTGGCCGCTGTCCCGCGCGATGCGGACGCCCTCGGCCGCGCCGGTGAGCGCGCAGCTGTGGCGGCCGAGCAGGATCCGGGCGCGCGCCCGCAGCAGCAGCACCAGCGGCAGCGGCCCCACCGCGCCCCGCTCCCGGCACTCCCGCTCCAGCTCCGCAGCGAGCGCGACGCCGTTCTCCAGGTCGCCGAGCGGGGCGAACCACCCGGCGATGGAGGCCCGCTCCCGCAGGCTGAGGCCGTGCGCGTCGGCGCGTACGGAGTCGAAGAGGGCCCGCAGCGGCGGCAGCGCCCCACCCGGGTCCCCGGCGGCGAGCCGGGCCAGGCCCGCGACGGCGGGCAGATACGGCGGTGCCGTGGGCGGTGTGGGCGGTGTGGGCGGCGCGGTGGCGGCGAGCGCCGCGCCCCGGGCCGCGATGTCGGCCACGGCCGGGCCGTGCCCCGTCGCCCAGGCCGCCGTCATCGCCTCGTACAGCAGCTGTGCCGCCGTGCCCGGCGCCCGCTCTGCGAGCGCGGACGCGGCGTCCACGAGCACCGTGTGGGCGGCCTCGGGCTGGTCGCGTTCGCGGGCCACGCCCGCGCGGACCCGGGCGATCCTGGCGAGCAGCGCCGGGTCGCCGAGGTGCGGGCCCGCGCGCAGGGCGAGCCGCTCCGCGTGGTCGCCCTGGCCCGCGTCCGCCGCCGCCGACGCGGCGAGCGCCAGGCGCCGGGCGCGCTCGCGGCCGTCCGGGGTGAGCCGCGCGGCCCGCTCGAAGGCGGCGGCCTCGGCCGCGTGGCCGCCGCGGGCGCGGGCGTGCCCCGCGGTCTCCTCCAGGACGTCCGCGACGTGCGCGTCGGGCTCGGTGGTGGCCGCCGCCAGGTGCCAGGCCGCGCGGTCCGCGTCGCCCCCGCGGGGCAGGGCGTCGACGAGCGCGCGATGGGCCGCGACGCGGCTCGCGAGCGGGGCGCCGCGGTAGGCGGCGGTCCGGATCAGCGGGTGGCTGAAGGCGAGCCGCCCGGATTCGACGCGCGCCAGCTGCTTGCGCTCGGCAGGCTCCAGATCGGTGACGGCGGCGCCGAGGCGGGCCGCCGCGGCCGCGATCGCCTCCAGGTCGCCGGTGCCCTCGGCCGCCGCGACCACCAGCAGGGTCCGGGTGGCCTCGGGCAGCGCGGCGACGCGGTCGGCGAAGGCCTGCTCGACCCGGGTCTGGCCCGGCGGCGGCGCCGAGGGCCCGAGCGTCGTGAGGTGGCCCTCGCGCTGGGCGGCGGGCAGCTCCCGCAGGGCCAGCGGATTGCCGCGCGCCTCGGCGCGGATCTGGCGGCGCGCGTACGGCGGCAGATCCGCGGCGTGGGCGGTGAGCAGCCGGTCCGCCGCGTCGTCGTCGAGGCCGGTCAGGCGCAGCTCGGGCAGGCCGTGCGCGGGGAACGGCGGCGCGTGCGGCTCGCGGGCCGCGAACAGCATCACCACGCCCTCGGCCGTCAGGCGGCGCGCGGCGAACAGCAGGGCGTCCGCCGACGCGTGGTCCAGCCAGTGCGCGTCGTCCACCACGCACAGCAGCGGCGCCCCGCCGGCGTCGCCGTCCGCCAGTTCGGACAGCAGCGTCAGCAGGGCGACGCCCGTCAGGAACCGGTCGCCGGGGCCGTCGCCCGCGAGGCCGAGCGCGGTGCGCAGGGCCGCCGCCTGCGGGGCGGGCAGGTTCCCGACGCGGTCGGTGACCCGGTGCAGCAGCATGTGCAGGCCCGCGAAGGGCAGTTCGCTCTCGGCCTCCACGCCGGTGGTGCGCAGGACCCGCCCCTGGGGAGCGGCCTCCGTGAGGGACGCCGCCGCCTCGTCGAGGAGGGCGGACTTGCCGATGCCCGCCTCGCCGCGCAGCACCAGGGCGGCGCTGTGCCCCTGGCGGGCCCGCGCGATCAGGGCGGTGAGCTGGGACAGTTCCTCGGTGCGGCCTTCGAGCATGGTTCATCTCAGCCGCGCCCGGGTGCGGGATATTCCCCCGCTTCCCCCGGGGGTGCGGGTCCGCCCGGTCCCGGTCAGCCGACGGTCAGGACGACCTTGCCCCGGCCGTGCCCCGACTCCACGGCGCGGTGCGCGGCGGCCGCCTCCGCCAAGGGGTACGTGGCGCGCAGGTGCACCCGCAGCAGCCCCTTCGCGTACAGGGCGGAGACCTCGGCCAGACGCTCCGCCGTGCGGGTGCCGCGCAGCAGCGGCACGCCCAGGCGTTCGGCCTCCTCGTCCGCGAGCATCGTCGCCACCCGCCGGCGGTCCCGCACCACGGCGACCGAGGCGCGCAGGGCGGCGGGGCCCGCGCCGTCCACGGCCGCGTCGACGCCGTCGGGCGCCAGGGCGCGCAGGCGGTCCTCCAGGCCCTCGCCGTAAGCGACGGGCACGGCACCGAGGCTCCGCAGGTAGTCGTGGTTGCGCGCGCTGGCGGTGCCGATGACGGTCGCGGCGCCCCAGGCCCGCGCCAACTGCACGGCCTGGGTGCCCCATCCGCCCGCGGCGCCGTGGACGAGGACCGTGTCGCCGGGGCGCACGCCGACCGCGCTGAGTGCCATGTGCGCGCCCTGCGCGTTGCCGGAGAAGCCGCCCGCGCTGACGAAGTCCATCGCGTCCGGCTTGGCCACCACCTGGTCGGCGCCGACGACGACGTAGGGCGCGTACGCGCCGAGGAGGGTGAAGCCGAGCACCGCCTGGCCGGGGGAGAACGCCGTGACGTCGGGCCCCAGCGCGTCCACCGTGCCCGCGAACTCGTTGCCGGGCACGATCGGGAACGCCGTGCCCGGCGGGCGCATCACGCCCTGCCGGACGCCGGTGTCGAAGGGCATCACACCGGCGGCCCGCACCCGCACCCGCAGCTGCCCGGGACCAGGTTCCGGAACGTCAAGTTCCAGGGGGCGCAGGACTTCCGGGGCGCCGTACTCGGTCAGGGCCATCGCGCGCATCGTCATCACGCCACCTTCGCCTTCGGGTTCGTCTTCGAGTCGTGGGAGGAGGAGTCTTCGGACGGTACGTCGCCGGGTACGAGGACGACCTTGCCGATCGTCGCCCGGCCGAGCAGGGCCCGGTGCGCGGCGGCCGCCTCGCGCAGCGGGAACGTCGTCACCGGCGGCACGAGGCTGCCCCGCGCGGCCTCGGCGAGGGCCCGCTCCTGAAGCGCCCGCAGGCCGCCCGGCACCCGCAGGATGCGCGGGCCGAGCGCGTACGTCGCCGTCAGGAGCCGCTCGTGCAGCTCCTGGGACGTGAACGCGGTGGGCGTCCCCGACGACCAGCCGTACATCGCGAACTGGCCGCCGTAGCCGAGCAGGTCGAACGCCGCGCGGCCCGCGGCCCCGCCCACGCTGTCGAAGGCGACGCCCACCTCGCGGCCGCCGAGCGCGGCGCGCACCTCGTCCGCCCAGCCGGGGCGGGCGTAGTCGACGGCGACGTCCGCGCCGAGGGCGCGCACCCGCGCGGTCTTCTCCGGGCCGCCCGCCGCGCCCACGACCGTCGCGCCGATGTTCCGCGCCGCCTGCACGAGCAGTGAGCCGATGCCGCCCGCGGCCGCGGTCACCAGGACCACGTCGTCCCGCGTGGGAGCGGCCACGTCGAGGACGCCGAGCGCCATCCGGCCGGTGCCCACCATCGCGATCGCGGCCTCGTACGACAGGGCGTCGGGCAGCGGGAACAGGGCCGCGGTCTCGCGGACCGCGAGCTCGGCGTAGCCCGCGTTGACCAGGCCGAGGTGGGTGACGACGCGGCGCCCGAGCCACTCCTCGCCGACGCCGTCGCCGAGCCGGTCCACGACGCCCGCGACCTCGCGTCCTGGCGTGACGGGCAGGTCCGGCAGCGGGAACGGCAGCTCGTCGCCCGCGCCGCGCTGCAGGGCGGTGTCCAGCAGGTGGACGCCCACCGCCCGCACGGCGACGCGGACCTGCCCCGGTCCCGGCCGCGGGTCGGCGACCTCTTCGTAGCGCATCTCTTCGGGGCCGCCGAAGGCGTGCAGTCGGATGGCGTGCATGGGGTGGTCCTCTCGGTCCGTGCCGTGGGCTGACGTGACCGACGCTAGGAGCGGGAGCGGAGGCCTCGCTTCTGTCGGATGACTGGGGTGGGTGACTGGGGTCGGTGACCGGGGCGGGCCCGCCCCGGCACCCCAGTCATCCGACAGAGGCGGCGCGGGCCCGTGCCTTCGTAGCGTCGACGGCATGACGCGACCCACCTCAGCGGCCTCCCGCACCCCACCCGACGCGGCCCCGCCGCCCACCCGCTGGGCGCCCGTGGTCGTGATGGCCCTGGCCATGCTCATGGTCACCCTGGAGCTCAGCCTGTCCGCCGTGACGCTGCCCGCGATCGGCGACGACCTCGGCGTCGGCTCCTCCGGCACCCAGTGGGTGCTCCTCGCCTACGCGCTGCCCACGGCGGCGCTCGCGCTGCCCGCGGGGCGCTGGAGCGACCGCGTGGACGTCCGCGCGGTGTTCCTGCTCGCGGTGCCCGCGATCGGACTGACCAGCGTGCTCGCCGCCCTCGCCCCCAACCTGCCGGTGCTGATCGCCGCCCGCGTGCTCCAGGGCGTGGCGGGCGCCGTGCTCGCCGCCCTGTACATGCCGGTGGTCGCCGCGAGCGTGCCGCCCGAGCGCCGGGGCCGCGCCATGGGCTACATCGCCACGATCATGCCGATCGGCTCGATGGGCGGCTCGTCCCTCGGCGGGGTCGTCGTCGACGCCTACGGCTGGCGGCCGGTGTTCCTGCTGAAGATCCCCGTCCTGATCGCGGTGGTGTGGCTGGGCGCGCGGCTGATCCCGCGCGGCGACAAGGGCCTCGCGCCGCCGAGCCGCGCCCTGGCCGGGGACGGGGTGGTGCTCGGCGGCGCCGTCACGGCGCTGCTCGTCGCCTTCGACCGGATCGACGCGGACAAGCCGGTCGCCGCGGGCGCGGCCGCCGCCGTGGCCCTCGCGGGCGGGGCGTGGTGGGCGCGCCTGCGCACCGCGCGCCCGGTGCTCGACCTGCTGCGCCTTCCGGGCGTGGGGCTGCCCGTGCTCGCCCTGTTCCTCAGCGGCACCTTCACCGGTCTGTCGTACTTCTTGCTGCCGTACTACGTCGCCGACGTCCTGGACGCGGGAGCGTCCCTGACGGGGCTCGCGATGATGTTCTTCATCGGGGCGGTCGCGCTCACCGCGTCGCTCGGCGGGGCGCTCGCCGACCGCTTCCCCCAGCGGCTCGTGGGCGCGGTGGGCGCCGCGCTGACCGCGGCCGGAGTGCTGAGCATGCTCACGCTCGGGCCGGACGCGGGCCTGTGGGACATCGGCTGGCGCCTCGCCCTCGCGGGCGCGGGACAGGCGCTGTTCGGCACGCCGGTCAACACGGGCATCCTGGCGGCGACGCCGCCGGACCTGGTCGGGACGGCGGGCGGGGTCACCAACACGCTGCGGACGCTGGGCTTCACGGTGGGCCCCGCGGTCTCCGCGCTCGCCTACGGGCTCGCGGGCGGCGGCACGTCAGGCTTCCACGCCGGGGTCGTGCTCCTCGCGGTGCTCCAGGCCCTGAGCCTGGTGGCGCTGCTGCGCCGGGGGACGGCGTGAACCCCGGGAACCCCCGTCGACGCCGGGGTCACAGCAGGGCGAACTGGCCCTCGGGGCCCTCCTCGTCGTGGTCAAGGACCGACGCCGGACGCCGCGCCCCCGCAGGGACGGGAAGGACCCCCGCCGCACGCAGGTCCGCGGCGGTGATCCCGGGCCCGGGGCCGAGGGCGAGCGCGGGCAGCTCCGCGAGCAGGGCCAGGACGGTGATCAGCTCCAGGAGTTCGGAGGTCCAGGCCTGGGGCCACGCGGACGGGCCGAGCGCCTCCAGCGTGCCGGGCTCCGCTCGGGCCACCCGGCGCTCGAACCACAGCCGGAGCACCCGCACCCCGCTGACCCGGAAGTCCCACGCCCCGGCGGGCACCGGCGCGACCACCCCGTCCGCGCCGACGCGCAGGGTCTCCTCCTCGCGGTCGTAGTCGAGCGCCGTGGGCCACGCGGGCAGCGGCGCGCGCACGTAAGGGCGCCGCCCGCCCGGGAGTTTGGGCCGCTGACCGGCGTCGCCGCGCAGCTGGAGCCAGAGCGCCCGGCGCCCCACCTCAAGGCCCCGCGCCCACGCACCGGCGTCCGAGGGCAGCGGCACCACGCGGCCCCCGGCGGCGGCCTCGGCGGCCACCAGCGTCCAGGCGAGCAGGTCCTCGGGGGTGACGTCCGTGCCGTACCGCTCGCCGAGGTGCGTCAACAGGCCGGGTGCCACGTTCGGTTCGACGCCGCCGGGGCGCCGGTACAGCGGCCGGATGCGGCCGGGCCGCCCGGCGGGGGAGTGCCCGTCCGGCAGCACCGCGGAGGCAAGGACGGCGGGCCCCGCGTCCGCGTCGGGTACGTGTCCCTGCTCGGTGAGGAAGAGCTGACCGGCGCCGATGACCCGCCACAGCTCGGGCCGGGCCGCGTCCAGGAGCCGGTGGTCGGGCAGCAGCCACTGCTCGTCGAAGGGGCCGTGCAGCACGCGGACGGGTTCGGGGCAGGGGCCGTGCTCGCGCGCCAGGCGCACCGTGCCGCCGCCCTGGCCGGGCAGCCGCGCGACCGGCGTGTGCAGGGTGCGGGCCCGGCTCGGCCGGAGCAGCGCCTCGCGCCCGGCCGCGTCGGCCCGCACGAACGCGTCCCAACGGGCCTTCAGGGACGCGGCGTCGGGCCCCATCGGCCAGCCGCGCCCGGTCCTGAGCGGCGCGACGGACCACGGCATGAGATCGGCGAGCTGCGGCGCGTCCTCGTACGTCACGCCCGGCATCGTACGACGGCCCGGCGGGCCCGCGGCGAGCCGTCGCACGGCTCCGGCGGCGTCAGGTGGCCTCGAGCGTGACGGTGAAGGAGAAGCGGTCGCCCCGGTACTGGATGCGGGCCACGTCCAAGGCCCGCCCCTCGGTGTCGTACGTGATGCCCGTGTAGTGCAGGATCGGGCTGAGCAGCGGCACTTGGAGCAGGCGGGCCGTCTCCGGGTCCGCCAGGCGCGCCTCCACCGTGTCGGTGATGCGGGAGATGGCCACGCCCACCTCGTCGCGCAGGACCTTCGTCATGGGCCAGCGCTCCAGGGCCACGGGGTCGATGCGCTCGGCGAGGTCGGGGCGCACGTGGTTGCGGGCGTGGTTGGTGGGCTCGCCGGTCTTGGCGTCGCTGCGCAGCCGGTGGTAGGTCGCCACCTCGGCCAGGTCGGGGAAGTGCTCGGCGAGGTCGGCGGGCACCGGCTCCCGGCCGTGCGACAGGAGCTTGGTGTCCATGCCGGACTGCTGGGCCACGATCGCGTCGACCGAGCCGAGCAGCCGCACCGGCGAACCGCGCTGCACCCCGGGCTCGATGAACGTGCCGCGCCGCCGGTGCCGGCTGATGAGGCCCTCGGCCTCCAGTTCCTTGAGGGCCTGGCGCATGGTCAGCACGCTCACTCCGTAGTGCCCCGCGAGCTGCTCCTCGGTGGGAAGGCGCAGCGGGGCGTCCGGTGCCCGGCCGAGTATCGAGGCGCGCAGGGACTGCGACACCTGATACCAGAGGGGCAGCTTCCGGTTCAGGACGATCGAGTCCGGGGCGAAAGCGGTCACGTGGAACTCCGTACTTCCGTTACGACGCGGAACAGCGGCCGGAAGCGGTGGTACTACGGCCGGAAATGACGCTCAAGACCCTGCCACACATCGTCGTACGCCCGCTGCAGATGGCCGGCGCCCGCCGCCTGCGCGGTGGCGGTCACCGGCCAGCGGGTCTCGAACATGAACGCCAGGCCGTCGTCGATCTTCTGCGGCTTGAGCTCGGCGGCGCTGGCCCGCTCGAAGGTCTCCCGGTCGGGGCCGTGCGCCGACATCATGTTGTGCAGCGAACCCCCGCCCGGAACGAAGCCTTCCGCCTTGGCGTCATAGGCCCCCTCGATCAGGCCCATGTACTCGCTCATCACGTTCCGGTGGAAGTACGGCGGCCGGAAGGTGTCCTCGCCGACCAGCCAGCGCGGCGCGAACACGACGAAGTCCACGCCCGCGAGGCCCGGGGTGTCCGAGGGCGAGGTGAGCACCGTGAAGATCGACGGGTCCGGGTGGTCGTAGGAGATCGTGCCGATGACGTTGAAGCGGCGCAGGTCGTACACGTACGGCACGTGGTTGCCGTGCCAGGCGACGACGTCGAGCGGCGAGTGGCTGTACGTCGCCGACCAGAGGTTGCCGCAGAACTTGTTGACCACCTCGACCGGTCCCTCGACGTCCTCGTAAGCCGCCACGGGGGCCTGGAAGTCACGGGCGTTCGCGAGGCCGTTGGCGCCGATCGGGCCGAGGTCGGGGAGCTGGAAGGCGGCGCCGTAGTTCTCGCAGACGTACCCCCGGGCACTGTCGTCGAGGAGCTCGACGCGGAAGCGGACGCCGCGCGGGATCAGCGCGACGTGGCCCGGTTCGGCGTGCAGCAGCCCCAGTTCGGTGCGCAGGAGCAGACCGCCGTGCTCGGGGACGATCAGGAGCTCGCCGTCGGCGTCGCTGAACACCCGGTCCATGGAGGCGTTGGCGTGGTAGAGGTGCACGGCCATGCCGG
Organism: Streptomyces sp. NPDC043996; assembly: GCF_056435225.1. Lineage (NCBI taxonomy): Bacteria > Bacillati > Actinomycetota > Actinomycetes > Kitasatosporales > Streptomycetaceae > Streptomyces > Streptomyces sp. NPDC043996. The sequence continues at coordinate 401,682 of NZ_JBWKEY010000009.1, read as the reverse complement.
TGCGCTGCGTCGCGTCGCCGTTGCCGCCGAGCGTCCACAGGCCCGCGAGCCAGTCGGTGCCCTCGGCGGGCTCCGGCAGCGGGTTCCAGCGCAGCCGGTTGGGGTCGGGCACGGACTCCGTGAAGGGGGCCGTGCGGATCGCGCCGTTGTCGACGCGGGTGAACGCCGGGTGCGCGGCCGAGGGGCGGACGCGATACAGCCACGAGCGGCGGTTGTGGGCGCGCGGCTCGGTGAAGGCGGTGCCGCTCAGCTGCTCCGCGTACAGGCCGAGGGGGGCGCGCTGGGGTGAGTTGCGGCCGTGGGGCAGGGCGCCGGGGACCGCCTCCGAGCTGTGTTCGTTGCCGAATCCGGAGAGGTACTGGAGTCCCTCGGCCGTCTTGCGCGCTGCGTCCCTCGGGTGGTCCCCGCTCATGCCAGCTCCTCGGCTCCCGTGCCAATGATTCCTATGGAACACCATAGGAATCGATAATTCACCGCGCAAGGGGATACGTGAAATGTGAACGGTGCTCTACTCTCCCGGGATGCGCGACCGGAACGGCGACAGTGCCGGTGCCCGAGCCCCCCGCGCGGGGCTCGACGGCGCCGCGCTGCGCCGCACCCCCGTGCAGCGCCGCAGCGCCGAGCGCCTGGCCCGGATCCTCGACGCCTGCGCGGACCTCCTCGACGAGGTCGGCTACGAGGACCTGACCACGCGGGCCGTCGCCGAGCGCGCGGGCGTCCCCATCGGCTCGGTCTACCGCTTCTTCGGCAACAAGCGCGCCCTGGCCGACGCGCTCGCCCACCGCAACCTCGACGCCTACGCCCGCCGCGTCACCGCCCGGATGGCAGGGGTGCCGCGCGGCGACCCGCGCGGCGCCGTCGGGGCCGCCTTCGACGAGTACCTGCTGATGAAGCGCACCGTCCCCGGCTTCGGCCGCGTCGACTTCGGCGTCCCCTCGGCGCCCGAGGCGATGCCCGACGCGAACGAGACGGTCGCCGACCGCGTCGCCCAGCTGCTCGCGGGACACCTCGGCCGCCCGGCCGACGCCCGCCTTCGCCGCGCCGTGCTCGTCGCCGTCGAGGCCGTCGACGCGCTCCTCCAACTGGCCTTCCGTGCCGACCCGGCGGGCGACCCCGACCTCGTCGAGGAGACCCGCACCCTGCTGGACGCGTACGTCGAGCGCGCCCTCGGCTGACCCCGGGCCCCTCTGGGGCTCCCCACGCCCCTGGCATTGTGCATACCGGTCGGTATGCTGAGGGCGTACCGCGCACCCGTGCCGCCGCCCCTGGAGGGCCCATGCCCCGCACCGCCCTGCGCATCTGCCCGCTCTGCGAAGCCACCTGCGGACTGACCCTCACCATCGAAGGAACGCGCGTGACCGGCGCCCGCGGCGACCGCGACGACGTCTTCAGCCACGGCTTCATCTGCCCCAAGGGCGCCTCCTTCGGCGCGGCCGACGCCGACCCCGACCGGCTGACCCGCCCCCTGGTCCGCGCGGGCGGACAGCTGCGGGAAGCGAGCTGGGACGAGGCGTTCGACGCCGTCGCCGCCGGACTGCGCCCGGTCGTCGAGCGGCATGGACCGCACGCCGTCGGCGTCGTCCTCGGCAACCCCAACGTGCACACCATGGCGGGCGCCCTCTACCCGCCGCTGCTGCTCGGCGGCCTCGGCACCCGCAGCCTGTTCACCGCGAGCACCGTCGACCAGATGCCCAAGCACGTCTCCAGCGGCCTGCTCTTCGGCGACCCCTTCGCGATCCCCGTACCGGACCTGGACCGCACCGACCACCTGCTGATGCTCGGCGCCAACCCCCTGGACTCCAACGGCAGCCTGTGCACCGCACCCGACTTCCCCGGCAGGCTCAAGGCGCTGCGCGCCCGCGGCGGCCGCCTCACCGTCGTCGACCCGCGCCGCACCCGCACCGCCAAGCTCGCCGACCGGCACCTGGCGATCCGGCCCGGCACCGACGCGCTGCTGCTCGCCGCGATGGTCCAGGTCCTGTTCGCGGACGGCCTGACCGACCTCGGCGCCCTGGCCGGACAGGTCACCGGCGTCGCCGACGTCGGGCACGCCGTGCGGGACTTCACCCCCGAAGCGGTCGCCGCCGCCTGCGACCTGCCCGCCGCGACGATCCGCGCTCTCGCCCACGACCTCGCCGCCGCGCCCACCGCCGCCGTCTACGGGCGCGTCGGCGCGAGCACCGTCGCCCTCGGCACCCTCACCTGCTGGCTCGTGGACGTCCTCAACGTCCTGACCGGCAACCTCGACCGGCCCGGCGGCGCCCTGTTCCCCCTCGCCGCCACCGACCGGGCGCCCCGCCCCGCGGGCCCCGGCAAGGGCTTCGCGCTCGGCCGCTGGCGCAGCCGCGTCAGCGGCCACCCCGAAGCCAAGGGCGAGTTGCCCATCGCCGCGCTCGCCGAGGAGATCGACACCCCGCCCCGGGTGCCGGACAGCGGCCTCGGCGAAAGACCCGTGCGCGCCCTCGTCGCCATCGCCGCCAACCCCGTCCTCTCCGCCCCCGACGGCGACCGCCTCGACAAGGCCCTCGCGGGCCTGGACTTCATGGTCAGCGTCGACCCGTACCTGAACGAGACCGCGCGCCACGCCCACGTCGTCCTGCCGCCGCCCCCGCCCGCGCAGAGCCCCCACCACGACTTCGCCTTCAACGCCTTCGCCGTCCGCAACCAGGTGCGCTACACCCGCGCCGCCGTCCCCCTGGCCGCAGGCCGGATGCCCGAGACGGAGATCCTCGCCCGGCTCACGCTCGCCGCGACCGGGGCGCACGGCGCGGACCCGGCGGCCGTCGATGCCCTCGCCGTCGAACGGACCCTCGCCAAGGCCGTCACCGAGCCGCACGGCCCCGTGCACGGCCGCGACCCGGGGGACCTGGCCGCGCTCCTCACCGGCGAGAGCGGACCCGAGCGGCGCCTGGACCTGATGCTGCGCCTCGGCCCGTACGGCGACGGCTTCGGCGCCGAGCCCGAAGGCCTGAGCCTCGCGCGGCTCCTCGACCACCCGCACGGCATCGACCTCGGGCCGCTGACCTCCCGCCTTCCCTCCGTGCTCAAGACCCGCAGCGGGCGCGTCGAACTCCTCCCCGAGCCGATCGCCGCCGATCTGCCACGCCTGACCCGGGCCCTGTCCGAGGCGCCCGCCGCACTCGTCCTCGTCGGCCGCCGCCACCTGCGCTCCAACAACAGCTGGATGCACAACGTCCCCGCCCTCACCGGCGGTTCCAACCGCTGCACCCTCCACGTCCACCCCGGCGACGCCGTCCGCCTCGGCCTCGGCGAGGGCGCCCGCGCCCGCGTGAGCGCCGACGGGGGCGAGATCACGGTCCCGGTGGAGATCACGGACGCCGTGCGCCCGGGGGTGGTGAGCCTGCCCCACGGCTGGGGCCACGACCGGCCCGGCACCCGGCTCACCGTCGCGGGCGAGAACCCCGGGGCCAACGTCAACCAGCTCCTCGACGGGAGCCTCCTGGACCCCCTTTCGGGCACGGCCGTGCTCAACGGCTTCGCCGTGACCGTCGTTCCGCTCACCGAGCCCGCCCCGCAGGCACCGCGTTGACCTGGAGTTTTGCGCTTATTGCTCGCACGTCAACATCTTGTTAACGCTGGAGAGCGGGTCCTACCGTCATCCGCACCGCCAGACCTGGTGGCAGTTCGACGGTGAACGATAGGTAGCTCCCATGCTGACAATCCTCGGATTCGTCATGATCGCCACCTTCCTGGTGCTGATCATGATGAAGAAGATGTCGCCCATCGCGGCCCTGGTACTCATCCCCGCGTTGTTCTGCGTCTTCGTCGGAAAGGCCGCCCACCTGGGGGACTACGTCCTCGACGGCGTCGGCAACCTCGCACCCACGGCCGCGATGCTCATGTTCGCCATCGTGTACTTCGGCGTCATGATCGACGTCGGCCTCTTCGACCCGATCGTCCGCGGCATCCTGCGCTTCTGCAAGGCCGACCCGATGCGGATCGTCGTCGGCACCGCCGTGCTCGCCGCGATCGTCTCGCTCGACGGCGACGGCTCCACCACCTTCATGATCACCGTCTCGGCGATGTACCCGCTCTACAAGCGCCTCAAGATGAGCCTCGTCGTGATGACGGGCGTCGCCGCCACCGCCAACGGCGTGATGAACACCCTGCCCTGGGGCGGCCCCACGGCCCGCGCGGCCACCGCCCTGAAGGTCGACGCCGCCGACATCTTCGTCCCGATGATCCCGGCGCTCGCCGTCGGCCTCGTCGCCGTCTTCGTCCTCGCGTACGCGCTCGGCCTGCGCGAGCGCAAGCGGCTCGGCGTCCTGTCGCTCGACGAGGTCCTGGAGCGCGAGACGGCCGCGGGCGAGCCCGCGCTGGTCGGCACGGGCGGCGACGGCGACGGGGTGTCCCGCCGGGTGAGCTTCACCAAGGGCTCCGGCGCGGGCGGTTCCGGTACGGGTGGTTCCGGTACGGGTGGTTCCGGTACAGGTGGTTCCGGTACGGGATCTGGCGCGGGCGCGTCCGGTACGGGCGCATCCGGCACGGCCACGGGTGACGGCGCCGGGAGCGGTGCCAGCCCCGCCACGGCCGTCGCCGGACCGGACGCCGACGAGGACGACGGCTTCCAGGGGCTCGACCCGAACCGCCCCACCCTGCGGCCCAAGCTGTACTGGTTCAACGCGGGCCTCACGGTGCTTCTGCTCACCGCGATGATCATGGAGTTGCTGCCGATCCCGGTGCTCTTCCTGCTCGGCGCGGCGCTCGCCCTCACTGTCAACTTCCCGCACATGCCCGACCAGAAGGCCCGCATCGCCGCGCACGCCGAGAACGTCCTCAACGTCACCGGCATGGTCTTCGCCGCCGCCGTCTTCACCGGCGTTCTCACCGGCACCGGCATGGTCGACCACATGGCCGACTGGCTCGTGAACACCATCCCCGACGGCATGGGCGGCCAGATGGGCCTGGTCACCGGCCTGCTCTCGATCCCCCTCACGTACTTCATGTCGAACGACGGCTTCTACTTCGGCGTCCTGCCCGTCCTCGCCGAGGCGGGCAACGCCCACGGCGTTTCCACCATCGAGATCGCCCGTGCCTCCATCGCGGGTCAGGCGCTGCACATGTCGAGCCCGCTCGTGCCCGCCGTGTACGTCCTCGTGGGCATGGCCAAGGTCGAGTTCGGCGACCACACCCGGTTCACGGTGAAGTGGGCCGTGCTCACTTCGCTCGTCGTCCTCGGCGCCGGGATCCTCTTCGGCGTCATCTGATGGGACGGCGCCACGGCGGCAGGGGCTGGCTGCTGCGGCTCGTCATCGCCTTCGGCTGCGCGCAGGGCGCGGTGTCCATGGCCAGGCCCGCCGTGTCGTACCGGGCCCTGTCGCTCGGCGCCGACGAACGCGCCATCGGTGTCATCGCCGGGGCGTACGCGCTGCTTCCGCTGTTCGCCGCGGTGCCGCTCGGGCGGCGCACCGACCACGCGCGCTGCGCGCCCCTGCTGACGGTCGGCGTCATCCTGATCGCTGGCGGCTGCGCGCTCAGCGGCACTGCCGCGTCCCTGGGGACGCTCGCCGCGTACAGCGCCGTGCTGGGCCTCGGCCACCTGTGCTTCGTCATCGGCGCGCAGTCCGTCGTCGCCCGCCAGTCCGAGCCCGCCGAACAGGACCGGAACTTCGGCCACTTCACGATCGGAGCCTCCCTCGGGCAGCTCGTCGGGCCCCTCGCGGCCGGGGCGCTGATCGGCGGCGACACCGGGCGCACCAGCGCGCTCGCCCTCCTCGCCTCGGCCGGGGTCGCGGCCGCCGCGTTCGCCTCGCTGTGGCGCATCGAGCGCGCCAGGACCCGGCGTTCGGCGCGGGGAGCCCCGGGCGGGCCCGGCGACAAGGTGCCCGTGCGGCGCATCCTGGGCGCGCGCGGGGTGCCCGCCGGGATGGCCGTCAGCCTCGCGGTGCTCTCCGCCACGGACATCCTCACCGCGTATCTGCCGGTCGTCGGCGAGCACCGGGGGATCGCGCCCGCGACCGTCGGGGTGCTGCTCAGCCTGCGGGCGGGCGCCACGATCGCCTGCCGTCTGGTGATGACGCCGCTGATCCGGCTCGTCGGGCGGCGGGCCCTCATCGTCGGGACCTGTCTGCTCGGCGGGATCCTGTGCGCCGGGGTCGCGCTGCCGCTGCCCGTGTGGGCGCTCGGCGTGGTGCTCGCCCTGCTCGGGTTCTGCCTCGGGGTCGGGCAGCCGCTGTCCATGACGACCGTGGTGCGGGCCGTGCCGGACGGGGCGCGGTCCACGGCGCTCGCGCTGCGGCTCACCGGGAACCGGCTCGGGCAGGTGGCCGCGCCCGCCGCGGCCGGGCTCGTCGCCGGGGTCGCGGGGGTGGGGGCGCCGTTCGTGACGCTGGGGGTGCTTTTGGGGGCGGCGGCGGGCTTGGGGGCGCGCACCCCTTGACCTCGCGGCGCGCCCCAGGCCCGCCCCTTCCCACTCCGGGTGCGGCTGCCCCCGTTCCCCCGCTCACCGATATCGGCGCTCCGCGCCTCGTCCTCAAACGCCGGACGGGCTGAAACACCGCGCTACGCGCTTGTCCTCAAACGCCGGACGGGCTGAATCTCCGCGCTGCGCGCTTGTCCTCAAACGCCGGACGGGCTGAATCTCCGCGCTGCGCGCTTGTCCTCAAACGCCGGACGGGCTTGAACTGCCGCCGGACGGCTAGATCACCGCGCTGGCGCGGGTGTTCCCGCGCTCGCGCGGTGTTTTCCCACCCACCCACCCGCGAGCCGCTAGGTCGGGGGGTGCCGTTGCAGCCGCAGGTGTAAGGGCGGGCGGGTGGGAGATATAGCCCGTCCGGCGCTTGAGGACACGCGCGTAGCGCGAGGGAGGGGCGGGTGGGTGGGGGGAAACAGCTCGGCCAGAGGGCCTGGTGGGGAAAAACTATCGGCGCTAGTTTGGGGGCCATGAAGCCCCACACCGGCATGTACATCGCGGGGCACTGGCGCCCCGCCACCACCCCGGACACCATCCCCGTGGTGAACCCGGCCGACGAAGAGGTCATCGCCCACGTCCCCGCGGGCACCCCGGCCGACGTGGACGCCGCCGTCCGCGCCGCCCGCGCGGCGCTCCCCGCGTGGGCGGCGACCCCACCCGCGGACCGCGCCGCGAGGCTCGCCGCCGTCCGCGACGGCCTGGCCGCCCGCAGGGCCGAGATCGCCGAGACGGTCACCGCCGAACTCGGCGCCCCGCCGCCGTTCGCCGAGTCGGTGCACGCGGACGTACCGGTGCGGGTCGCGGGCTCGTACGCCGACCTCGCGGCCACGTACTCCTTCGAGGAGCGGGTCGGCAACTCCACGGTCCACGCCGAGCCGATCGGCGTCGTCGGCGCCATCACGCCCTGGAACTACCCCCTCCACCAGATCGTCGCCAAGGTCGCCCCGGCCCTCGCCGCGGGCTGCACGGTCGTCCTCAAGCCCGCCGAGAACACCCCGCTGACGGCCCAGCTGTTCGCCGAGATCGTGCATGAGGCGGGCCTGCCCGCGGGGGTGTTCAACCTGGTCACCGGGCTCGGCCCGGTCGCGGGCCAGGCCCTTGCCGAGCACGAAGGCGTCGACCTCGTGTCGTTCACGGGCTCGACGGCCGTCGGCAGGAAGATCGGCGCGATCGCGGGCGCGGCCGTCAAGCGCGTCGCCCTCGAACTCGGCGGCAAGTCCGCCAACGTGATCCTGCCGAGCGCCGACCTCGTCAAGGCCGTGAACGTCGGCGTCGCCAACGTGATGGCCAACTCCGGCCAGACGTGCAGCGCCTGGACCCGCATGCTCGTGCACACCTCGCGGTACGACGAGGCGGTCGCCCTGGCGGCGCGGGCCGCCGCCAAGTACGGCGAGCGCATCGGCCCCGTCGTCAGCGCGAGCCAGCGCGACCGCGTGCGCGGCTACATCGAGAAGGGCGTCGCGGAGGGCGCCCGCCTGGTCGCGGGCGGCCCCGAGGCCCCGCGCGAGCGCGGCTACTACGTGCACCCCACCGTCTTCGCCGACGTCACCCCGGAGATGACCATCGCGCAGGAGGAGATCTTCGGCCCGGTCGTCTCCCTCATCCGCTACGAGGACGAGGCCGACGCCGAGGCCATCGCGAACGGCACCGTGTACGGGCTCGCGGGCGCGGTGTGGGCGGCGGACGACGCGGAGGCGGTCGCCTTCGCCCGCCGCCTGGACGCCGGGCAGGTCGACATCAACGGGGGGCGCTTCAACCCGCTGGCCCCGTTCGGCGGTTACAAGCAGTCGGGCGTGGGCCGAGAACTCGGCAGGCACGGCCTGGCGGAGTACCTGCAGACGAAATCGCTCCAGTTCTAGCCCCGCCCCCCGGTACACACCCCCGGCACACGCCCGTACACGCACCCCCGTATACGCCCCCGTCCCTGGAGGAAACGTCATCGTGGTCCGCGCCGCAGTCCTGCCCGCCATCGGCTCCCCCCTGGAGATCAGCGAGATAGAGCTGCCCGAGCCAGGCCCCGGCCAGGTGCGGGTGCGCCTGGCCGCCGCCGGGGTCTGCCACTCCGACCTGTCCCTGTCGGACGGCACCATGCGGGTGCCGGTCCCGGTGGTCCTCGGCCACGAGGGCGCGGGCACCGTGGTCTCCGTCGGCCCCGGCGTCACCCATGTCGCCCCCGGCGACGGCGTGGTCCTCAACTGGGCTCCGTCCTGCGGGAAGTGCCACGCCTGCGGACTCGGCGAGGTCTGGCTGTGCGGTGACGCGCTCACCGGCATGGGCGGGGTGTACGCCCGCCGTGCCGACGGCACCCCGCTGCACCCCGGCCTGAACGTGGCCGCGTTCGCGGAGGAGACGGTGGTGGCCGCAGGGTGCGTCCTGCCCGCGCCCGACGGCGTGCCCCTCGCCGACGCCGCCCTCCTCGGCTGCGCCGTCCTCACCGGATACGGCGCGGTGCACCACGCGGCGCAGGTCCGCGAGGGCGAGACGGTCGCCGTCTTCGGCGTCGGCGGCGTGGGCCTCGCCACCCTGCAGGCGGCGCGGATCGCCCGCGCGGCCCAGGTCATCGCCGTCGACGTGGCCCCCGAGAAGGAGTCCCTGGCCCGCGAGGCCGGAGCCACGGACTACGTCGTCGCCTCGGACACCACGGCCCGCGCCGTGCGCGAGCTCACCGGCGGCCACGGCGTCGACGTCGCCGTGGAGTGCGTGGGCCGCGCGGTCACCATCCGCGCGGCCTGGGAGTCCACCCGCCGCGGCGGCCGCACCACGGTCGTCGGCATCGGCGGCAAGGACCAGCGGGTCACCTTCAACGCCCTGGAGCTCTTCCACTGGGGCCGCACCCTCTCGGGCTGCGTGTACGGCAACTGCGACCCGGCGGCCGACCTGCCGGTCCTGGCCGACCACGTCCGCGCGGGCCGCCTCAGCCTGTCCGCCCTGGTCACCGACCGCATCGCCCTGGACGAGATCCCCGCGGCCTTCGACCGCATGCGCGCGGGCAAGGGCGGCAGGGCGCTGGTGGTGTTCTGATCCTGACCGAGCGCCCTCAGCCCGCGGGGGCCACCGCCCGCTCGTACTGCAGCGCGAGGCCGTCCAGGAGCGCCCGCAGGCCCGCCTCGAAGGCCCGCTCGTCCACCCGTTCCTGGTGTTCCGCGAGGAGGTGGGCCTGCCCCAGGTGGGGGTAGTCCGCGGGGTCGTACGCCGTCTCGTCGTCGACGAAGCCCCCGGCGAACGAGCCGAGCGCCGAGCCCATGATGAAGTAACGCATGAGCGCGCCGATCGACGTGGCCTGCGCCGGGGGCCAGCCCGCCGCGACCATGGCCCCGAACATCGCGTCCGCGAGGCGCAGTCCGGCCGGGCGGCGGCCGGGGCCGCGGGCGAGCACGGGGACGATGTTCGGGTGCCGGGTGAGGGCGGCGCGGTAGGAGACGGCCCAGTCGTGCAGCGCGGTCCGCCAGTCGCGGCCGTCCTCGAACATCGACAGGTCGACCTGCGCGCTGACCGAGTCCGCCACCGCCTCCAGGATCTGGTCCTTGGTGGCGAAGTGGTTGTACAGGGAGGGGCCGCTGACGCCGAGTTCGGCGGCGAGGCGGCGGGTGGAGACCGCGGCCAGGCCCTCGGCGTCCACGAGGGCGCGCGCCGCGTCGACGATGCGGTCGCGGCTGAGGAGGGGCTTGCGCGGTCGGGCCATGCGGCACATAGTAGGGCTGCCCACAGAAACTAGCACTGCTAATTTAAGACCCTGTCGTGCCGGGAGGCCGCGATGAACCTGGAGCTCAGCGACGAGCAGCACGCCGCGCGGCGGCTCGCGAAGGACTTCGTCGAGCGCGAGATCGCCCCGCACGCCGCCGCGTGGGACCGCGCCGAGAGCGTCGATCGGGACATCGTGCGCAAGCTCGGCGACGTCGGCTTCCTCGGTCTCACCCTCGACGAGGAGTACGGCAGCGGCGGCGACCACCTCACGTACTGCCTGGTCACCGAGGAGCTCGGCCGCGGGGACTCCGCCGTGCGGGGCATCGTCTCGGTCTCGCTCGGGCTCGTCGCGAAGTCCATCGCCGCCTTCGGCAGCGAGGAGCAGAAGCGCCGCTGGCTGCCGGGGCTCGCCTCCGGCGCGTCCGTGGGGTGCTTCGGGCTCACCGAGCCGGGCACCGGGTCCGACGCGGGCAGCCTCACCACCAGGGCCGTCCGCGACGGCGACGCCTACGTCGTCAACGGCTCCAAGATGTTCATCACCAACGGCACCTGGGCCGATGTGGTGCTGCTCTTCGCCCGCACCAACGACACCCCGGGACACAAGGGCGTCTCCGCCTTCCTCGTGCCCGCCGACACCCCCGGCCTGACCCGCCGCGCCGTCCACGGCAAGCTCGGCCTGCGCGGCCAGGCCACCGCCGAACTGGTCCTGCGGGACGTCCGGGTGCCCGCGAGCGCCCTGCTCGCCCCCGAGGGCAAGGGGTTCTCGGTGGCGATGGCGGCCCTGGCCAAGGGGCGGATGTCGGTGGCCGCGGGCTGCGTCGGCATCGCCCAGGCCGCCCTCGACGCGGCGGTGGCGTACGCGACCGAGCGCGAGCAGTTCGGCAAGAGCATCGCCCGCCACCAGCTGGTCCAGGAGCTGCTCAGCGACATCGCCGTGGACGTGGACGCCGCCCGCCTTCTCACCTGGCGGGTCGCCGACCTCATCGACCGCGGGCTGCCCTTCGCCACCGAGTCGTCCAAGGCCAAGCTGTTCGCCTCGGAGGCCGCGGTGCGCGCCGCGAACCAGGCGCTCCAGGTCTTCGGCGGCTACGGCTACATCGACGAGTACCCGGTCGGCAAGCTGCTGCGCGACGCCCGCGTGATGACCCTCTACGAAGGAACCAGCCAGATCCAGAAGCTGGTCATCGGGCGCGCGCTCACCGGCGTCTCCGCCTTCTGACCGGCGCCCGCGCAGGTCCGCCCGCCCCCGGCCACTTGCCTAAGCGCTTGCTCACCCTCAGGGTAGGGTGACGGTCCAAAGCGGTGGAAGGGAGCGCGCATGGGTGCGGCGAAAGAGACCCCCGGCGAGGAACAGCCGTGGGCCGAGGTCAGTCCCGACGCGGCCAGGCGGCTGCTGATCGCCGCGGTCGAGGCCTTCGCCGAGCGCGGCTACCACGCGACGACCACCCGTGACATCGCGGGCCGCGCCGGAATGAGCCCCGCCGCGCTCTACATCCACTACAAGACGAAGGAAGAGCTCCTCCACCGCATCAGCGGGCTCGGCCACGCCAAGGCCCTCGACATCCTGCGCACGGCCGCCGACGGCGGGGGCACCGCCGCCGAGCGGCTCTCCGACGCCGTGCGCTCCTTCGTCCGCTGGCACGCCGGGCACCACATGACCGCCCGGGTCGTGCAGTACGAGCTCGACGCGCTCGGCCCCGAGCACCGCACCGAGATCGTGGCGCTGCGCCGGAAGTCCGACGCCGCCGTGCGGGAGATCATCAACGACGGGGTGCGGACGGGCGAGTTCGACGTCCCGGACGTGCCCGGCACCACCCTCGCCGTGCTCTCGCTCTGCATCGACGTGGCCCGCTGGTTCAACGCCGCCGGGCACCGGACCCCGGACGAGGTCGGTGCCCTCTACGCCGGCCTGGTGCTGCGCATGGTCGGGGCGACGCGGGAAGCCGCGCGGAGCTGAAGCCGGCTCAGAAGTAGTAGCGCGACACCGACTCCGCCACGCAGGCGGGCTTGTCGGCGCCCTCGCGCTCCACCGTGACCGCCGCCGTCACCTGCACCCCGCCGTCCTTCGTCGGCTCGACCCGCGTCAGCGAGGCGCTCGCGCGCAGCCGGGAGCCGACCGGCACGGGGGAGGGGAAGCGCACCTTGTTCGTGCCGTAGTTGAGGCCCATCCGCATGCCCTCGACCCGCAGCACCTGCGGCACGAAGACCGGCAGCAGCGACAGCGTGAGGTACCCGTGCGCGATGGTCGCCCCGAACGGGCCCGCCGCGGCCCGCACCGGATCCACATGGATCCACTGGTGGTCGCCGGTGGCCTCCGCGAACAGGTCGATCCGCTTCTGGTCGACCTCCAGCCAGTCGCTGTGCCCGAGCTGTTCGCCGACGGCGGCGAGCAGCTCGTCGGCGGACGTGAAGATCCTCGGCTCTGCCATGTGCGGCCTCCCGTGCGTGGGTGAACTAAGCGCTTGCTCAGCATGCTGGGTGCGCTGACCGGTGTCAACGAGCGGTCACGTAGGCTTCGAGGGGTGCCCCAGATCCCAGAGAAGATCCACGAACTGACCGTCGGCCAGCTGGCGGCGCGCAGCGGCGCGGCCGTCTCCGCGCTCCACTTCTACGAGACCAAGGGGCTCATCAGCAGCCGCCGCACCTCGGGAAACCAGCGCCGCTACGGCAGGGACACGCTGCGGCGCGTCGCCTTCATCCGGGCCGCGCAGCGGGTGGGCATCCCGCTCGCCACGATTCGCGACGCGCTGGCGGAGCTGCCGGAGGGGCGTACGCCCAACCGGGAGGACTGGGCCCGGCTCTCCCAGACCTGGCGGTCCGAACTCGACGAGCGCATCCTGCAGTTGGGGCGGCTGCGGGATCACCTCACGGACTGCATCGGGTGCGGCTGCCTCTCCATGGAGACCTGTGTGCTCTCCAACCCCGACGACGTCTTCGGCGACCGGATCGTGGGCTCCCGGCTGCTCGGCGAGCGCCGTGGGGCGCCCTGACCGGCGATAGGCGCTTCGCGCCTCGTCCTCAAACGCCGGACGGGCTGAATCATCGCGCTGCGCGCTCGCCCTCAAACGCCGGGCGGGCTCTTTCCCTCGCCCGCCCTTTCACCGTGAAGCTTTGGGGTGTACTTGTACGTCACGCCTGCCAGAGCGTCAGGCCATGACATCACACACGGGGAGAGTCGATGAGCGTTGCCGTCTGCTCGTTGAAATGGGAGGCCGCCCGCGGGGGGCGGCAGCGGATCACGTACGACAGCGACGGGTACCACCTGGTGCGCTTCCCGTACGACGTGGCCGAGGAGGCGTACGACCCCTGGGGCATGCACGGTCCGGGGCACGGCGGAGCCAAGCCGTCGAAGTTCCCCGACGCGCGCTCGGGCCTGATCTGGCCGAGCCACGACGGGTGGGCCACTCTGACGGCGATGGTCTTCTGGGAGCCCGACAGCAGGCCGACGGAGTACCGCTCGCGCTTCGTGCGCGATCCGCTGCACCTGTCGACGGGCTATGACTCCACCGCCACCACCGACCACGTGCCCACCCGCGGTGGCCAGTACCGCACCTGCAGCTGGCAGATGTTCGTGCACCCCGGCACCCCGGTGGGCCTGAAGATCTCCGCGCGCGGCCCCGGCGACGTCAGGATCGCCGCGCCGCTGCTGCTGGCCGAGTTCAAGCTGGCCATACAGACGGACGTCATCAGGCCCTGAGGCGGCCGCCCGTCAGGCGGTCACCAGCGACCGCGACCGCCTCACCCGCGCCCCCCGCACCGCCTCGGGCGTGAGGACCGGCGCGGGCACCACGATGCCGCAGCCGGTGCAGACGGGGCCCGAGGACGGTTCGTGCGCCAGGCCGTAGCGCCATTCGAGGGCCGCGTCGCCGCACACGGGGCAGGCGGCGCCCGGCTCTCGCTCCAGGGCGGTGATCAGTCGGCGCAGCACCTCGGCAAGGGGCACGGACGGGTGCACGCCGGGGTCGTCGCACCAGGCGACCCCATGCCCGCCCCACGTGCAGCGGTGCCAGTCGTCGACGCTGCTGGGCCGCCGCAGGCCGTCGTGCTTCTCCTTGCGGCGGCGCCGCGCGAAGTCCTCCTCGTAGGCGAGCCACACATCGCGGGCCGCCTGCAGTTCGTCGAGCGCGGACACCAGGCGCGCGGGATCCGGCGACCGGTCCTCGGGGCCGAAGCCCGCCCGGGAGCACAGATGGTCCCAGGTCGCCCGGTGGCCATAGGGGGCGAATCTCTCCAGGCACTTGCGCAGTGAATAGCGCCGCAGCGCCAAGTCGCTCTGCGGATCGCGCACCTGTCTCGCGAGACTCCGGAATCCGGCCATCGCCCTGCACCTCCGTCGCACCTTCTCGGACGTCGCCAGTGACCCAGCGGACACCGAGTAGACGTATCGACACGCGATTTGGTGCCATCCGATTTCGAATGGCCTCTCACCAGCGCGTTCCCCAGGGGGCGCCGGGGATGCGCGAGGGATGTGGAGGTGCGGTGCGGGCGGGAGCGCGGCCGCCGCGCGGCGCCGGCTTGTGGCGGTTGTGAAAAGGCGACGGTTGTTCATCTTTCAGGTTCGACAACCCGCCAGTAGCCTCCGCCGCGTCGGCCCGCGCCAGGGCCCACGTCCACCCCGCACCTCCGAGGACACCCCAGAGAAGACACCAGCATCTCCGGACCCGCAGGAGCGCCCATGCGTCCACGCAGCGCACGCCTCAGAAGCCGCCGAGCCCGCCAGGGCCCCCGCCGCCAGGCCCCCCGCCGCCGGGGCCTTCGCGCCCTGACCCTGCCCGCCGCCCTCGCCCTCGGCGCCTCCCTGCTGCTCGCGCCCGGGCCCGGCGCGGCCGCCGCCGAGCCGCCGCCCGCCGCCCCCGACTACTGCGGCGACCAGTGCGCGGACGTGCTGCCGCCGGGCGCGAGCGGCAACGCCACCCTCGCCGAGATCCTCAGCCACCGCGTCTTCGGCACCCAGCCCCCGCACGCGGACGACCAGGTGGGGCCCTACGACGCGCTCGCCACCGGCTACCCCGCGCTCACCGACGACAAGCTCGGCGAGTTCTTCGGCGACGCCTCCTTCGGCGTGCAGGCCGACCAGGTCGCCTCCGTGACCAGGCCCCGCGACGACGTGACGATCACCCGGGACAAGAAGTACGGCATCCCGCACATCCAGGGCACCACCCGCTACGGCACCGAGTTCGGCGCGGGCTACGCCGCCGGGCAGGACCGGCTGTGGCTGATCGACCTGTTCCGGCACATCGGCCGCGGCCAGCTCACGCCCTTCGCGGGCGGCGCCCCGGCCAACCAGGGCCTGGAGCAGCAGTTCTGGCCGCAGGCCCCGTACACCGAAGAGGACCTCCAGCGGCAGGTCGACTACATCAAGGGCACCCAGGGCGAGCGCGGCGAGCGGGCCATGGCCGACGCGCAGGCCTACATCGACGGCCTCAACGCCTATCGCGTCCAGGCCAAGGACGGCCGCTACTTCCCCGGCGAGTACGTCCTCACCGGGAAGATCGACGCCATCACGAACGTCGGCGAGATCGCACCCTTCAAGATCACCGACATGATCGCGCTCGCGTCCGTGGTCGGCGGCCTGTTCGGCAACGGCGGCGGGGGAGAGGTCGAGTCCGCGCTCTCGCTGCTCGCCGCGCAGCGGAAGTACGGCGTACAGAAGGGCACCGAGGTCTGGGAGGACTTCCGCGCCCGCAACGACCCGGAGACCGTCCAGACCCTCCACGACGGCAGCCGCTTCCCGTACGCGGGCAAGCCCGCCGACCCGCGCGGCGCGGCCCTGCCCGACCCCGGCTCGGTGCAGCGCGAACAGCTGGTGTTCGACCGCGAGGGCGGCGCGAGGACCGCGGCCAAGGACCCCGTGAAGGCGCCGAAGAAGCTGCGGCCCCTGCAGGGCATGCACGACGGCGGCGTCCTGCCCGCCGACCTGTTCGGCACCGCCCAGCGCAAGGGCATGTCGAACGCGCTGCTCGTGTCGGGCGAGCACACCGCGAGCGGCCACCCCGTCGCCGTCTTCGGCCCGCAGACCGGCTACTTCGCGCCCCAGCTGCTCATGCAGCAGGAGCTCCAGGGCCCCGGCATCAGCGCGCGCGGCGTGTCCTTCGCGGGCGTCGGCATGTACGTCCAGCTCGGCCGCGGCCAGGACTACGCGTGGTCCGCGACCTCCGCCACCCAGGACATCACCGACACCTACGCCGTCGACCTGTGCGAACCCGGCGGCGGGACCCCCACCAAGCAGTCCGCGCACTACCGCTACCGCGGCACCTGCGTGCCCATGGAGAAGCTGGAGCGCAAGAACGCCTGGAAGCCATCGCTCGCCGACTCCACGGCCGCGGGCTCCTACCGCATGCAGGTGTTCCGCACCCGCTACGGAGTCGTCACGCACCGCGCGACGGTCGACGGCTGTCCCGTCGCGTACGTCTCGCTGCGCTCCACCTACC
The DNA here is from genome assembly GCF_056435225.1 of Streptomyces sp. NPDC043996. Lineage (NCBI taxonomy): Bacteria > Bacillati > Actinomycetota > Actinomycetes > Kitasatosporales > Streptomycetaceae > Streptomyces > Streptomyces sp. NPDC043996. Next base: position 385,134 of record NZ_JBWKEY010000009.1, on the reverse strand, counting down.
GCCACGAGGCCGACTCGATCATCGGCTTCCAGATGCTGAACGACCCGGAATACGTCAAGGACGCCGCGTCCTTCAAGAAGGCGGCCGAGCACATCTCCTACGCCTTCAACTGGTTCTACGCCGACGCGCGCGACACCGCCTACTACAACAGCGGCGCCAACCCCGAGCGCGCCAGCGGCGTCGACCCGAACTTCCCGGTCGCGGCCCAGCGGGAGTACGAGTGGCGGGACTTCGACCCGGCGGACAACACCTCCGCGCGCACCCCGCCCGCCGCGCACCCGCAGTCCGTCAACCAGGACTACTACATCTCCTGGAACAATAAGCAGGCCACCGACTACACCTCAGGCGGCTTCGGCATGAGCGCCGTGCACCGCGGCGACCTCCTCGAAGGACGGGTGAAGAGGCTCGTGGAGAAGGGCGGCGTCACCCGCGCCTCGCTCACCCGGGCCATGGCCGAGGCCGCCGTCACCGACCTGCGCGGCGAACAGGTCCTGCCCGAGCTGCTCGAGGTGATCCGCTCCCGCGCCGTCGACGACCCCGCGCTCGCCCGGGCCGTCGAGCAGCTGGACGCCTGGCGCACGGCGGGCGCCCAGCGCAGGGAGACCGCACGCGGCTCGCACACCTACGCGCACCCCGACGCCGTGCGCGTCATGGACGCCTGGTGGCCGAGGCTCGTCGAGGCCGCCTTCAAGCCCGGACTCGGCAAGGAGCTGTACGAGGCGCTGACCGCGCAGCTCGGCGTCGACGAGGCGCCCTCGGCGGGGCACGGACCGACCGGGGCGCACGCCGGGTCGGCGTTCCAGTACGGCTGGTGGGGATATGTCGACAAGGACCTGCGGACCGCGCTCGGCAGGCCCGCCCAGGGCTGGAGCCGCACCGCGCACTGCGGCGGCGGCACCCTGGACGCCTGCCGCGAGACGCTCCTGACCACGCTGAAGCAGGCCCTCGCGGTCCCGGCGGCAGAGGTCTACCCCGGTGACGCCTCCTGCAAGGCGGGCGACCAGTGGTGCGCGGACGCGGTGATCCACCGGCCCCTCGGCGGCATCACGCACCGCGCGATCCAGTGGCAGAACCGGCCGACGTACCAGCAGGTGGTGGAGTTCCCCCGGCGCCGGTGAACGCGAATTGCCGAAGCGCCCCGCGGGGGCGCGGGGAACTGCGCGCCCAGCCACAACGGGCCCGCGGCCGCAGACCGAGCCCGCGCCCCAACGGCCTTCACGCCGTAGCGATCCGCCCAGCGGCGCACACCACGCGCGCCAGCGCCTCATGGCAGATGTCGCTGTGCGCGCCGCTGGGCGGCCCGCCCCGCCGCACCACCGAGGCCGCGTCCACGCTCACGCAGCCGCCCCGGGGCAGCGCGGCGCCCAGGCGCACGCGTGCGGCGCCGTCGACCGCCTTGATCCCGTCGTATCCGAGGGCTCCCCAGCGCTCCCACAGGCCGAGGAAGCTGGCGGAGTCCCCGGCGAGTTTGGAGGCCAGCGGATAGAACCTGCCGAGGGCGTCGTCGTGGCGGGAGAAGCAGGCGACGAGCGGCCCGTCGACGCGCCGCGGCACCCCGCGCAGGGCGCCGCCGCGCGCGGGGTCGTGCGGCAGGCGCTCGCTGAACGCATAGTGCGAGAACGCCCCTTGCAGCAGCGTCGCCGACTTCACGCAGCGCACCCCCGCGGGCATCCCGCGCAACGCGTACGACACGAGCCTGGCCCCGAAGCTGTGCCCCACCAGATGCACCCGGAGGCCGGGCACGTCCCCCACGAGCAGCCCGAGCGCGGGCCCGAGGCCCACCTGGCCGACGGCGCCCGCGCGCCGCTTCATCGCGTAGTACGAGGCCTGGCGCAGCAGTTCGCGCGCCCCGCGCCACAGCCGGTCGCGCAGGCCGCCGAGGAGGTGTGGCGCGCCCGCGCGCTCCAGCGCGGCGGCGAGGACCTCGCAGACCGCGACCGCGTCGTCGGTGAGCATGGCGGGCTCGCCCGCGCCGATGTCGTCGGCGAACTGGTGCGCGGGGCTCGACTCGCGCACCGCCACCAGATCGCGCACGTGCCGCGCGAACTCATCGATCCGGGAGCGGACTTCGGAGCGCTCGTCGAGGAGCACGGCGAGCCGGTCGAGCCGCGCGGCCTGATCGGGGCCTGGGAACATCCGGTCGAGCACCCGCCGCATCGGCTCGTCCAGGGCGGGCGGCGCCGCCGGGGAGAGCGCGGGCGGGGCGGCGGACGGGTCGAAGTCGGGGAACGGCTCGTCGGGGAAGCGCTCCGCGGGCCACAGGACGACCGCGCAGCCGAGGCGCACGTCCGGTCCCACGATCCCGTCGAGGGGCGCGACGAAGCGCTTGCACAGGCCGCGGGCCGCGCGCCGGTCGTTGTTCCAGCCGTGCGCGAACACCACCAGATCGGTGACGCGCCGGTCCTCGGCGCCGGACAGGAGCCGGTCGCGCTGCGCGGCGTCGACGTCCCCGTCGGCGTCGAAGGTCAATTCCCAGAAGGCCTCCACCACCGCATCGTCCCGCCGCGCGGGGCAGTTGGCCAGATCCGTGCGTGCCGGAGGGTGGCCGGAAGCCAGCGGCACACCGAGGCCACCAGCGTGGCGAACAGCGCCACGAAGCGGAACGCCTCGTCGTGACCGGAGGAGAGGAACCCAGCATTCCGTGCAGGTGCAAAGCATCTGAATGCCGCTGGGCGAGGCCGGGCCGCGGACAGCGGTCCGGAGTCTATGGCTCCGGAAGTGAGCGGGAGGGCCTCGTCGCGAGGGTCGTCATGGCCGAAGGGGCGACGATTTCAAGTCACTTTAGACGGGGGCTGATTTCTGTTCCTGCCGCTCCGTTTCATGGAGACGGCGCAAGCTCTCACTGGTGGCTGGCGCACTAAGAATCCATCAGGTCATTCCGTTTGCAAACGCTTTCAAGTCATCGCCTTGAGGGCCTCGCACGCTCCCTTGATGGGGCGATGTAGGCGCGGCTTAGAGTGCTTGAGCTTTGGTGCCTCGCCTGCGGAACGAAAGGATCTTGTTTGCTATGTCGACATCGCGAATGATTGTGCGTACTGTCCTGGCCACGGCTGTTCTGGCTGTCTCTGCCCTCGCGGGGGCGCAGACCGTCGCCGCTCAAGAGCCGAACGTGGAAATCTCGAAGGGTGCCGACACGGGGACCCGGAACATCGCGCGAGAGGCCCCCCAGGATGTCGCGGCCGCCGCTACCGCGTGCGGCTCCGGCTATGAGCTGAACAGGGCCATTCCCCTTCCCGAAGGTGTCGATCCGAGAAAGCGGAAGGGGCTCCTGTTCACCTACATGAAGGGCTCGAAGGGCTGCGCCATCCTGGACAACAACGCCGGTGGCAGTCAGTACATGTCCCTGAAGGTGTGTCAGACGATCGGCGGCAGCGGGTGTGACACGGACTCGGGCAACTTCACCCAGTACGCGGGCCCCGTCTACGTCTCCAGTTTCGTATGTTCGGAAGTGACCGCGAGCATGCGGAACCACTTCAGCTACAAGTCCGAGTACGCCTTCCCTTGCGGCTGAGGCTGTCCCCGCTGTCTTCCCCCGCCGCGGGCGCCCGTGTCAAGGGCGCTGGCGGTGGGCCGCCGTGACCCGGTGCAGATGGATGAGCACGTCGTGCGAGGGCGCGAGGGCGACCTGGTACGGACCGTCGGGCCAGCCGGCGCCGATGGTGTACGTCGGACGGGCCCGGCTCAGCCAGGCGCGGGCGGCCCGGGGTGCCGTGCGCAGGTCCACGTAGTAGTCGGCGGAGCCGTCGGGGCGGACCTTGTCGAGCGTGTGCTCGTTGCTGTTCCTCGGGGCCGGGCCCACCGCGAAGGGCTTCCACGCGGTCTCGCCGCTCGGCTGCGCCAGGAACGCGCCGCCGTCGAAGGTGAACCCCAGGCTCACATACCGCGCGCCCAGCCGGTCCCGCAGGAAGGCGCCCTGCATCTTCGGGTAGCGCGGGTCGTACGAGGCGTACGCGACGTGGGCGTTGTGCGCCGAAAGGAGCACCTTGGTGCCCGTGTGCCGCTGCCACCAGGCGGTGTTCTCGGCCATGAGGCGGTCGCGGTACAGCATGGCCGCCCGGTCGCCGTCGGCGGTGCCGAGGTCGAAGGCGTAGACGCGCGCGGTCTGCTGGATGGACCGGGCGTGCCGCAGCGCCCACGCGAACCGCTCGCTCCCGCCCTCGGGCCGACGCTCCTTCAGGAGCCGGTACGCCGCCGTGGCCCGCTCCGCCAGGCGCTCGCGCTCCGCGAGCGGCCTGCCCATGTGCGCGTCGCCGTCCGTGAGGCGCCGCAGCGGCGCGTACAGCGCGGTGAGGCGCGGCAGCAGATCGGGCTCGTGCCGCCGGACGTAGTCGGTCACCCCGTCGTACACCTCCTCGCCCAGGTGCGGATAGTTGAGGTCGTTGCCCATGAAGCGCAGCCGCCGCTCGGGGTGCCGCTCGTTGTAGGCGCGCATCCACGTGAGCAGCCGCACGTATTCGTCGGTGTCCCACGGCGTCTTCGCCAGCTCGCGGTGGACGAGCGCGCGCACGCTGCCCGGGCCGCCGCTCACGTACGCGTCGAAGCGCAGGCCCGTCGTCCAGCTGACCTCCTGCGCGAAGGTGGTGAAGCCCTTCTCCTCGACCAGGTACCTGAACACCCGGTCCTTCATGGTGAAGAACTCGTGCGACCCGTGCGTGGCCTCGCCCAGGCCCACCACCGTCGCCCCGCCCACCATCGCGCCCAGCGGCCGCAGGTCCTTCGCGCCGCCGCCCGGAGCCGTCGAGCGCAGCGGCTGCGCCACCCGCTCGATCGCCCGCACCGGTCCTGTCCCTTCGTCCGCGCGCGGAGCCGCCCGCGCGCCCTGCGGTGCCACCAGCAGGCCCGCGCCGACCGCCGTCGCCAGCAGCAGGGAAGCCGTGTGCCGCGCCGTGTGTGCCCGGTGTCGTGCCATGCCGTACCACTTCCTCAACTCGCCTGCCGTGCGCCCGACTTGGGCCATGGATCACGATCCCCGGTCCCGCGGCGCGTCACCAGCCGGGAGGCACCCCGGCCGCCACGGGGGCGAGCTCCCCGCGGCGCCTACCGCTTTACCGGTACGGACCCCTCCACACCCCCTGCCATGGCCCCCTCCACGGCACCCCTTCCACCCACACATACCGACCGGTTAGTCTGCTCGCGCAGCTGGTCGAGGACGTAAGGGAGAGGGTCCGTGGAGAGCTTGCGGGGCAAGGCAGTCGTCGTCACCGGCGCCGGGGGCGGGATCGGGGCCGCACTGGCCCGCCGATTCGCCGCGGCCGGGGCCCGCGTCGTCGTCAACGACCTGGACGCGGCCAAGGCCGCCGCCGTCGCCGACGGGATCGGCGGCACGGCCGTGCCCGGCGACGCCTCCGCCGTCCTGCCCGAGGCGCTCGCCGCGCTCGACGGCGCCATCGACGTGTACTGCGCCAACGCGGGCCTGCCCGCGGGCGGCACCGAGGCCGCCGACGAACAGGTGTGGGCGAGCGCCTGGGACGTGAACGTCATGGCGCACGTCCGGGCCGCACACGCGCTGCTGCCCGCCTGGCTGGAGCGCGGCGAGGGCCGGTTCGTCTCGACGGTGTCGGCGGCGGGGCTGCTCACCATGGTGGGCGCCGCCCCGTACAGCGTCACCAAGCACGGCGCGTACGCCTTCGCCGAGTGGCTGTCCCTGACCTACCGTCACCGGGGCGTGCGCGTCCACGCCATCTGCCCGCAGGGCGTGCGCACCGACATGCTCACCGCCGCCGGGTCCGCGGGCGAGCTCGTCCTCGTGCCCACCGCCATCGATCCGGACGACGTCGCCGACGCGCTGTTCGCCGGAATGGCCGACGACCGCTTCCTGATCCTGCCCCACCCCGAGGTCGCCGCCTACTACGAGGCGCGCGCCACCGCCCCCGACAAGTGGCTCACCAGCATGAACCACATCCAGCGCAAGTGGGAGGCGACGCGGTAAACGGCAGCGGCGAATGGGAAGATCCTGCGGCGGGAACCGCGTTGTCACCGGTGGCGTGTGAGAGACGGGACCCGCGATGACGACGCGACACATGACATGTGACTGGAAGGAAGGTGGCGGCAGTGGCCAGGACGACGGACGGTGACGGCACACCCGTCCCCCAGCGGCTGCTCGCCGCCGCCACCCGGCTCTTCGCCGACCGCGGCTACGACCGCACGTCCGTGCAGGAGATCGTGGAGGCGGCCGGCGTCACCAAGGGCGCCCTGTACCACTACTTCGGCTCCAAGGACGACCTGCTGCACGAGGTGTACGCGCGCATGCTGCGGGTCCAGCAGGAGCGGCTCGACGCGTTCGCGGACGCGGACGCGCCGGTGGAGCGGCGGCTGCGGGACGCGGCGGCCGACGTCGTGGTCACCACCATCGCCAACCTGGACGACGCGGCGATCTTCTTCCGCTCCATGCACCACCTGAGCCCCGAGAAGCACAAGCAGGTGCGGGCCGAGCGGCGCCGCTACCACGAACGGTTCCGGGCGCTCGTCGAGGAGGGCCAGGAGGCCGGCGTGTTCTCCTCGGCGACCCCCGCGGACCTGGTGGTGGACTACCACTTCGGCTCCGTCCACCACCTGTCCACGTGGTACCGCCCCGACGGTCCGCTGACGCCCCAGCAGGTCGCCGACCACCTGGCGGACCTGCTGCTCCGGGCGCTCAGACCCTGAGCCCCGGGCCCCGCCCGGGACCCGGAGCCGTCAGGCGAACCGCTTCAGCTCGCGCCGGGCCAGGGAGCGCTGGTGCACCTCGTCCGGGCCGTCGGCCAGGCGCAGCGTGCGCGCCGCCGCCCACAGCTCGGCCAGCGGGAAGTCCTGGCTCACCCCGCCCGCGCCGTGCAGCTGGACGGCCCGGTCCAGGATCTCCACGACCGCCCTCGGGGTGGCGATCTTGATGGCCTGGATCTCGGTGTGCGCCCCCTTGTTGCCCACGGTGTCCATCAGCCACGCCGTCTTCAGGCCCAGCAGGCGCAGCTGCTCCACCGAGACCCGCGCGTCGGCGATCCACTCCCGCACCACGCCCTGCGCGGCCAGCGGCTTGCCGAAGGCGGTGCGGGACACCGCCCGCGCGCACATCAGGTCGATCGCCCGCTCGGCCATGCCGATCAGCCGCATGCAGTGGTGGATGCGGCCGGGCCCGAGCCGTGCCTGCGCGATGGCGAAGCCGCCGCCCTCCTCGCCGACCAGGTTCGCCACCGGCACGCGCGCGCCGTCGAAGACGACCTCCGCGTGCCCGCCGTGGTGGTGGTCCTCGTACCCGTACACCCGCATCGCGCGGCGCACCTCGACGCCCGGCGTGTCGCGGGGGACCAGGACCATCGACTGCTGGCGGCGGAGGTCGGGCCCTTCGGGGTCGGTCTTGCCCATGACGATGAAGACCTTGCAGTCGGGGTTCATCGCCCCCGAGATGTACCACTTGCGGCCCGTGACGACATACGCGTCGCCGTCCCGCCGGATGTGCGTGGTGATGTTCGTGGCGTCCGACGAGGCCACCTCGGGCTCGGTCATCGCGAACGCCGAGCGGATCTCGCCCGCGAGCAGCGGCTGGAGCCACTCCTTCCGCTGCTCGGGGGTGCCGAACTCGGCCAGGACCTCCATGTTGCCGGTGTCCGGCGCCGCGCAGTTCAGGGCCGTCGGCGCCAGCTGCGGGCTGCGGCCTGTGATCTCGGCGAGCGGCGCGTACTGGAGGTTCGTCAGGCCCGCGCCGTGCGTGCCGTGCCCGGAGTCGGGCAGGAACAGGTTCCACAGGCCCTGGCGGCGGGCCTCGGCCTTCAGCTCCGCCACCACCGCGGGCGTGTCCCAGGGCGAGGCGAGGGCCGCGCGCTGCTCCTCGGCCACCGGCTCCGCCGGGTACACGTACTCGTCCATGAAGGCGAGCAGCCTGCCGCGCAGTTCCTCGGTGCGGGCGTCGAATGCGAAGTCCATGGGGTCCGGTCAGCCTTCCTGAAGGGTGGTCAGTCCGTGCCGGATGAACACCGGCACCAGATCGCCGATGCGGTCGAAGCCCGCGCCGAGGGTCTGGCCGAGGGTGTAGCGGTAGTGGATGCCTTCGAGGATCACGGCGAGCTTGAACCAGGCGAACGCCGTGTACCAGGGCAGGGCCGACACGTCCCGTCCCGAGCGGGCCGCGTACCGCTCGATCAGCTCGGCGGGGTCCGGGTGGCCCGGGGCGTTCGCGGTGGTGCTGACGGGGGAGTCGGGCACCTCCAGGCGCACGCTGTACATGGCGAGCAGGCCCAGGTCGGTGAGCGGGTCGCCGAGCGTGGACATCTCCCAGTCCAGGACGGCGGAGATCCGGTCAGAGCCGTCGCCCGAGTCGATCAGGACGTTGTCCAGGCGGAAGTCGCCGTGCACGACGGTGGGTGCGGGCGAGGCGGGAAGGCGTCGGCCGAGCGCCGCGTGCAGTTCGTCGATCCCGGTGAGCTCGCGCCCGCGCGAGGCCGCCAGCTGCTTGCCCCAGCGGCGCAGCTGCCGGTCGAGGAACCCCTCGGGCCGCCCGAAGTCGTCGAGCCCCACCGACCGCGGGTCCACCGCGTGCAGGTCCACGAGCGCGTCGACGAGGCCGAGGACCGCGGCCCTGGTGCGCTCGGGCCCGAGCGGCGCGAGCTGGTCGACCGTGCGGTAGGGCGTGCCTTCCACGAACTCCATGACGTAGAACGGCGCGCCGAGTACCGACTCGTCCTCGCACAGCAGTACGGTGCGCGGCACCGGCACGGCCGTCGGGTGCAGCGCGCTGATCACGCGGTGCTCGCGCCGCATGTCGTGCGCGGTGGCGAGGACGTGGCCGAGCGGCGGGCGGCGCACGACCCAGCGCGCCGCGCCGTCCGTGACCGTGTACGTGAGGTTCGACCGTCCGCCTTCGATGAGGCGGGCCGTGAGCGGGCCCCGGCCGACGAGCCCCGGGCGTTCGCGGTCGAGGTGGCCCCGCAGCCGGTCGAGGTCCAGGCCGGGTGGGTGGTCTGCGCTCATGGGCGGTCGCTCCTGATCGTGGGCGGGCGGATGCCGAACTGGCGGACAGTGCGCTGGCGTTCATGATGCCGACCAGTCGGTATGTCGTCCAGAGGGGGGTGCCCGAACGTGATCAGGATCGCGGTGGCCGCCGCCGGGAGCGGCGGCCAGGGCCCTAGGGCGTCAGTGGTCGTCCCAGTGGCCGTCGTGGGCCGCGTGCCGGTGGCCGTCGTGGACGTAGTCGACGTGGTCGCCGTGCGTCACCGCCTGGTGCCCGCACTGGGCGCCGTGCTGGTGGTCGTGGCCGTCGTGCGCGGTGTGGCCGCCCGGTTCGCACTCGTCGTAGTGGCCGTCGTGGGCGCGGTGGAGATGGCCGTCGTGCGCGTAGTCGACGTGGTCGCCGTGCGGGACCTCGGGGTGCCCGCAGGCGGGTCCGTGCGCGTGGTCGTGGGCCGTGTGTTCCTGGTGGAGCGTGGTCATGAGTACGCCTCCCGTGAGCCGGATGACCCTCTCAGGCTAGCCCTCGATGCCCCTTGGCTCCCGTTGTGCGAACTTTGCCGGTAGTGCCCTGACTGCGTAAGGCGACCCCATGAAGGCGATCAGCTACCGGGAGTACGGCGGACCCGAGGTCCTGGAGTACGGCGACGTGCGCGACCCCAAGGTCGGCCCCGACACCGTCCTGGTGAAGGTGCGGGCCGCGGCCGTCAACCCCGTCGACCACAAGTGCCGCGCGGGCTACCTCGACTCCGTCCTCGACACCGCCTTCCCTGTGATCCCGGGCTGGGACGTGGCGGGCGTGGTCGTGCAGCCGGGCGCCGCCGTCCCCGAGTTCTCCGTCGGCGACGAGGTCATCGGGTACGTGCGCGAGGACTTCCTGTCGCGCGGCACGTTCGCCGAGTACGTGGCGGCCCCCGTGCGCACCCTCGCCCGCAAGCCCCGCAACCTGACCTTCGAGGAGGCCGCGGGCCTGCCCCTCGCCGGGCTCACCGCCTATCAGGTGGTGCACAAGGCGCTCGCGGTCGGTGACGGGGACGTGGTCCTGGTGCACGCGGCCGCGGGCGGCGTCGGCTCCTTCGCCGTCCAGCTAGCCCGGCACGCGGGCGCCCGCGTCATCGGCACCGCGAGCGAACGCAACCACGCCTACCTGCGGGAGCTGGGCGCCGAGCCCGTCAGCTACGGCGAGGGCCTCGCCGAGCGGGTCCGCGCCCTCGCCCCGGAGGGCGTCGACGCGGCCTTCGACACCATCGGCGGCGACACGCTCAAGGTCTCCGCTGACCTGCTCGCCCCCGGCGGCCGCCTCGCCTCGATCGCCGACGGCTCCGTGATCGGCCTCGGCGGCCGGTACTGCTTCGTCCGCCCCGACGCCGACGACCTGCGGCGCCTCACGGAACTCACCGAGCAGGACGTGCTCACCGTCCACGTCGACGCCACGTTCCCGCTGGAGCGGGCCGCCGAGGCCCACCGCCTGAGCGAGCAGGGGCGGACCCGCGGGAAGATCGTGGTGACCGTGGACTGGGAGGGCTCGGACACGCCCTAGGGCCCCGCTGTCGTTCCACGGCCCGCGCTCACGGCACCACGGCGAGCGCCCCCGCGCACAGGGCCGCCGCGGCCGCCGTCCCCGCGCCGAGCGCCTCGGTCCGGGCCGCCGTGAGCGCCGTGATCCTGCGGTGCGTCGCCGCCGGGAAGCTGAGCCACAGCAGCATGGAACTCGCCGGGCAGGACGTGCGCTGGAGCGGGCTGCCGAGGCCCGTCGGCTGAGCGGGGGGGGCGGGTCCGCGGGAAGGTCGTGGTGACCGTGGGCTGGGAGGGCTGGCTCCCCGCTAGCGCCCCGCTGGCTCCCCGCTGGCGCTCCGCGGCCCGCGGGCCCGGCACCGCTCACAGCACCACGGCGAGCGCGCACAGCGCGAGCGCCCCCGCGCACAGGGCCGCCACGGCCGCCGCCCCCGCGCCGAGCGCCTCAGGGCGGGCCGCCGCGAGCGCCGTGATCCTGCGGTGCGCCGCCGCCAGGAAGCCGAGCCACAGCAGCAGGATCAGCGCGCACGCCGCGATCCCCGCCGCCGATGGGCCGCCGTGGAGCGCGGCCCGCACCGCGAGCACCGCCGCGACCGTGCACGCCAGCGTCGTACGCCGCCACGCCAGACGCGTGCGCTCCGGCTGGAGCCCCGGGTCCCGGCCCGCGCCCGCCCCGGCCCCCGCCCTGGTTCCCGCCCCGGTCCCGGCCGTCACCCTTCCCACCCGAAGAGCACGACCACCACCATGGCCACCGCGACCACCGCCACCGCGACGCCGAGCAGCACCGGGAACCGCGACACGGGCAGGTCCTCGCCGCGCCGCATCGCCCGCTCGCAGCGCACCCAGTGGTTGATGGCCCGCAGCGCGCAGAGCACCCCGGCGCCGAGCAGGGCGAGCGCGAGCCCCACGCGGACGCCCCACCTGAGGTCCGGCAGGAACTGGTCCACGGCGAAGCCGCCGCCGATGAGCGCGAGCGCGGTGCGGAGCCAGGCGAGGAAGGTGCGCTCGTTGGCCAGCGAGAACCGGTAGTCGGGCGTCTCGCCCTCCGCCCGCAGCCGGGCGGGCGAGATCCACAGCCTCAGGCTCTGTATGAAGGTGCTCACCGTCGCACTTTAGGTTCCCCGAGGCGCGGGCGCCGCTCGTCGCCCTCCGGCCGCGTCCTCACCCGCCGGACGGGCCGCTCGGGTCGCCGCGGAAGGCGCGCAGCCGCCGGTAGGCGTCCAGGCCGTCCGGCACCCACCGCCACTGTCCGGCCGCCCGCTCCAGTTCCGCGTCCGTGACGAAGCCGTGCCAGGCGACCTCCTCCACCTGCGGGTCGACCGGGCTCGTACAGCGCACTTCGTAGAGGTACGACCACCAGGAGCGGCCCGCGCCGTCGTCGTACAGGAACTTGAACAGCGGCGTCGGCCGGGGCAGGACGGTGACGCCGAGTTCCTCCCGCGCCTCCCGCAGGGCGGCGTCGTCGTAGGACTCGCCCGCCCCGACGACCCCGCCGACGAACATGTCGTACAGGGACGGGAAGACGAGCTTCGTGGGCGTGCGGCGGTGCACGAACACGCGGCCCTCGGCGTCGCGGACCTCGATGAAGACGCAGCGGTGGCGCAGCCCCCGCGCGTACGCCTCGCCGCGCGGGGCCTCGCCGACCACGCGGTCGTGCTCGTCGACGATCGTCAGGACCTCGTCCGCGGGGTTCGTGGCGTCAGCGCTCATGCGGCCATCCTGGCAGCCCGGCCCCCTCACGGCTCAGCCCCCCGGCGGCTCAGCCCAGCGCGGAGGCCCGTGCCCCGGTGCCCCCGCCGCCCGTGCCCGCGGGCATCGCCGGGTGCGGGCCGAGCAGCACGATGCCGGTCACGATCCCGGCCAGGCCCGCCGCCTCCCAGGCGAGCGCGCCGGTGTCCGTGCGCACCCGGTCGCCGAGGAAGCCCATGCCGCAGGCGATGCCCGCCAGCGGCTGCGCGGCCGTGATAGCGGTCCGCGGCGCGAACCGTCCGCTCCTGGCGGTTGACGTGGGGCGCGGGGCTATCCAGGATCTGACCCACGAGTAACCGGAAGCCAGAACGCCGGGCAACCGGGACCTCGGGGGACTCTGCAACTCGCCCACTCGGTACGTCGAGAAGGAGCCGTCCTGGCCTACGACGCGGACGTCATCGTGATCGGCGCGGGACTCGCCGGGCTCACGGCCACCGCCGAACTCGTCGACGCGGGCCGCCGGGTGATCCTGGTCGACCAGGAGCCGGAGCAGTCCGTCGGCGGCCAGGCGCACTGGTCCTTCGGCGGGCTCTTCTTCGTCGACTCGCCCGAACAGCGCCGCATGCGGATCAAGGACCACCGCGAACTCGCCCTCCAGGACTGGATGGGCACCGCCGCCTTCGACCGCGAGGAGGACCACTGGCCGCGCGAGTGGGCCACGGCGTACGTGGACTTCGCGTCCGGCGAGAAGCGCGCCTGGCTGCACGGGCTCGGCGTGCGGTTCTTCCCGGTCGTCGGCTGGGCCGAGCGCGGCGGGTACGACGCCCAGGGCCACGGCAACTCCGTGCCCCGCTTCCACATCACCTGGGGCACCGGGCCAGGACTGCTCGCGCCGTTCCTGCGCCGCGTGTACGACGGCGTCGAACGCGGTCTCGTCCAGCTGAGGTTCCGCCACCGCGTCACCGGACTCGCCCGCACCGGCGGCGCCGTCGACACCGTGACCGGCGAGGTCCTGGAGGCGTCGACGGTGGAGCGCGGCCAGGCCAGCGGCCGCGAGGTCACCGGCTCCTTCGAACTCCGCGCCCAGGCCGTCGTCGTCACCTCCGGCGGCATCGGCGGCAACCACGACCTGGTCCGCGCCAACTGGCCCGAGCGCCTGGGAAGGCCGCCGCGCAAGATGATCTCCGGGGTGCCCGCGCACGTGGACGGACTGATGCTCGGCATCGCCGAACGCGCGGGCGCGCGCCTGATCAACCGCGACCGCATGTGGCACTACACCGAGGGCATCGAGAACTGGAACCCGATCTGGCACCGGCACGGCATCCGCATCCTGCCGGGCCCCTCCTCGCTGTGGCTGGACGCGCGCGGCCACCGGCTGCCCGTGCCGCTGTTCCCCGGCTTCGACACCCTCGGCACCCTCAGCCACATCATGTCCACCGGCTACGACCACACCTGGTTCGTGCTCAACCAGCGCATCATCGGCAAGGAGTTCACCCTCTCCGGCTCCGAGCAGAACCCCGACCTGACCGGCAAGTCCGTACGCGGCGTCATCGAACGGGCGCGCGCCGACGTGCCGGGTCCGGTCAAGGCCTTCATGGACCACGGCGTCGACTTCGTGGTCGAGCGGGACCTCGGCGCGCTGGTGCGCGGCATGAACGCGCTCACCAAGGAACCCCTCATCGACGAGGCCGCCCTGCACCGCACCCTCGCCGCCCGCGACCGCGAGATCGTCAACCCCTTCACCAAGGACCTCCAGGTCATGGCCATCCGTGGCGCGCGCAAATTCATCGGCGACCGGCTCATCCGCTCCACCGCCCCGCACCGCGTCCTGGACCCCAAGGCGGGCCCGCTGATCGCCGTACGCCTGAACATCCTCACCCGCAAGACGCTCGGCGGCCTGGAGACCGACCTGTCCTCGCGCGTTCTCCAGGAGGGCGGCGCGCCCCTGCCGGGCGTGTACGCCGCGGGCGAGGCCGCCGGGTTCGGCGGCGGCGGTGTGCACGGCTACCGCTCCCTGGAGGGCACCTTCCTCGGCGGCTGCCTCTTCTCGGGCCGGGCCGCGGGGCGTGCGGCTGCAAAGGCAGTGGGTTAGCGAACGCCCGTCGGCCCGCGCGACCGGCGCCCGCGAGGAGGCTCGTGGCACGGAGTGCGGCGCCGTTCGCGGTGCATTTCACGGTGTATGAGGTGAACTGGTGCTCCTTGTGAAGGAGTTCGCCAGGAGGTGTGTGCGGCGCGTCAAGACGCTTGGGGCGTATGGGCCTTGACGCGGAGTGCCGCCTGCCGGTTGGCTGTGCGTGATCACACGCTCGCCTACCGCGTCGGGGAGGACGCCCGCGGTGCCACCACCCCCACCACTCGGTCGCTCTCGCAAACGCGCCGCCCAGGTCTTCGACGCCGCGCTCGACGACGCCGAACTCGTGACCGCGCGGGCCGCGCTGGCGCAGGGCCGCTGGAGCGAGGTGCGGGAGCTGCTCGCCGCCACGGGCACCGACTGGGACCGCAGGGGCCACCGCTGCGACGTGCTCGCCCGGGAGCCGACCACCACCGCCTGGGCCCGCGACTGGCGGCTCGCCGAACCGGAGAGCGCGGACGCCGCCGTGCTCCTCGCCCACGCCGCCGTGCACCGCGCGCTGCGCGGCAAGGAGCGCTCCGAGAAGGCCCGCGCCGCCTGCAGGGACGCCGCCGCACGCGTCCCCGGCGACCCCACGCCGTGGCTCGCGCTGCTGCTCCTGGAGCGCTCCCTCGGCCACGAGGAGGACGTCGTCCGCCTCTTCGACGAGGTCAGGCACCGCCACCCGGAGCACCACCACGCCCACCACCTGATGGTCGCGCGGCTCGCCGAGCGGCGGCCCGGCGCGGGCCAGGACCCGCTGCACGAGGTGTACGACTTCGCCTCCTGGGCCGCCGAACAGGCGCCGCGCCGCTCACCGCTCGCGGTCCTGCCCGTCATCGCGCACGCCGAGCGCTACCGCGTCCTCGCCGCCGCCGGCAGCGAGAGCCGCGACCCGGCCGCCTCCGGGCACTGGACGAGCCGCCGCGCCCGGCAGGTGATGAAGGCGTCCTTCGACTGGTGGCTCGCCTCGGAGGCCCCGGCCGCGGCGGCGGGGACGCCGAAGGACGGGGGCCGCACCGGCCACCCGCGCGCCTTCGTCGACCTCAACTACCTCGCCCACGCCATGTCCTGCGAGGGCCGGTCGGCCGAGGCCGCCGCACTGTTCCACCGCATCGGCCGGTACGCGACCGAAGCGCCCTGGTCGTACCCGGACCGGGACCCGCACGAGGCGTATGTCGCCGCCCGCGCAGCCGCGCTCGGCACCGCGTGACGACACCCGCCGCACAGCCACCGATCGACCCACGACCAGCGGAAAGGACCACCGCGCCATGGCGACGGGCAGTTCGAACACGAGTGCAGGCAGAGCGGGGCGGACCGCGGGGGCGGCCGGGACAGGGGCCCGCGGCAAACCCGCCGCCGCGCCCGGCGGCATCAGCACGTACATGGGCCAGGACCGCGCGCTGCGCGCCGGCCGCCTCGGCACGGCGGGCCTGCTGCTCTCCGTGCTCGCCGCCACCGGGCCGCTCATGGTGGTCGCGGGCGTCATGCCCACCACGTACGGCGTGATGGGCGTGGTCGGCCAGCCGCTGCTCTTCCTCGCGCTCGGCGTCGTCCTCGCCCTGTTCAGCTTCGGCTACGCGGAGATGAGCCGCCACGTCCACAACGCCGGGGCCTTCTACGCCTACATCTCGCGCGGACTCGGCGGCACCGCGGGGGCGGGCGCCTCCGCGGTGGCGCTCGTCGCCTACAGCGCGCTCCAGGCGGGCCTGTACGGCATGCTCGGCTTCGAGATCTCCGGCCTTCTGCTCAAGCACCTCGACCTCACCGTCGCCTGGTGGATACCGGCCCTCGCCACCGTCGCCGTGGTCGCCGTGCTCGGCTGGCTGAAGATCGACCTCAACGCGCGCCTGCTCGGCGTGCTGCTCCTGATCGAGGTCGCCCTGGTCGTCGTCTTCGACATCGCCGCCGTCGCCGACCCCGCCCCCGAGGGCCTGTCGCTGCACGCCTTCAACCCGGACACGCTCACCGGCGCGGGCGTCGCCACCTCCCTGTGCTTCTGCATCGCCGCGTTCACCGGCTTCGAGCAGGCACCCGTGTACGCGGAGGAGACCAGCCGCCCCCAAGTCGTCGTCGCCCGCGTGATGTTCTTCGCCGTCGGGTTCGTCGCCGTGTTCTTCGCGCTCAGCTCCTGGGCGCTCACCGTCGCCGCCGGGCCCTCCGGCATCGTGCCCGCCGCGCGCGAGCAGAGCGCGGGCCTGCTCTTCGGCCTCACCGAGTCCCGGCTCGGCGGCACCTTCACGGACGTCCTGCACGTCCTGTTCGTCACGGGCATGTTCGCGGCCGTCCTCAGCTTCCACAACGTGGTGGCCCGGTACGCCTTCGCCATGGGCCGCGAGGGGCTGCTTCCCGCGGCGTTCGGCCGCACCAACAGCGCGAGCGGCGCGCCCGGGACCGGCTCCCTGCTGCAGACCGTCGTGGCCGCCGTCGTCGTCGTGGTCTTCGCCCTCACCGACGACAAGCCCCACGGCGACCCCACCGCGCCGGTCCTGCGCCTGTTCACCTGGGGCGGCAACGTCGGCGCGCTCGGCGTGCTGCTGCTCATGGCCACCGCGTCCGTCGCGGTCATCGTCTTCTTCGTCCGCCGCGGGGCCGCGCGGGCGCAGCTGTGGCGCCTGGTCGCCTCCGGCCTCGCGGCCGTCGCGCTGCTCGTCATCGCGGGCTACACCGTCAAGGACTTCGACGTCCTCGTCGCCGCGGGCCCCGGCTCCGCCCTCAGCTGGGCCCTGCCCGCGATCATCGCCGTCGCCGCCCTCGTGGGCCTGGCGCACGGCACGGCGCTGCGGGTGCGGCGCCCCGCGGCCCACGCCCGCATCGGCCTCGGCAACGAGGCCTTCCAGCTGGAGAAGGCGGCGGCGACGCCCCCGCCGGACGGTAGTTCAAGCCCGTCCGGCGTGTGAGGACGAGGCGCGAAGCGCCGATACCGGGGTGGGGGGGGGGGGGGGGGGAGAAAAGGGGGGGGAGGGGGGGGGGGGGGGGGGGGGGTACAAACGAAAACAAGAAAAACCCCCCAGCCCTCCACACCCAAAAGAACGGCTTCCCCCACAACAACACC
>NZ_JBWKEY010000009.1:318261-367836 GCF_056435225.1 Streptomyces sp. NPDC043996 | reverse complement strand
GGTCTCCACTCTTCCCCCTCCCCCCCCTCTCCCCTCCACCCCCCCCCCCCCCTCCCCCCCCCCCCCCCCCCCCCCCCCCCCCCCCCCCCCCCCCCCCCCCCCCCACCCCGGTATCGGGAAGGGGCGGGGTGGGGGGCTAGATCACCAGCGACAACAGCAGCACGATCCCGCCCGCCACCACCGAGATGATCGTCTCCATCACCGACCACGTCTTCACCGTCTGCCCGACGTCCAGGCCGAAGTACTCCTTCACCAGCCAGAACCCGGCGTCGTTCACATGGCTGAAGAACAGCGACCCCGCCCCGATCGCGAGCACGAGCAGCGCCGTGTGCGCCGTCGACATGTCCGCGGCCAGCGGCGCCACCAGGCCCGCCGCCGAGATCGTCGCCACGGTCGCCGACCCCGTCGCGAGCCGGATCGCGACGGCGATCAGCCAGGCGAGCAGCAGCGCGGGGATCGACCAGTCCTCGGAGAAGTCGAGGATCATCCGCCCCACGCCGACGTCGATGAGCGTCTGCTTGAAGCCGCCGCCCGCGCCCACGATCATCAGCACGCCCGCGATCGGGGCGAGGGACTTCTCGACGGTCGTCGAGAGCCGCTCCTTGGTGAACCCGGCCGCCCGCCCCAGCGTGAACATGCCCACGAGCACCGCCGCGAGCAGCGCGATCAGCGGCGACCCGATGACGTCGAAGACCCGCTGCACGGTGGCCTCGGGGTCGTCCACGACGATGTCGACGAGGGCCTTGGAGAGCATCAGGACCACGGGCAGCAGCACGGTGGCGACCGTCGCCCCGAAGCCGGGCCGCTGCTCCAGGTCGTCCGTGGCGCGCTGCGGAATCATCTTCTCCGGCGGCGCGACGTCCACCCAGCGGGCGGCCACCTTCGAGAACAGCGGCCCGGCCACGATCACGGTCGGGACGGCGACGAGGACACCGAGCGCCAGCGTGACCCCGAGGTTGGCGCCGACCGCGTCGATCGCGACGAGCGGCCCCGGGTGCGGCGGAATGAGGCCGTGCATCACGGAGAGACCGGCGAGCGCGGGGATGCCGATCCGCATCAGGGAGTAGTTGCCGCGCTTGGCGACCATCAGGACGACAGGGATCAGCAGCACGATGCCGACCTCGAAGAAGAGCGGAAGCCCGATCACGGACGCGATCAGGACCATCGCCCACGGCATGGCCCGCCCGCCGGAGCCCCCGGCCCTGGCCAGGATCGTGTCGACGATCTGGTCCGCGCCGCCGGAGTCCGCGAGCAGCTTGCCGAGGATCGCGCCGAGGGCGATGAGCACGCCCACGCCCGCCACGGTGGCGCCGAGCCCGCTGGTGAAGCTGCTGATCGCCTTGTCGAGCGGGGCCCCGGCGAAGGCGCCGAGGGCCAGCGAGCCGATGGTCAGCGCCAGAAAGGCGTGGACCTTGAACTTCGTGATGAGCAGGACGATGACGGCGATGCCCGCGAGTACGGCGATGCCGAGCTGGGCATGGCCCGCCGAAGTGATCGGTTCGACGGGGTCCGCTGCCAGCATCTCGACGCTGAGACTGGTCACGGTGATTCCTTGTGCGTGGGGAGGTACGGGGGCGTACGGGGACAGGGCCGTACGGGAGTACGGACTGGAGGATGGGGGTGGTACGGGGGTGGTGCGGGCGGCGGAGGCCGGCCGCGGGCGGTCAGGCCAGGGCCGCCAGCGCCTCCGCCGCCCGCTGAGAGATCTCCTCCGGCGAGCCCGCGACGTCGACGGACACGCCCGCCTCGTCCGGGCCGAGCGGCTGGAGCGTCGCGAACTGCGAGTCGAGCAGCGCGGTCGGCATGAAGTGGCCCTTGCGCTGGCTCATCCGGTCCTCGATGAGGGCGCGGTCGCCGGTGAGGTGCACGAAGGCGACGCCGGGCGCGGCGGCGCGCAGCCGGTCGCGGTAGCTCCGCTTGAGGGCCGAGCAGCTGACCACCCCGCCGTGCCCGGCACGGCCGTGCGCCCACGCGCCGATGGCGTCGAGCCAGGGCCACCGGTCGTCGTCGGTCAGGGGAGTGCCGGAGGACATCTTGGCGATGTTCGCCTGCGGGTGGAAGTCGTCGCCCTCGGCGTAGGGAACGCCGAGCCGGGCCGCGAGCAGGGGGCCGACCGTGGTCTTGCCGGTGCCCGCTACGCCCATCACGACGACGACATGGGGGGTGCTCATCGCTGCTGCCTCGCTGTCTTCTTCGACATCGGCCGGGTCCGCCCCGCTTTCGGACAAGGACCCGCTCCGTTCACGCCACTGAAACGCATTAGGTCTGATGAATTCAAGGGTCTGTGACAGAAAAGTCTGACTTTTTGGCTGTGCCGGTCTCCTCGTACGCTGACCTCATGACCGCACAGGCCCGAGGGCTGCACGCCCGCGTACTGGACAGCCTCGGGCCCGCCATCACCGCGGGCGAGTACCCACCCGGCAGCGTCCTGCGCACGGACGAGCTCGCGCAGCGCTTCGAGGTGTCGCGCTCCGTGATGCGCGAGGCGGTGCGGGTCCTGGAGTCCATGCACCTGGTCGCCTCCCGGCGCCGCGTCGGCGTGACCGTGCTGCCCGCCGAGGAGTGGAACGTCTACGACCCGCAGGTCATCCGCTGGCGCCTGACGGGAGCCGACCGCCCGCGCCAGCTGCGCTCCCTGACCGTCCTGCGCTCGGCGATCGAACCGGTCGCCGCGGGCCTGGCCGCGCGCCACGCCACGGCCGAGCAGTGCGCCGCCCTCACCGAGTGCGCCCTCGGCATGGTCGCCACCTCGCGCGGCCAGCAGCTGGAGGGGTACCTGGTGCACGACATCGCCTTCCACCGCGTCGTCCTGAGCGCGTCCGGCAACGAGATGTTCGCCCGCCTCGGCGACGTCGTCGCCGAGGTCCTCGCGGGCCGCACGCACCACGACGTCATGTTCGAGGACCCCGACCCCGCCGCCGTGACCCTGCACGTGCGCGTCGCCGAAGCGGTACGGGAGGGCGACGCCGCCCGCGCCGAGGCCCTGACCCGCGAGATCGCCGAGGGCGCGCTCCAGGAGCTGGACATCCTGGCGCCGTGACCGCCGCCCCGCCGACGGAGGCGCATGCCCCCGCCGACGGGGGAGAATGATCCGCATGTCCCCGCGCACCCCACGCCCCGCACCCGCCGGGCGCCCCCGGACCTGCCCCTGCGGCCACCCCTCGCCGTACGAGAAGTGCTGCGGCCGTCTGCACCGGGGCGAGGCGGCCGCCGCCACCCCCGAGGAGCTGATGCGCTCCCGCTACAGCGCCTTCGCCGTACGCGACGAGGCGTACCTGCTGCGCACCTGGCACCCCCGGACCCGGCCGCCGGGCATCGCCTTCGACGAGGCGCTGCGCTGGACGGGCCTGGACGTCGAGGAGACGACCGACGGCACCGCCTTCCACAGCACCGGCACCGTGACCTTCCGCGCCCGCTACCGCGACGACGGCCGCGCCGACTCGCTGCACGAGCGCAGCCGCTTCGAGCGCGTCGACGGCGCCTGGGTGTACGTGGACGGCCAGTTCCTCGACTGACGGCCACCCCGCTCCGCACTCCCTGACAGCCACCGCCCCCGGCACCCGTCACGACCCGGCCACCGGCGGAACCGGCGGGCTGGGGTGCGGGGCCACGCGAGGGCCGCGAGGGGCACCCCGCCGCCGCCGGGCCCGCCCGGGCGCGCCCCTGACGGGCCCGAACGGCGCCGCCCGCCCGCCAGTTCGACCCGCGCGGCGCCCCGCGCACATGGCGGGATCGGGCGCTGTCGGCCGTCCGGCGCCGCCAGTAGCGTCGACGCCCCCCACCGCGTACGCGACCTCGTACGAAGGGATGCGCCCGATGGCCCACGCGACACAGTACGAGCGCGGTTACGAGCGCTACCTGGGCGGCAGCCCCGAAGCCGAGCGCCTCGTCTTCGAGCGGCTCGCCCACGCGATGATGAAGGTCCAGGCCGTCAACCAGCGCGCCGCGGGCGCCGCTTCCCCCGCCCGCGCCCAGCACGCCAAGCCCGCCCTCGGCGTGGAGAACGCCCGGCTGCGCTTCCACGACGACCTGCCCGAGGCGCTGCGCGGCGGCTTCGCCAAGCCGGGCGCCGAGTACCCGGCGACCGTGCGGATCTCCGGCGCGAGCGGCGTCCCGCAGGCCGACGCCGCCCCCGACCTGCGCGGCATCGCCGTACGCGTCGGCGTGTCCGCCGAGGAGAGCCACGACCTGCTCGCCACCAACTGGCCCGTGTCGCACGCCAAGGACGCCACCGAGTTCGTCGCCTTCGCCACCGCCATGGCGGGCGCCCGCAGCCCCCTCCAGATCGCGTTCGCGCTCTTCGTGAAGCTGCCGCTCGCCGTCGGCCCGGCCACCGCCGACCGCATGCGCCGCACCCTCCAGGCCGCCACCCGGCACGTCGTCACCAGCCTCGCGGGTGAGACCTACTGGAGCCGGGGAGCCCTCCTGTGGGGCACCGCGGGCCCCGTGCGCTACCTGCTGCGCCCAGCGGGCGGCGCGGCCCCCGCGCCACCCGCCGACCGGCGCGACCCGAACCACCTGCGCCGCGACCTCGAACGGCGCCTCGCCGCCGGGGACATCGCCTTCGACCTGTGCGTCCAGCGGTACGTCGACGAGCGGCGCACCCCCGTCGAGGACGGCTCCGCCGACTGGCGCGAGGCCATCGCCCCGGCCCTGCCCGTCGCCCGGCTCACCATCCCCGGCCAGGACCTCGACGACGCCGAGGCCCGCGGCGCCGCCCGGCGCGTGGAGGACCTCGCCTTCAACCCCTGGTACACCACCGACGACTTCCGCCCGCTCGGCAACCTCAACCGCGCCCGCAAGTCCGTCTACGAAGCCAGCGCCGCCCACCGCAAGGGCCTGCGCTTCCTGCCCGAAGAACCCCCGCACAACCGCATCCTCGCGGTCCCCGCGGGCGCCGCGTTCCGGCTCCTGAACCGCACCGTGCCCTGGCACCGGCTGCCCACGCGCCTTAGCCTGCTGAACCTGGTCTACGTACGCCGGGCCCTGCGCCGCCACAACCTCATCGACACCGAGGCGCACGAGGCGCCGCCCCGGGCCGAGCCCGTCCCGCCGCCCGCCGACGAGCGGCTGCGCACCGCCCGCTCCTACGACGGCACGTACAACGACCTGTCGGCGCCCGCCATGGGCTCCGTCGGCACGCCCTTCGGACGCAACCTCGCGCCCGACTACCGCCCCGACCTCTTCGACACCCCCAACCCCGTCACCGTCAGCCGCCAACTCCTGCACCGCGAGACCTTCCTGCCCGCGACCAGCCTCAACGTCCTCGCCGCCGCCTGGATCCAGTTCCAGGTCCACGACTGGGTCAACCACCGGCGCCACCCCGCGGGCACCAAGGCCGTCGAGGTGCCGCTGCCCGCCGGGATGTCCTGGCACAACACGCCGGACGGCCCCGCCGAGACCGTGATGCGCTTCGCCGAGAACGAGGCCCTGCCCGGGCCCGAGGGCGAGCCGCCCGTCCGCTTCGCCAACACCGCGTCACACTGGTGGGACGGCTCCGAGGTGTACGGCGCCGACGAGGCGACCGCGCGGTCCCTGCGGGAGCCCGACGGCGGCGCCCGCCTCCGCCTCGAACAGGGGCACCTGCCGCTCGGCCACCACGGCGTCCCGCTCAGCGGCTTCACCGACAACTGGTGGCTCGGCCTCAGCGCCCTGCACACCCTCTTCGCCCGCGAGCACAACGCCGTCTGCGACGCGCTGCGCGGCGCGTACCCCTCCATGAGCCAGGAGTCCGTCTACCACACGGCCCGTCTCGTCGTCTCCGCGCTCATCGCCAAGATCCACACCGTGGAGTGGACGCCCGCGATCCTCGCCACCGAGGCCCTCGACATCGGCCTGCACACCAACTGGGAAGGACCCCCGGACACCTGGCTCACCAAGCTCGGCCTGTGGCTCTTCGAAACCCACTCGCTCACCGGCATCCCCGCCACCCTTCCCGACCACCACGGCGCGCCGTACTCCCTCACCGAGGACTTCGTCACCGTCTACCGCATGCACCCGCTCATGCCCGACGACTTCGAGCTGTGCGAGCACCACTTCGGGCAGCGCCAGGAGACCGTCGGCTTCCTTGACATCCACGGCGGCGCGGCCGAGGGCGCCCTCCGCAAGACCGGCCTCGCCAACACCCTGTACTCCTTCGGCATCGCCCACCCCGGCGCCATCACGCTGCACAACTTCCCCCGCTCCCTGGAGCGGTTCGTCCGCGACGGCGAGGTCATCGACCTGTCCGTCGTCGACCTCGTCCGCACCCGCCGCCGCGGCGTCCCGCGCTACAACGACTTCCGCGCGGGCCTGCACAAGCCGCGCCTGCGCCGCTTCGAGGACCTCACGGAGGACCCCGGGACGCTGGCCCGCCTCAAGGACGTGTACCGCTCCGTCGACGAGATCGACACGATGGTCGGCCTGTTCGCTGAGAACCCCCCGGCCGGGTTCGGCTTCAGCGACACGGCGTTCCGCGTCTTCGTCCTGATGGCCACGCGCCGCCTGCAGAGCGACCGCTTCCTGACCGTCGACTTCCGCCCCGAGATCTACACCCCGCTCGGCATCGACTGGGTCCAGAAGGGCGGCATGAACACGGTCATCCTCCGCCACTGCCCCGAACTGGCGGCTCTCCTCCCACGCACCGCCACGGCGTTCGCCCCGTGGCGCCACCCGCAGCCGCCCACCCACCTGACGCCCTGACGGGCCCGGTTTCAAGCCCGCCCGGCGTTCGAGGGCGATGAAGGGGCGGGCGAGGACCAAGAGCCCGTCCGGCGATTGAGGACGAGCCCGAAGGGCGACGAGGGGGCGGGCGGGTGGGGGAGTAAGACAGCCTGGCCGCCAGTGAGGCCGCCAGTGAGCCCGCCAGGAGGAACCGGGGGTCGAGGACACCGCGAGGAAAAGGCGGGCCCCACCCGTGGGGACACCCCTCAACCGATCGGCGGCACCACGCACTCCACCAGGAACGGCCCCGCTTCCCCCAACCCCCGCTCCAGCAGCGCCGCGAACCCCTCCACCGTCGAGGCCCGCCCCGCGGCGACCCCCATGCCCCGAGCCAACGCCACGAAGTCCAGATCGGGCCGCCCGAGATCGAACAGCTCCCGCCCCGTGGCCCCCACGGCCCCGCCCATCATGGCCTGCTCAAGCCCCAGAATCGCGTACGCCCGGTTGCTGAAGACGACGGTGGTGACGTTGAGCCCTTCGCGCGCCTGCGTCCACAGCGCGGGCAGCGTGTACATCGCGGCCCCGTCGGCGACCAGCGCGACCACCGGCCGCTCGGGCTCCGCCACGGCCGCGCCGACGGCGAGCGGCAGCCCCTGCCCGAGCGCCCCGCCGGTGAGCGTCAGCCAGTCGTGCGGCGGAGCCCCGGCCGTGGCGCCGGGCAGCCAGAGACCGGACGTGTTGGCCTCGTCCACGACGACGGCCCCTTCCGGCAGCAGCGCCCCGATCACCGCGGCCGCGGTCTGCGCGGTGAGGGCCCCGCCGGGCACGCCGGGCCGCCCCGCGACCTGTGCCACGGGCACGGCGGAGTCGGCGCCGACGGCCGCGACCAGCTCCCGCAGCGCCGCGGCCACGTCCTGCCCGGCGCCCTCGGGGGCCAGCGCCAGCGCCTCGCACCCGTCGGGCAGGACGCCCGCGCCGTGCCCCGGGTACGCGAAGAACGGCACCGGCACCGAGGCCCCGGCGAGCACGAGGTGGCGTACGCCGGAGAGCTGACCGGCGGCGTCGGCGGCGCGATAGCCGAGCCGCTCGACGGGCGGAAGCCCGGCACCGCGCTCCAGGCGCGCCGGGAACGTCTCGCACAGCAGCCGCGCCCCGGTCGCGGCGGCGACCCGCGCGGCGGCCCGCAGCCCGGCGCCGTGCGTGGCGGCACCGCCGAGCAGCAGGGCGGCGGGCTCCCCGGACCGCAGCGCCACCGCGGCCTCGGCGACGCCAGGACCGGACACGAGCCCGCGGGACCCGGCGGCCCGCCGCCCGGCCCCGGGCTCCTTGGCGGCGGTGTCGGCCCAGGCCACGTCGGCGGGCACGACGAGGGTGGCGACGCCTCCGGGCGGCCCGACCGCGGCGGCGACGGCGTCGGCGGCGTCCTCCGCGAGATCCCCCGCGTCGTACGCGCACCGCGTCCACCCGGACACGGTCCGGGCCAGGGCCTGGATGTCCGACTCCAGGGGCGCGTCGAGCCGCTTGTGCCGCAGCGCGTGCTCACCGACGACGTTCACCACGGGCGTACCGGCCCGGCGCGCGTTGTGCAGATTGGGCAGGCCGCCCGCGAGCCCCGGCCCCAGGTGCAGCAGCGTGCACGCGGGCCGCCCCGCCATCCGCCCGTACCCGTCCGCGGCGCCCGTCGCCACGCCCTCGAACAGGCACAGCACCGGCCGTATCCGCGGCACCCCGTCGAGCGCGGCCACGAGATGCAGTTCGGACGTCCCGGGATTCGCGAAGCACACCCGCACCCCAGCATCCGCGAGCCCCCGCACGAACAACTCGGCGCCGTTAGCCATGCCCGCAAGTCTCAACGGCCCCGGGCCCCCAACATGAGCCACATTCCAGCCAGCCCGCCCGCCGGTGTGCGTCCTCGGTCTGGCCAGGGGAATCGCCGGGCCGTTGGTCACGCGGTTGGTCACGCCGCGGCCCAGACATGCGGCCCAGACATGAAGAAAGCCCCTCGAGAGGGGCTGTTCTTGCTGGTGCTGCTGTTCTTACTGGTGTCCGAGGGGGGACTTGAACCCCCACGCCCGATAAAGGGCACTAGCACCTCAAGCTAGCGCGTCTGCCATTCCGCCACCCGGACCGGTGGTCTGTCGCGGTTTCCCGCGGCGACGTGGAAAACCATAGCAAACATTCGGGGGTGCCTGATCACGCAGGTCGTGCGCGTGAACGGCGTATGACGAGGGCCGCCCGGCCTTGGGCGCGGACGGGTGGCGCGGGAGGATGGGAGGGACCGAGAGCGCGACAGCGGGAGGAACAGCGTGAGCGAGCCGACCACGGGTGGCAGGGTGAACGGGGCGAGGGCCGTCTCCGGTGAGGACGAGGTCGTCGACCTCTGCCGGGACCTGATCCGGATGGACACCAGCAACTACGGCGATCACTCGGGGCCGGGGGAGCGCAAGGCCGCGGAGTACGTCGCGGAGAAGCTCGCGGAGGTGGGGCTCGAGCCGCGGATCTTCGAATCGCATCCGGGGCGGGCCTCCACGGTCGCGCGCATCGAGGGCGAGGACCCCTCGCGGCCCGCGCTCCTCATCCACGGCCACACCGATGTCGTACCCGCCAATGCCCAGGACTGGACGCACCACCCCTTCTCCGGCGAGATCGCCGACGGCTGTGTGTGGGGCCGGGGCGCCGTCGACATGAAGGACATGGACGCGATGACCCTCGCGGTCGTCCGCGACCGGCTGCGCAGCGGCCGCAAACCGCCGCGCGACATCGTGCTCGCCTTCCTCGCGGACGAGGAGGCGGGGGGTACGTACGGAGCGCGGCACCTGGTGGACAACCACCCGGACCTCTTCGACGGCGTGACCGAGGCGATCAGCGAGGTCGGCGGGTTCTCCTTCACCGTCAACGAGCAGCTGCGGCTGTATCTCGTGGAGACGGCCCAGAAGGGCATGCACTGGATGAAGCTGACCGTGGACGGCACCGCCGGGCACGGCTCGATGATCCACAAGGACAACGCGATCACCGAGCTGTCCGAGGCCGTGGGCCGCCTCGGGCGGCACACGTTCCCGATCCGCGTCACCAAGACGCTGCGGCACTTCCTCGACGAGCTCGGCGACGCCCTCGGCACCGAGCTCGACCCGGAGAACATGGACGAGACGCTCGCCAAGCTCGGCGGCATCGCCAAGCTCATCGGCGCCTCCCTCCAGAACACCGCGAACCCGACGCAGCTCGGCGCCGGTTACAAGGTCAACGTCATCCCCGGACAGGCCACCGCGCACGTCGACGGGCGCTTCCTGCCGGGGTACGAGGAGGAGTTCCTCGCCGACCTGGACCGGATCCTGGGGCCGAACGTCAAGCGTGAGGACGTGCACGCGGACAAGGCCCTGGAGACGACCTTCGACGGCGCGCTGGTGGACGCCATGCAGACCGCGCTCCAGGCGGAGGACCCCATCGCCCGCGCCGTGCCGTACATGCTGTCGGCCGGCACGGACGCCAAGTCCTTCGACGACCTCGGCATCCGCGGCTTCGGCTTCGCGCCGCTCAAGCTGCCGCCGGAGCTTGACTTCGCGGGCATGTTCCACGGCGTCGACGAGCGTGTGCCCGTGGACGGCCTGAAGTTCGGCGTGCGTGTGCTCGACCGGTTTATCGACGCCTCCTGAACGGGCGGTGGTGGCACCGGTATTTCCGCGTCGCGTGATCCGAACGCGCTGCCGGTTGCCGAAACGAAACTCCAATATTCGGTTACGCGTGCGCATTCGACTGAAAAGAGTGAATGCGACGATAAGCTCGTAGCTCCATTACTCCCTCCTCGTTACAGGTGGTGCGGTCCGCGGCTGGGACCGCATTGCCAACTAGGAGGAACAATGATCAAGAAGGTCGTCGCCGCAGTGGTCGCCACGGGCGGTCTGGTGCTCGCCGGCGCGGGTGTCGCCGCTGCCGACGCCGGTGCGCAGGGCGCCGCCGTGCACTCCCCGGGCGTCGCCTCCGGCAACGTCGTGCAGATCCCCGTGCACGTGCCGGTGAACGCCTGCGGCAACACCATCTCGGTGATCGGCGTGCTCAACCCTGCCTTCGGCAACTACTGCGTCAACAAGTGACGCCGCTGTGCCTCGCCCCGTGAGGGGCGTCACCCAAGTGGGTTTGAGTCCGTCGGCCCCGGAGTGCGTGCCATGCGCTCCGGGGCCGACGGGCATTGAGGGGCACGGCGCGAACAGGCCGTGCCTTTTCCTGAAGGCAAGGGAGGGAGAGCAATGCGACAGGTCACGCGCAAGGGGCTGATCACCGCGGCCGCCGCTGGGGGAGTTCTCGCGGTCACGAGTGGTTACGCCCACGCCGACTCGGGCGCGAGCGGCGGCACTTCGGAATCCCCGGGTGTGCTGTCGGGAAATTCCGTACAGGCACCCGTGCACGTTCCCGTGAACGCGTGCGGAAACACCGTGAATGTGGTGGGAGTACTGAATCCCGCGGTCGGCAATGACTGTACGAATGCCCCTGGCTCTGGCGGTCACGGTCACGGGCACGGGCACGGGCACGGTGGTGGATACGGTGACGACGGCGGGTACGGTCACGACGGCGGGTACGGCCAGCGGCCCTCGGGCGGTGGTTCCTCGGCCGACGGCGGCGCGAGCCACTCGCCCGGCGTCGGCTCGGGCAACAGCGTGCAGGCGCCGATCCACGCGCCCGTGAACGTCTGCGGGAACGCCGTCACCATCGGCGGCGCGGGCAACGCGGCCGTCGGCAACGACTGCGCGAACCACGGCGACGGCGGAAACCACGGCGACGAGGGGAACCACGGCGACGACGGGGGGACGCCGCCGGGGAAGCCGGGGAAGCCGGGTGAGCCCGGCAAGCCGCACGAGCCGGGGAATCCGCATCAGCCAGGGAAGCCGGGTGAGCCGGGCCATCCGGGCAAGCCCGGAGAGCCGGGGAAGCCAGGGAAGCCGGGGCAGCCTGGTAAGCCCGGAGAACCCGGGAAGCCTGGTAAGCCGGGACACCCGGGCAATCCCGGGGAGCCGGGGCAGCCCGGCACGCCCGGTCAGCCCGGCACGCCGGGGCACCCGGGGGAGCCCGGCAGCCCGGAGCGGCCGGGTCAGCCGGGGCAGGAGGCCCCGAGCCGGTCCGAGGAGCCGAACCAGCCGGCCGTACAGGTGGTCACCCCGCCCGCGGGCCGGGACCAACTGGCGCAGACCGGCAGCTCCCTGCCGGTCGGCATGGCGCTTCCGATGGGCGCGGGCATGCTGCTCGCGGGCTCGGTCCTGTACCGCAAGGCGCAGGCCTGAGGCGGCGTGACGGCGGCGTGACAGCGGCGTGAGTACGGAGCGGGCCCCGCGATCGCGGGGCCCGCTCCGTACTCACGCCATCCGCCCCTCACCGCACCGGCTCACCACGTGGCCCGCAGCTGGCGGATGATGCGCCGCCGCAGCCGCACGCGCCGACTGCCGTCGGCGTGCAGGCTGAGGCGGTCCAACTCCCAGTGTCCGTACTCTGCGTGGTCCGTCAGCAGACGCGTGGCTTCCTTGCGGGAGACTCCACGGGGAACGTACACGTCGACAAATTCGTATTCCGGCATCGCATCTATTGTGCGGGCACGGGCCCGGTACGGATAGCGTCTGCACTATGTCTGATGCTGCGCAGCCCACCGCTGCCGAGGTACGCGCCGCCGCGGAGGCGGTCAAGACCGCGCTCGACCGCCATCTCGCCGCGGTCGAACGCAGGTCGGGCGAGGACGATCCGGCCGTCTACGACGCGTTCAACGAGCTGGCCGCCGCGGCCGAGGCCTACGACGAGCTGCTCTACGACCGCTTCGACGAGGTCACGCCCTTCGAGATCCCCGGCGCGGAGGACAGCCTGCCGCCGTACCAGGGTCCCGCGGAGCCGACCGCCCTGAGCGTGCTGATCCGGCGCGACTACGCCGTGGCGGAGCCGCAGCGGCTGCTCGCCCAGGCCGCCCGCGTCGAGGCCGCGGACCAGGACGCCGCGGACGACGACCGCCAGGCGGGCACCGTGCCCGGCGCCATCGGCCTGCTCTTCGGGGAGTTCGAACCAGACGAAATCGCCACCCGGCACAAGGAGTTCGGCCTGGAGGAGGGCGACTCCACGCTGTGGGTGACCGCCCTGGCCGAACCGGCGGAGGCGGGCGAGTGGCTGGAGTCCCCCTTCGACCAGGCGGACCCCGAGCGCGTGGTCTGCCGCTTCGACGTCAGCGCGGTCTTCGACGACGAGGCGGACGACCTCGACGACCTCGATGACCTGGACGCGCCAGACGACCCCGACGGCGCGGCCACCGGACGGGGCACGGCCGCCCCGGACCTCGACGGCGAGCTGGACTACGACCCGGACGAGGCGGTGTCCCTGGACGACGTCGAGGATGTCGAGGACGTCGAAGACGTCGAGGACGTGGACGATGTCGAGGACGCGGAGGTCGAGGGCGACGCGGACGTCGAGGGAGCGGACGACGCCGAGGTCGTGGACGACGTGGATGACGCCGATGACGCCGATGACGCCGATGACGCCGATGACGTGGACGACGCCGACGACACCGACGACACCGACGACATCGAGGTCATCGACCGGCGGCGTGGCGAGTCCGCCTAGGGGCACGGATAGCGCAGGGTGCCTGCCCAGGAGGCCAGGGCAGGCCAGGCAGGCCAGGCAGGCCAAGGTAGTCGCCCAGGCTGTCCGCCTGGGAGGCTGACCCGGGACGCCGCCCGTTCAGGACGGGCGGCGGGCCCGCACGGCGGCCGACGCGGCCCCCGCCGCCATGCGGGCCCGGCCGCCTGCGGGCCCAGCCGGACTAGTCCGCCTGCGGCGGCTGGGGCCGCAGTAGCGCCCGGAGCCGCGTCGTGCGCTCCTTGGCCGGGCGTTCCGCCACCGCTTGGGGCAGGGCCTGGCCGACGCCCTGGACCACCGACAGATGGCGCTCGGCACGGCTGAAGGCCGTGTAGACCCAAGGGCGGGTCAGGCCCGCCGTCGTGTCGCCGGGCAGCACGACCACCGTGGCGGGCCAGCGGCGCCCCGCCGCCTGGTGCGCGGTGAGCGCCCACGCGTGGCGCACGCTCTGCTCCACCTGCTCCTTCGGCACGATCACCGGAGCCCCGTCGCACTCCAGATGCAGCCCCTGGGCGTCGGCCCGCACGACATGGCCGAGCGCGGTGCGGCCCGGCAGCGGGGCGTGGGC
This sequence comes from Streptomyces sp. NPDC043996, assembly GCF_056435225.1. Lineage (NCBI taxonomy): Bacteria > Bacillati > Actinomycetota > Actinomycetes > Kitasatosporales > Streptomycetaceae > Streptomyces > Streptomyces sp. NPDC043996. The sequence goes on along the minus strand of NZ_JBWKEY010000009.1, from coordinate 354,026 downwards.
GACGCGGTCACCGGGGTCGAAGCCGCCGAACCGGCCGGGGCCGGGATTCAGCCGTTCTTTGAGCGCCGCGTTCAGCGCGCGCGTGCCCGCGGCGCCACCGTGGCCGGGCGTGACCACCTGCGTCTGCTCGGCGGGCACCCCGATCGCGCGCGGCACCGAGTCCGCGACGAGCTGCACCGTGCGGTGGATCGCCTCGGCGGCGTCCCGCACCGGCACGATCACGACCTCCTTGTCCGGCGCCGCGACCTCGCCCAGCTCACCGACGCCGACACCGGACACCAGCTCCCCGATCGGACCGGGGTCCGGGGTGCGCGAGACGACGACCGGGCAGGCCCGCGCCGCGAGCAGGTCGGCGAAGACCCGGCCCGGACCCGCTGACCACAGCACCCCGGGGTCGCCGCTGAGCACGAGGCGGACGCCGTCCGGCAGCGACTCGACGAGCATCGCCGCCGCCTCCACGTCCAGCTGCGGCGCGTCCAGGACCACCAGCACGTCCACGGCCAGCGCGCCCTCCGCGTCCCGCCCCGGGCCCTGCTGCCCGGACAGCAGCCCGCCCACGGTCACGACCGTGCCTTCGGCGTCATCGGCGCCGCCCACCAGCGCGGCGAGGCGTCGGCTGCCGTCCGCGCACGAAGCGGCCGCACACACCCGCAGCCCGAGCGAACGGGCCGCCGCCACCAGGGCCGCGGGCTCGGCGCGGGCCGCCTCACCGCCGGTGTGCAGCACCAGGCCGTGCCCAGCGGCCGCGCGGATCAGCTCGGCGGCGGAACCCGAGGCCGCGCCGGCGGCGGCCTCCCACGCCTCGGCTCCCCGGCCCGAACCGTCTTCCTTCGGCGGTGAGTTCAGCACGCGCGCGAGACCGTCGGCGAGGGACTCCTCCGCCAGGGCATACCGCTCCAGACCGAACAGGACACGGACCGGAGGTGCGGCCTCCGCCTCGTCCGCCTCGTCCGCCTCGCCTTCGGTGGCCTCGGCGCTCTCCTGCGCGGGGGCCCGGCGCGCGGGCGGAGCGCTCTGCGCGGCCTCCTCCAGGGCGTCCTGGAAGACGAGCACGTCGCCCTCGGCGAGCGCGCTCTGCACCGCCTCGTCCGGGTCCGGCACGGCGCGCTGACCGAGCGCGGCGGTGAGCGCCGCCGCGTCGAGCGCCGTGTGACCGGCGAGCGCGGCCTGCTCGAGGAGCCATACGGTCAGGGCGCGCCCCCTGCGCTCGTCCCCGGGCTCGCAGCCGCCGCCGAGCAGGGCCCGCGCGAATCCATCGGCCTGCTCGGGCCGCACGCCCGTGACGTGCAGCAGCTGCCAGGGATCCGCCCGCAGCCGCTCGGCCGCCCCCTCGCCGAGCAGGGCCGCCGCCCTGGCCGCGAGCGTGGTGGGCGCTCCGCCCTCGGTGAGCACGGCCGCCACCGCGGCGACGGCGTCCGCGGCGGGCTCGGCCGGGGCGGCCGGAGCCTCGGGGGCCGGGCGCCGCACCGGCTCCGGCGCGGGCCTGCGCGGCGCGACGGGCTCGGGGGCGCGGAACGCGGAGGCGGCGGGCTTGTCGCCGCTCTCCACGGCCCGCACCGCCGCGAGCAGGTCGGCCGCCGTGCCCTGGAGCTTGGCGCCGGCCGCCACCGGGGCGCCCTTGGCCGCCTTGCGCTCCTCGATCCGCTGCCGCAGTTCCCGCTGGGCGGCCAGCTCGGCCTCGGCCTCGGAGAGCTCGGCCCCACCGCCGTCCGCGTTCGCCGCCGACTCGCCCGCCGCCGATTCGTCCGCCTTCGCCTCGCTGCCCGTGCCGTCCTCGGGGGCGGCCTGCCCCTCGCCGTCGGCCTCGCCGTCCACGAAGGCGTCTGCGGAGGCGTCCACGGAGGTGTCCACAGCGGTGTCCGTGGCGGTTTCCGCGGCACCCTCGGGACCGTCACCCCCGGCGGCCCCGGCGGCCCCGGCGTCAGCGTCCGACGCGGCGGTCTCCGGTGCGGCGGCCCCGGCCTCGGGCTCCGCCCGGGCCTCCGGGGCGCTCGGCTCGGCAACCTCCGCGGCGGCGGACTCCGTACTCACAACGTGCTCCAGTCCTGGTCTGGGTAGCGGTGCACGGGCGCTGACACGTCGTCGAGCGCCTGGCAGATCTCGTCAGGAAGACTAAGGGTCTCCACTGACAGAGCCGCCGCGAGCTGCTGCGCGGTGCGCGCGCCGACGATCGGGGCGGACACGCCGGGGCGGTCGCGCACCCAGGCGAGCGCCACCTGGAGCGGAGTCACGGCGAGCCCGTCCGCCGCTATCGCGACGGCGTCCACGACCCGGCTCGCCGCCTCGTCCAGATACGGCGCGACGAAGGGCGCGAACTGCTCCGAGGCGCCCCGAGAGTCGGCGGGGGTCGCGTGGCGGTACTTGCCGGTGAGGACGCCGCGGCCGAGCGGTGACGACGGCAGCAGGCCCACGCCCAGGTCGAGCGCGGCGGGCAGCACCTCGCGCTCGATGCCGCGCTGGAGGAGGGAGTACTCCATCTGGGTGCTGGCGATGCGGGTGCGGACGCCGGGGGCGGCCAGCTGCCAGGTGGCGGCCTTCGCCAGCTGCCAGCCGCTGAAATTGGACACGCCCGCATACCGCGCGCGGCCGCTGCTGACCGCGATGTCCAGGGCCTGGAGCGTCTCCTCCAGCGGTGTCTCCGGGTCGAAGGCGTGGACCTGCCACACGTCCACATGGTCCGTGCCGAGCCGGGCGAGGGAGGCGTCCAGGGCTGTCAGGAGGTGGCCGCGCGAGCCGTCGAAGCGGCGGTCGGGGTCCGGCACGCTGCCCGCCTTCGTGGCGATGACGAGGTCGCGGCGCGGCACGAGCCGCTCCATGAGCCGCCCGAGGAGGTATTCGGCGCCACCGTCCCCGTACACGTCGGCCGTGTCGACGAGGGTGCCGCCCGCCTCCCAGAAGGCCTTCAACAGGTCCGCCGCGTCGTTCTCACCGGTCTCCTCGGGGCGGCCCCAGTTCAGGGTGCCGAGCCCGATCCGGGACACGCGCAGACCCGTACGGCCGAGATGCCTCTGCTCCATGGGCGCGACATTACTGGCCGGGTATCGACGTCGTGTGCGGCTGTGGACAAACGCGCGGTTGTGGACAACCCGATGACCCCCTTGGCCCGCCCCCGGACGACCTGAGCGCCCGCCCCTGCCGGATCGGGGGCCCGCGCGCTACAGTCCCGGCACAGAGACGTTACTCACGGGTAAGGGGATGCGGTCATGCAGCTCGGGATCAACCTCGGCTACTGGGGCGCCGGAATGGACGCGGACAACCTCGCCGTCGCGAAGGAGGCCGACAAGCTGGGCTACGCGGTCTGCTGGGCGGCCGAGGCCTACGGCTCGGACGCGGCCACGGTGCTCTCCTGGGTGGCGGCCCAGACCGAGCGCATCGACGTGGGCTCCGCGATCTTCCAGATCCCCGCCCGGCAGCCCGCGATGACGGCGATGACCGCCGCGACGCTCGACTCGCTGTCCGGCGGCCGCTTCCGCCTCGGCCTCGGCGTCTCGGGCCCGCAGGTCTCCGAGGGCTGGTACGGCGTGAAGTTCGACAAGCCGCTGGCCCGCACGCGGGAGTACGTCGAGATCGTGCGCAAGGCCATGAGCCGCGAGCGCCTCACGCACGACGGCGAGCACTGGACACTGCCCCTGCCGGGCGGCCCGGGCAAGCCGATCAAGCTGACGGTGCACCCGCAGCGCGAGCACATCCCGCTGTACATCGCCGCGATCGGCCCCAAGAACCTGGAGCAGACCGGCGAGATCGCCGACGGCGCCCTGCTGATCTTCCCGGCCGCCGAGCACCTGGAGGAGACCGCGCTGCGGCACCTGCGCGCCGGGCGCGAGAAGGCGGGCAAGACGATGGACGGCTTCGACGTCGTGCCGACGCTGCCGCTGGCCGTGGGCAAGGACGAGGACGTCGACGCGCTCGCGGACATGTTCCGGCCGTACACCGCGCTCTACGTAGGGGGCATGGGCAGCCGCCAGCAGAACTTCTACAACCAGCTGGCGTGCCGCATGGGTTATGAGAAGGAGGCGGGCGAGATCCAGGACAAGTACCTGTCCGGCGACAAGGACGGCGCGGCCGCCGCCGTGCCGCGCTCCCTCATCGACTCCACGACGCTGCTCGGCTCCGTCGGCCGCGTCGCCGACCGGATGCGGGTCTACGCGGAGGCCGGGGTCACCACGCTCACGCTGGCGCCCGCGGGCTTCACGCTGGAGGAGCGGCTCGCCTCGCTGCGGGCGGGCACCGAGGCCCTGGAGCGGGCCGGACTGGCCTAGGGCCTGTCGTCAAATCCCCCGCCTGCCGCGCGGCGCCTGGCACGCACGCTCGCCGCGTTGCCGAAAGGCCCTAGTAGCTCCGCTACGAGGACCTTCCGGCGCCTTGCGATCGCACGCACCAGACGCCGCGCGGCCCGCCCTTCGGGCGAACGGCGGGGGATTTGACGACAGGCCCTAGGGCACAAGCGGGGGAATTTTCCGCGGCCGTGGTGGGGGCTCGGGGGTCTTCCCCGCCACGGCCGTCATGGAGCACAACGCCGTGACGAGCCCTCCGGTTACGGCCCCGTTCGGCGGTGTGGGTCCTTCGTTCGGCTGAGCTGACCCGTACACCTGTTGCCTCCTGACGCGCCCCGCATTTGACTCCTTCTTTGCGGAAGTCCGTGGTCTTCGCGGAAGTCCGTGCGGAAGCCCGTGTGGTCTGTGAAGGCATGGAGGTGCCTGCGATGCTTTCGGCCAAGAGCCTCTTCCAGGAGATCATCGGCGACGACGAGTCGTTCCGGCTGTTCTGCTCCATCGCGGCCAGCGGCGAGTCCCAGGGCGGCTGGGAGAACGGGCGCATCGCCGCCCTCGTCCCCGAGAGCCAGCGCGACCTCGCCCCCAAGATCACCCGGCACGGCGCCGACGAGGACAAGCACGGACGGATCTTCAACGCGCTCCTGAAGAAGCGCGGCCTCAAGCCCCGCGAGGTCCCGCACGAGACGGACTACACACTGCTCCTGGAGCAGCACGGCATCGGCCTGGCGCACGACAAGCTCCGCGCCGACGAGCGGCTCACCGAGCGGGACATCATCACGTACCTGTCGCACAGCCGCGTCACCGAACAGCGGGCCGCCGACCAGATGGTGATGCTCCGCAGGTACTTCGCCGACCATCCGGAGGTCGGCAAGGCCATCAAGATGATCTCGAACGACGAGGACAACCACCTGGCGTACTGCCACGAGGAACTGCTCAGCCTCGCCCGCGCCGGGCACGGCCGCACCATCCAGCGCACCCTCCGCGAGTGCGCCCTGGTCGAGATCCGCGTCTACCGCGACGTCAGCCTCGCCGTCATGGAGCACATGGGCCGCATCCTGCACTGGCCGCCCCTCAAGTCCAGAACGCTCGCGCTCGGCATCCACGCCATGTACGCGTACGAACGCCTCGGCGGCTGGCGCAAGATGGTCAGCCTGAAGATGCCCGAGCGGCGCGACGCCCTCGGCGGTCCCGCCACCTCGTCCCCCGAGTTCGCCTGACGCCCACGCCCACGCCCACGCGCGCGTGGGCGTGGGCGTGGACTACAGCCAGCCGCGGCGCTTGAACGTCCGGAACAGGACGACCTCCAGGGCGGCCATCAGCAGGATGACCGCCGGGTACGCCCACCACCAGCGCAGCTCGGGCATGTGGTCGAAGTTCATGCCGTAGACGCCCGCGATCATCGTCGGTACCGCGGCCATGGCCGCCCAGGCGGAGATCTTGCGCATGTCGTCGTTCTGGCGCACGCTCATCTGCGCCAGATGCGCCGACAGGATGTCCGTGACCAGGCGGTCCAGGCCCTCCACCGACTCGTTCACACGCGTCAGATGGTCATGGACGTCCCGCAGATAGGGCTGCGCCGACGCGTTCACGAACGGCACCGCGCGGCCCACCGCGCCCACCCCCGCGAGCCGGGCCACCGGCATCGCGAGCGGCCCCGTCGCCCGCCGGAACTCCAGGATCTGGCGCTTGAACCGGTAGATCCGCGACGCCGAGTGCCGCGAGCCGCCGCTGTCCGGCGAGAACACCTCCGCCTCCAGGCCCTCCAGGTCCGCCTGCAGCTCGTCCGCGACCTCCAGATAGTGGTCCACCACGGCGTCGGCGATGGAGTAGAGCACCGCCGTCGGGCCGTGCCCCAGGACCTCGGGATCGGCCTCCAGACGGTGTCGTACGGTGCTGAGCGGGGCGCCCTCGCCGTGCCGGACCGTCACCACGAAGGCGTCGCCCATGAAGAGCATGAGCTCGCCCGACGTCACCGTGTCGCTGTCCGGCTCGTACACCACCGGCTTCAAGACCACGAACAGCGAGTCGTCGTACACCTCCAGCTTGGGCCGCTGGTGTGCCTTCAGGGCGTCCTCGACCGCCAGGGGATGCAGCCCGAACTCCTCCGCCACCAGGTCGAACTCGTCCTCCGTCGGCTCGTGCAGGCCGATCCACACGAACGCGTCCCCCGCCGCGCGGGCCTCGTCCAGGGCGTCGGAGAAGTCATCGGGCCCCTTGGTCCGGCGCCCGTGCTGGTAGATGGCACAGTCGACGATCACGTGGTGCATTCTTCCCAAGCGGCACTGCTGCCGCACCCGGTCGGCGGCTTAGGGTGGCGGGCATGCCCACGCTGATCCTCGTCCGGCACGGACGCTCGACCGCCAACACCGCGGGCCTGCTCGCCGGGTGGACCCCCGGCGTCAGGCTCGACGAGCGCGGCGCCCAGCAGGCCGCCGCGCTGCCCGGACGCCTGGCCGCGCTGCCCCTCGCCGAGGTCGTCACGAGCCCCCTGGAGCGCTGCCAGGAGACCCTCGCGCCGCTCCTCGCGGCCCGCCCGGAGCTCAGGGCGCACACCGACGAGCGCATCGGCGAGTGCCACTACGGCGACTGGTCGGGCCGCAAGCTCGCCGAGCTCGCCGACGAGCCCCTGATGGAGGTCGTCCAGCAGCACCCGTCCGCCGCCGCCTTCCCCGGCGGCGAGTCCCTGCGGGCCATGCAGACCCGCGCCGCCGAGGCCGTACGCGAGTGGAACGCGCGCGTGGAGCGCGATCACGGCCCCGACGCCGTGTACCTCATGTGCTCCCACGGCGACATCATCAAATCCCTCGTCGCCGACGCCATCGGACTGCATCTCGACCTCTTTCAGCGCATCTCCGTAGAGCCCTGTTCCATCACGGCGATCCGCTACACACGGCTGCGCCCCTTCCTCGTCCGCCTAGGGGACACCGGGGACTTCGCGGCCCTTGCCCCGCGCGCGGCGCCCGCGAGCGAGGATGCTCAGGTGGGGGGCGACGCGGGCGCACCGTGAGACGCGCGATGACCGTGATCGTCTCCCGCAGTAGGGTTCAGTTCAGTTGTCGCGTCAAGAACATGCAGTCGATTCCAATGGAGACAGGACGTGTCCCGTCAGGTGTTCCTCTATGACCCGCCGGAACGCTTCGTGGCCGGAACCGTCGGGCTCCCCGGGCGGCGTACCTTCTTCCTGCAGGCGTCCGCCGGGGTGCGCGTGACCAGCGTCGCCCTGGAGAAGACCCAGGTGGCCGCGCTCGCCGAGCGCATGGAGGAGCTCCTCGACGAGGTCGTGCGCCGCAGCGGCGGCAGCGCCCCGGTGCCCGCCGTCGCGCCCGCCGAGATCACCGACAGCGCCCCGCTCGACTCGCCCGTCGAGGAGGAGTTCCGGGTCGGCACGATGGCGCTCGCCTGGGACGGCGAGGCCGAGCGGATGATCGTCGAGGCGCAGGCCCTCGTCGAGCTGGACGCGGACTCCGAGGAAGACCTCGCGGAGGCGGAGGAAAGGCTCCTGCAGGACGAGGAGAACGGCCCCCCGATGCTGCGCGTCCGGCTGACCGGCGCACAGGCCAGGGCCTTCACCAAGCGCGCCCTGGACGTCGTGAACGCCGGGCGCCCGCCGTGCCCGCTGTGCAGCCTGCCGCTCGACCCGGAAGGACACGTATGCCCGCGCCAGAACGGATACCGACGGGGAGCCTGACCGTCGCGGAGCTGCTCACCCGGGGCGAGCTGACCGTGCGCGGACAGATCCGGGAGGCGTCCAACGCGGTGCTGTACTGCACGGCCGCGTACGCGGACGAGTCGGTGCCCTGCGTCTACAAGCCCGTCGCCGGGGAGCGGCCCCTGTGGGACTTCCCCGACGGCACCCTCGCCCAGCGCGAGGTCGCCGCCTACGAGGTGTCCGAGGCCCTGGGATGGGGGCTCGTGCCGCCCACCGTGCTGCGGGACGGGCCCTACGGGCAGGGCATGGTCCAGCTGTGGATCGAGGCGCCCGACCCGGAGGGTGACGGCGACGGCGGCGGTGACGAGTTGCTCGCGCTGGTCGAGGGGGAGGAGCCCGGGGACGGCTGGAAGGCCGTCGGGTTCGCCGAGGTGGGTCAGGGGCGCACGGCGCTGCTCGTGCACGCCGACGACGCCCGCCTGCGGCGCCTCGCCGTCCTGGACGCCGTGATCAACAACGGGGACCGCAAGGGCGGGCACCTGCTGGTGGGGGTCGAAGAGCGGCTGTACGGCATCGACCACGGAGTGACCTTCCACGTCGACGACAAGCTGCGGACGCTCCTGTGGGGGTGGGCCGGGGAGAAGCTCACCGAGGAGGCCGTCGCCCGCCTGGGGGCCCTGCGGGAGGCGCTCGGCGCCGAGCGGCCCCTCGCCGCGCGGCTCGCCGAGCTGATCACGTCCGCCGAGGTGGCGGCCATCCGGGCCCGCGTGGACGCGCTGCTCGCCGCCGGGCGGCACCCCGCGCCCTCGGGCGAGTGGCCCGCCATTCCCTGGCCGCCTGTGTGACGCCGCCCCCGGAGGCCGCCCGTGTGACGCCGCCCGGACACGTCCGCGAGGTGATCACGATCCCGGGGTCGTATGTGGACGGTGCATCCGGTTAGGCTCAGGGCATGTATGCCTGGCCCGCTTCTGAGGTCCCCGCCCTGCCCGGCAAGGGCCGCGACCTCCGGATCCACGACACCGCGACCGGTGGACTCGTCACCCTCGAGCCCGGTCCCGTCGCCCGTCTCTACGTCTGCGGGATCACTCCGTACGACGCGACCCACATGGGTCACGCGGCGACCTACAACGCGTTCGACCTCGTGCAGCGCGTGTGGCTCGACACCAAGCGGCAGGTTCATTACGTACAGAACGTGACCGACGTGGACGATCCGCTCCTGGAGCGGGCCAACCGCGACGGCAAGGACTGGGTGGAGCTCGCGCAGAGCGAGACCGCGCTGTTCCGCGAGGACATGACCGCCCTGCGGCTGCTGCCGCCCCAGCACTACGTCGGCGCCGTCGAGTCGATACCCGGCATCGTGCCGCTCGTCGAACGCCTGCGGGACCTCGGCGCCGCCTACGAGCTCGAAGGCGACGTCTACTTCTCCGTCGAGTCCGACCCGCACTTCGGCGAGGTCTCCGGGCTCGACGCCGCCGCCATGCGGCTGCTCTCCGCCGAGCGCGGCGGCGACCCGGACAGGCCCGGCAAGAAGAACCCGCTCGACCCGATGCTGTGGCTGGCCGCCCGCGAGGGCGAGCCGAGCTGGGACGGCGCCTCGCTCGGCCCCGGGCGCCCCGGCTGGCACATCGAGTGCGTGGCCATCGCCCTCGACCACCTGGGCATGGGCTTCGACATCCAGGGCGGCGGCTCCGACCTCGCCTTCCCGCACCACGAGATGGGCGCCTCGCACGCGCAGGCCCTGACCGGCGAGCACCCCTTCGCCAAGGCGTACGTCCACGCGGGCATGGTCGCCCTCGACGGCGCCAAGATGTCCAAGTCCAAGGGCAACCTGGTGTTCGTGTCGAAGCTGCGCCGCGACGGCGTGGACCCCGCCGCGATCCGGCTCGCGCTCCTCGCGCACCACTACCGCGCCGACTGGGAGTGGACCGACCAGGTCCTCCAGGACGCCGTCGAGCGCCTCGGCCGCTGGCGCGCCGCCGTGTCCCGTCCTGACGGCCCCGGCGCCGACGCCCTCGTCGAGGAGCTGCGCGAGGCCCTGGCCAACGACCTGGACGCGCCCGCCGCGCTCGCCGCCGTCGACCGCTGGGCCGCCCGCCAGGACACCGAGGGCGGCACGGACGAGGGCGCGCCCGGCGTGGTGTCCCGCGCCGTCGACGCGCTGCTGGGCGTGGCCCTGTAGGCACACGGACACGGCGAGCGGCGCCGGGCGGGAACCATTCCGCCCGGCGCCGCCGTCGCACGTACGCCTCACGCTCCTGCCGTACGGATCACTTGGTGATCACGATGGCGAGCAGGATGCCCGGGTTGTTGGTGTCGTAGTAGCCGATGACCGGCTGCCCGTACGCGAACGCCTCCTGGACCTGGTCGCGGGTGCGGTCGAGCGGGTTGATGAACACCCGCCAGTCGCCGTCGACGTACAGATAGAGCAGCGTCGCCTGGCCGGGCAGGGGCTGGAGGACGTCCCAGAAGCTCTCCGCCACGTTGCCCGACAGGGCCTGCGTGGAGATCGTGGGCGCCTGCGCCTGCGGGACCTGCTGCTGGCCGAGCTGCTGGAGCAGCTGCTGGAACGGCGGCTGCTGGCCGAGCTGCTGCATCTGCTGGCGCAGGTGCGGCGGGATCTGCTGGCCTTGCGTCTGCTGGCCCGGGAACTGCTGCCCTTGGCCCTGCTGCTGGCCGATGCCCTGCTGGCCGGGGAACATGCCCGGCTGCCCGAACGTCTGCCGCTGGCCCTGCTGGCCGGTCTGCGGGGGCGCGGTGCTCGGGCCCTGCTGGCCGTACTGCTGGCCGAAGGGCTGCTGGCCGTACTGCTGCGGGGAGAACTGCTGCTGGGAGAACGGCTGCTGTTGGCCGTACTGCTGCGAGCCGAAGGGCTGCTGACCGTACTGCTGGCCCAGCTGACTCATTTGCGGGGTGGTGCTCATGCGGGTGCCACCTTCCCTCAATGGTCGGTCCGTTGCCTTGTTTCCTGGTGCCTGGTTTCCAGGCTTCCTGGTTTCCTGTACGTGCCGTGCAGTGCCGTGCCGTGCCGGTTCAGCCGGTGACGACCAGGCCCACGACCTCGTCGTCGGAGAACCAGACGCGTACGTCCGGGGAGCCGCTCGCGAAGGCGGAGTGCACCGCCTGGCGGATCTCCGGCGTCGGGTGGTTCAGGTTCCGCCACTCCCCGGCCACGAAGAGCCGCAGGCGCGGCGGGAGTTCGGGCGGATACGGGATCAGCTCGTCCCAGTAGCGCTCGGCGCGGCCCGAGCCCACCGCCGACGGCAGCAGCTTGGTCACCGCGGCCCTGATGTCGGGGCGGTTGCCGATCCGCTGGGAGGCGGGCCGGCCCGGGCCGTCCTGCTGCGGCGAGCCCGTGGCCCGCAGCACGTCACGCGCGTGCGTCGACGTCATCGGCTGCTGGCCCGCGGCCTTGAGCATGCCCTGGAGCGAGACGAGCGCGCCGACCACGATCGGGGACGCCGACGACGTGCCCGAGAACGTGTCCGTGTACCAGGCGATCTCCTCCACGCCGCCCTGCAGGTCGCCCGGCTGGTTCCAGAAGCCGCCGGACGTCGTGGTCTCACGGCCCCAGCCCTGCGCGTCCAGACGGGCGCCGTAGTTGGAGAACGCCAGGCGCGAGCGGTCCGGGCCGTGGTCGCGGCCGTGGGTGCCGGGCGGCGGCGCGCCCGCGCCGACCAGGACGGCGTCGGAGGACGGGTTGGACGGGTTGAACGGGTTGCGCCACCAGGACGGGAACTCGTCCGGACGGCGCTCGTACACCGCGTCGTCGAGCGACTCGGCGCCGTTGCCCGCCGCGCCCACGACGACGATGCCCCTGGCCGTGGCGTAGCGGATCGCCGCATAGTCGTCGGGCCACCACTCCAGGGCGATGTAGCCGCGCTGGTCGTCGCGTTCCTCGAAGTCGAACCTCGGCCCCGGGCGGTGCAGTTCGATCAGGATGACGTCGCCGGAGGCGAGCCGGTCCGCCGCCGCGTGGATCGTCGCCGCCGTGCCGCTCGGCAGGAACGACGCGGCCGCCGTCACCGAGTCCGGCACGATGCCGGTGACGCCGAACGCGTTGCGGTCGCCGCCGATCACCCCGATGACGGCCGTGCCGTGGTTGCGCCACGCCAGGTCCTGGATCGGGGTGCCGATCACCACGCCCGCGAGCTTCGCCGCCAGGTCCTCGTGGCTCAGCTGCCAGGCGCCCTCGATGTCGATGACGGTCACGCCCTCGCCGCCGCCGCCGAGCCGCTGCCAGGCCCAGTGCGCGTCGACGCCCTCCGGCGCCGGGCGCAGATAGCCCTGGCGGCCGCTGAAGTCGGGGGTGACCGGGGCGCCCTCCTTGCGGCGCCGGGTCTCGTCCGGCTCCCCGGTGCCGCCGTGGCGGCCGAGGGCGCCGAGCGTGGCGGGCACCGCGCCGGGCTTGACGTACGCGGTGTCGATGCCGGGCAGCGCCGCGATCCGGGCCCGCAGCTCATCGGCGCGGTCGTCGCCGCCGCGCACGCGGTAGAACAGCGTCAGGTCGGTGACGTCCTCGACGGCGCCCGGCGCCGCCCGCAGCCGGTCCTCGCCGCCGAACAGCGGCTCCAAGGCGAGCTGTTCGTCGCTGAGGAACATGTTCAGGGCCGACAGGTCAGCGCCCGACGCCGAGCGGACGCCCCGCTCCTGGGCGCGCAGCCGGGCCTCCGGCCGTGCGACGACGATGAGTTCGCGCTCGGCCGCCCGATAGGTGAATCCCGCTCCGTCCGGTCCAGGGCCGCTGCCTCCCGGATCGCCACCGTGCCCCACCTGGTCGGTCATCACTTCACCGCTCCCTTCGATTGCCGCCCCGGGCGTTCGGTCGCTGCACACCCTGCTACCGACGCGCCAGGACGTCCAGACCCCTTTCGCCCAACTGCGTTTGAAGAGAAGTTGACCGGGGAACCGTGTGCAATTCACCGATTAATCCATGTCACGCCGCAAACCGGCCAAAGGTGAGCGAGACGCCTGGGGCGGGCGGTGTGCGAAAGCACGCGGGGGCGGCACCCTCGCGGGTGCCGCCCCTGGGGCCGGACGGGCCGGTGCGTCTGCCGACGCGGGTGCTCAGTCCTCGGACGAATCTCCGGACGAGGTTCCGGATGGACCCTCGGGAGGTTCTTCGGAGGGGGAGTCGTCCGGCTGTGCTTCGTCCGGTCGGGCCTCGTCCGGTCGGGCCTTGTCGGGTTGGCCCTTGTCCGGCCGCGCCTCGTCCGGCCCTGCTTCGTCCCGGCGCGCCTCGTCCCCGTCGTCGTCCCGCTTGTCGCCCGTCGTGGGCCTGGGCGCGGGGCCCGTGCCGGACTCCGGGCCCGGTTCGGGGCGGGGCTGCGGCTTCGGCGGGCGGGTGCGCTCGCTCGGGGCGTCGCGCAGATACGCCGCCCCGTCGCCCTCCGAGGCGACCCCGCCGACCCCGCCAACCCCGCCGACCTGGCCGGGACCCGGCCCACCCCCGTCACGCCGCCGCAGATAGCGCTCGAACTCCCGGGCGATGGCCTCGCCCGACGCCTCCGGCAGCTCCGCGGTGTCCCGCGCCTCCTCCAGGGACTGCACGTACTCGGCGACCTCGCTGTCCTCGGCGGCCAGCTGGTCGACGCCCAGCTGCCAGGCCCGCGCGTCCTCCGTCAGCTCGCCCAGCGGGATCCTGAGGTCGATCAGGTCCTCCAGGCGGTTCAGGAGCGCGAGCGTCGCCTTCGGGTTCGGCGGCTGCGAGACGTAGTGCGGCACGGCGGCCCAGAGGCTGACGGCGGGCACGCCCGCGTGCGTGCACGCCTCCTGGAGGATGCCGACGATGCCCGTCGGGCCCTCGTACTTGGTCTCCTCCAGGTCCATGGTGCGCGCCAGGTCCGGATCCGAGGTGACGCCGCTGACCGGGACCGGCCGGGTGTGCGGGGTGTCGCCCAGGAGCGCGCCGAGGATCACGATGAGCTCGACCCCCAGCTCGTGGGCGAAGCCCAGCAGTTCGTTGCAGAACGAGCGCCAGCGCATGGACGGCTCGATGCCCCGCACCAGGACGAGGTCACGCGGCTTCTCGCCGCCTACGCGGACCACCGAGAGCCGGGTCGTCGGCCACGTGATCTTGCGCACTCCGCCGTCCAGCCACACCGTGGGACGGTTGACCTGGAAGTCGTAGTAGTCCTCGGCGTCCAGCGCCGCGAACACCTCGCCCTTCCACTCCTTGTCGAGATGCGCGACCGCGGTGGAGGCGGCGTCGCCGGCGTCGTTCCAGCCCTCGAACGCGGCCACCATGACCGGGTCGATCAGCTCGGGTACCCCCTCGAGCTCGATCACCCAGGCCTCCTTCCGACGTTCTCCTCTAAGTACGCCCCAACCTTACGGCGTCCCGCGGGGGCCTCCGCAGCCCCCTGGTGACGCCGAGTGCCGGATCACTGCCCAGGTCAGCTGCCCGTCACTCCTGTCCCGTCGAGTGTCACGCCGAGTGCCACGCCGAGCGTCCCGCCGAGCCCGCGGCACAGGGGTGCGCCGGGCAGGCGCGCTCAGAGCGTCGAGCGCAGCCACTGCTCCACGCTCGCGATGTGCACCGTCGCCCAGGACCTGGCCGCCTCCGCGTCCCGGTCGCGCAGCGCGCCGAGGATCGCCCGGTGTTCGTGCAGGGTGCGGCTCACCGCGTCCTCCTGGGTGAGGCCGCGCCAGACGCGGGCCCGGGTCGTCGGCCCGGAGAGGCCGTCCAGCAGCGAGCACAGCACGGAGTTGCCGGCCGCCTTGACGATGCCGCGGTGGAACTCCAGGTCGCAGGCGACCAGCTCCTCCACGGAAGGCTCGGCGCCCAGGGCGTCCAACTGCTCGGTGAGCGCGTCCAGTTCCGCCTCGCTGATCAGCGAGGCCGCCATGGCCGTCGCGGCCGGCTCCAGGATGCGGCGCACGGCGAGGAACTCAAGGACCGTGTCGTCGCGGTGGAAGTCGACCACGAAGCTCAGCGCTTCGAGCAGCAGCTGCGGGTCCAGGCTGGTGACGTACGTCCCGTCGCCCTGGCGTACGTCCAGGATGCGGATCAGGGAGAGCGCGCGCACCGCCTCGCGCAGCGAGTTGCGGGACAGGCCGAGCTCCGCGGCGAGTTCGCTCTCCTTGGGCAGCCGGTCGCCGGGGCGCAGCGCGCCCGAGACGATCATGCCCTTGATCTTTTCGATGGCCTCGTCCGTGACCGCCATGGCACCTCGCCCCAGTGACTCAGACGTCGGATGTATCGGATGATTATGGCCCTTGCCCGGGCCACGGGTCAGCCGAACCGTTCGATCCTGATCCGGTCCACGGGCTGCCCGCCGTCCACCAGGAGCCGCGAGGCGTGCTCGGCGAAGCCGTTCGAGCCGCAGATGTACGCCTCCCAGCCGCCCGCGGGCCGCCCGGCGCCGAGGTGGTGCGCCAGGTGCCGGGCGCTCAGACGGCCTTCGGACCGGGTGAGCAGGACATCGGTCTCGGCGCCGTACTCGGCCGCGTAGATGAGGTCCTCGCGGGTGCGCGCCGAGACGACCAGACGCAGCGGCACGCCGAGGCCCGCCCGCCGGTGGTGGCGGATCATCGACATCAGCGGGACCACGCCCGAGCCCGCGCCGAGCAGCAGCGCGGGCCGGTCGCCGGGCCAGGCGAAGAACCCGGACAGCGGGCCGCGCACCTCCACGGTGTCGCCCACGGCCGCGACGGTGTGCAGATGCCCCGACACCTCGCCGCCCGCCACGTGGTCCACGGTCAGCTCGATCTCGCCGCTGTCGTCGGGCGCCGAGGCCAGCGAGTAGTGGCGCTGGGCGACATAGCCGTCCGCGGCGGTCAGCCGCAGCATCAGGTGCTGTCCCGGCAGATGACCCCGCCACTGGGGGACCTTGAGCCGGAACGTCGAAGCGGCGGGCGTCTCGCGGCGGATCTCGGTGATCAGCGCGGGCTGCCAGTGGGCCGCGGCCTGCTCGCTCACCGCGATGCGGCCGGGCACGGCGAAGGCCGTCGGGGGCACGAACGGCCGTGGAGAGCTGTCAGTCACCGGCGTAACGCTCCTCACGCCACGGGTCGCCCCGGTGGTGGTAGCCGTTCTTCTCCCAGAACCCCGGCTCGTCGTGGTCGAGGACCTCAAGGCCCGCGATCCACTTGGCGCTCTTCCAGAAGTACAGGTGCGGGACGATCAGCCGGGCCGGGCCGCCGTGCTCGGGCGCCAGCGGCCGCCCTTCGTACTCCCAGACGATCCACGCCCTGCCACCGGTGACGTCGGCGAGCGGCAGGTTCGCGGTGTAGCCGGTGTGGGAGTACGCGAGAACGTGCGTGGCGTCCGGCAGCGGGCCGCCCGCGGCGGCGAGGAACGCGTCCACGCTGACGCCGCCGAAGCGCACCCCGAACTTGGACCAGCTGGTCACGCAGTGGATGTCGCCCCGGTACTCGGACGCGGGCAGCGCGTGCGCCTCGTCCCAGCTCCAGGAGCGCGGGTTGGCCACGCGCCCGGCGACGCGGAACGTCCAGTCGGCGGCGGCCAGGCGCGGCGTGACCTCGGCGGAAAGCACCGGCCAGGTGTCACGGGCGTCGTACTGCCCCGGGGGCAGCCGGGGGTCGCGGTCGGCGGCGCGGGCGCGGCCGGTGAAGCCGCGCGTGGGCGCGGGGCGCTCGGGGGTCATCGCACGCGCACCGGCGCGGACGGGGCGACGGCCTCCTGGAGTGCGGCCAGGGCGCGTCGCTCATCGAGGGTGAGCAGGGCGCGGTCGCGCATCAGGACGCGGCCGTCGACGACGGTGTCGCGCACGTCGGCGGCCGCCGCGGCGTACGCGAGCGTCGCGTACGGGTCGTGGCGGGGCGCCAGGTGCGGGCGGGCGAGGTCGAGCACGATCAGGTCGGCGCGCTTGCCCGGCTCCAGGGAGCCCAGCTGGTCGCCGAGGCCGAGCGCCCGCGCCGACTCGATCGTCGCCATCCGCACGGCCTGCTCGGCGCCGACGGCCGTCGGGTCGCCGCCCGCCTTGTGCACGAGCGCGGCGAGCCGCACGGCGCCAAGGACGTCCAGGGTGTTGGAGCTGACCGCGCCGTCCGTGCCGAGGCCGACGGTGACCCCCGCGGCCAGGAGCTCGGGCACGCGGGCGATGCCGCAGCCCAGCTTCAGGTTCGAGGCCGGGCAGTGCGCGACGGCCGTGCCGGTGCGGGCGAGGGCCGCGATCTCGCCGTCGGTCAGGTCGACGGCGTGCGCGAGGAGCGTGTCCGGGCCGAGCACGCCAAGGGAGTCGAGCAGCTCCACCGGCCGCATGCCGTACCGCTCGGTGACCGTGGCCACCTCCGCCGCGTTCTCGGCGGCGTGCAGGTGCAGCAGCGCGTCATGGGCCCGCGCGAGCGCGGTGATCGCGGCGAGCTGCTCGGGCGCCAGCGTGTACGCGGAGTGCGCGAAGACGACGGGACGGGTGCCCGGCGCCGGGGTGCGGCCCGCCAGATACGCGCCCGCCCAGCCGAGCCGCTCCGCGTACGGGCGGCCGTCCGGCGGGCCCGGCACGTCCATGAACGTCGGCCCCGTCAGGAGACGCCACCCGGCCTCGCGCGCCACGGCCTCGGCGGCCTCCTGGAACCAGAACATGTCGAGCGCGGTAGTGACCCCGCCGCGCACCGACTCGGCGATCGCCGCCCGGGTGCCCACCGCGACCGTCTCCGCGGAGAGCAGCTCCGCCTCACGCGGCACCACGCGCTCCAGGAACTCCTGGAGCGTGACGTCGTCGGCGGTGCCGCGCAGCAGAGTCATCCCCAGGTGCGTGTGCGCGTTGACGAGCCCCGGCAGGACGAGGCAGCCGCGCGCGTCGATCTCCTCGACCGCGTCGTACTCCGCGCGCAGGCGCGCGGCCGGGCCGACGGCCACGATCTCGCCCGCGCGCACGGCGACGGCGCCGTCGGGCACCACGGTGCCGGACGCGTCGACGGTCAGGACGTCGCCGCCGTGGACGAGGAGGTCGATGGGGAGCATGCGGTGCGGTTCTCCAGGGGTACGAGGGGTGGTGCGAAGGGTGGTGCGAGGGGCGCGATCGCGGGGATGGCGCTAGCCGGACTGCGCGGGGACGTCGGCGGCCAGTGAGCGCAGCGCGTCCAAGGTTATCCGGGCGGCGCGGGCGACCCCGTCGGCGACCGCGGCCTTGTGGGGGTCGTAGCCGCCGGTGGCCTCCGCGTCGACCAGCTCGTCGGCGTTCGCGCCGTCGACGACCAGCGCGCCGCCCGCGACCAGGCCGTGCGTGGCCGCGAACACGTACAGCGCGCTCAGCTCCATCTCGATGGCCACCACCCCCGCCCGCTCGTACGCCGCGGCGGGCAGCGGCAGGAAGCCCGGCTGGAACGCCGCCCGCGTCCACACCACGCCCCGGTGGTGCGGGGCACCGGCGGCACGGGCCGCCCGCTGCAGCGCGAGCACCGCCTCCGGCGCCGCGAAGGCCGGGTACTCGGCGGGGATCAACTGCTGGGTCACCCCGTCGTCGCGCACCGCCGCGTCCGCGATCACCAGGTCGCCGTCCCCGACGCCCGGGCGGATCGCGCCCGCCGTGCCAAGGCGGATGACATGCGTCACACCCGACCGCGCCAGCTCCTGGAACAGCGGCAGCGCCCCCGGCGCGCCCACCCCGTGCGAGGCGACCACCACCGGGAGGTCCTTCCAGGTGCCGGTGAAGGTGCGGTACTCGCGGTGGTACGAGACCTCCTTCGCGGCGTCCAGGAGCGCGGCGACCGCCGCCGCGCGCGACGGGTCGCCGACGACGACGGCGTGGTGGGGGAGGCCGGCACGGGGGATCCCGGAAATGGGGTGCGTGGCGGCGGCGGACATGGGCATGGGGCTCCTTGGGGGGGGGGCTAAGACTGTCGCAGCCACGGCCGGGGATCTTCAGCCCGTCCGGCGTTTGAGGACGAGGCGCGGAGCGCCAATGGCTTTGAGCGGGGGCCCGGGGGCGGCAGCCCCCGGATCGGGAAGGGGCGGGTCTGGGGCGCCCCGCGCAGGCTAGCCCGTGGGCGGCTGCCACAGCGTAGACGGCGCCTCCCGCCGCACCACCGGCACGACCTCCTCCGCGAACCTCCGCAACGTGTCGATCTGTTCGCCGCGCGAAAGCCCGAACCCATCGACCGTGATGGACTGCAGATCGTGCCGGTACACCGCGTGATAGCCGAGGATCTTGTCGATGATCTGCTGCGGCGAGCCGATGAGCTGGGGCCCGTCGGCGATGGCGTCCTCGATCGTGCGGAAGGGCGTGTTGTAGCCCGCCTTGCCCGCGAGGTCGGGCCGGAACGTCTGGCGCACCTTCGCCTCGTACAGGTCCCGGTAGCGGCTGACGGCCCGCTCCGCGCTGTCCGCGATGAGCAGCCCGCCCGAGCCCGCCGCCACATGGGCGTCGGCGGGGTCGTGGCCGTGGGCCTCGAACCGCTCGCGGTAGTGCGCGATCAGCTTCGCGTACGCCGCGCGCGGCTGGATGGCGTTGGCCGTGAACAGCGGGTCGCCGTGCAGCGCGGCCAGTTCGGGGGAGTTGAGGGAGGTCGCCGAGCCGTGCCAGACGCGCGGCGGGCCCGCGTACGGGCGCGGCACGGTCGTCACGTCGCTCAGGGCGGGCCGGAACGCGCCCTCCCAGCTGACGTTCTCCTCCCGCCACAGGCGCCGCAGGAGCTCGTACTTCTCCTTCTGGAGGTCCCACTGGCGCGCCTCGTCGAGGCCGAACAGGTTGAAGTGGCCCGCCTCCGCGCCCTTGCCGACGACCAGTTCCACGCGTCCGCGCGAGAGCTGGTCGAGCGTCGCGTAGTCCTCGGCGACCCGCACCGGGTCCAGGATCGCGAGCACCGTGACGCCGGTGAGCAGCCTGATCCGGGACGTGCGGGCCGCGAGCGCGCCGAGCACGGCCGTGGGGCTCGACGACAGGAAGGCCCCCGCGTGCCGCTCGCCCACCGCGTACGCGTCGTACCCGAGCCGTTCCGCCTCCACGCCGACCTCGACGACGTCCTCGAACCGCTCGGCGGCGGTGGACAGTTCACCGGTCAGCGGGTGCGGGGAGTGCGAGATGAGAGACAGCACTTGAAACTTCATGCTTCAACTGTGCGGGGTGAACATTGCGGGGGTGTAGCGGTGGCATGGCACCCCTGGAGAGGCACACGAGTACCTGTAGAGACACACGCGTACCTGTAGAGGCATGAGTAAGGGGCGGCCGCTATAGCGACCGCCCCTTACCAAACCCACTGCCCTTGGACCTCGGGCCTCGGGCCTTGAATCAGCTCTTCTTGCCCAGAAGGTCCTCGACCTTGCCGCGGATCTCGTCCGTGGCCAGGCCGCGGATCGTCAGGGTCGTGCGGCGGCGCAGCACGTCGTCGGCCGTCTCGGCCCACTCGTGGTCGCGCGCGTACACGACCTGCGCCCAGATCTCCGGGGCGTCGGGGTGGACGCGCTCGGCGAGCTCCGGGTTCTCGTTCGCCAGGCGGGCGATGTCGAAGGACAGCGAGCCGTAGTGCGTCGCCAGGTGGCGGGCGGTGTCCGGCGCCATGCGCGGGCCGGGCGCCGGGCCGTCGACCAGCAGGCGGTGGGCGACCGCGCGCGGGTTGGCGATGCCGGGCAGCGGCAGCTTCTTCGGCAGCGTGGAGATCGGCTCGTAGTCGTCGCCCAGCGGGTGGCCCGGCAGCGACTCCAGCTTCTTCATGATGGTGCGGCCGATGTGGCGGAACGTCGTCCACTTGCCGCCCGCGATCGACAGCATGCCGCCGCGGCCCTCGGTGACGACCGTCTCGCGCTTGGCCTTCGAGGTGTCGCCGGGCCCGCCGGGAAGCACCCGCAGACCCGCGAAGGAGTACGTGATCAGGTCACGGGACAGCTGCTGGTCGCGGATGGAGAACGCGGCCTCGTCCAGGATCTGCGCGGTGTCCTTCTCGGTGACCGACACGTCGCGCGGGTCGCCCTCGTACTCCTCGTCGGTCGTGCCGAGCAGCAGCATGTCCTCCCAGGGCAGGGCGAACGTGATGCGGTACTTGTCGATCGGCGTGGCCAGGGCGGCCTTCCACGGGGCGGTCCGCTTGAGCACGAGGTGCGCGCCCTTGGACAGGCGGATGGAGGGCGCCGCGTTCGGGTCCTCCATCGCGCGCAGGTGGTCGACCCAGGGACCGGTGGCGTTCAGGACGAGCCGGGCGCTGACGCCGAACTCGTCACCGGACTGACGGTCCTTGAGGTCGGCGCCCGTGACCCGGCCGTTGGTGAAGCGCAGGCCGGTGACCTCGGCGTGGTTGAGGACGACGGCGCCCGCCTCGACGGCCGCGCGGACCGTCATCAGGGCCATGCGGGCGTCGTTCATCTGGTCGTCGCCGTACACCGCGACGGCCTTCAGGTTGTCGGTGCGCAGCTCCGGCACGTCCTGCGCCGCCTTGGCGGGGGAGAGCAGGTGGCCGACGCCGTCGCCGAAGGCCGACAGGGCCGAGTAGGCGAAGACGCCCGCGCCGAGCTTGGCCGCGCCGTGCGGGCCGCCCTTGTACACCGGCAGGTAGAAGGTGAGCGGGTTGGCGAGGTGCGGTGCCACCTGACGGGACACCGCACGCCGCTCGAAGTGGTTCTCCGCGACCAGCTTCACCGCGCCGGTCTGCAGGTAGCGCAGACCGCCGTGGAGAAGCTTGGAGGAGGCGGAGGAGGTGGCGCCGGCGAAGTCGCCGGCGTCCACCAGGGCCACCCTGAGACCCGACTGCGCGGCGTGCCAGGCCGTGGAGATGCCCAGGATGCCGCCGCCGATCACCAGGAGGTCGTACGCCGCCTTGGAAAGGCGTTCCCGGGTCTCGGCGCGGCTCGGGTTGCCGCCGGCGGCCGGCGGCGTCCCGAGTGCCGAGATGACGGGGCCGCTCTCTAGGGTGGTCATGGTTATTGCTCCTCGTCAGCTGAGCTGGGGTGTGGTCAGCTCTCGTCTTCGAGCCAGCCCATGGTCCGCTCCACGGCCTTGAGCCAGTTCTTGTACTCACGGGCGCGGACGTCCGCGTCCATGCGGGGGGTCCACTCGGCGGCCCGGCGCCAGTTGGCGCGCAGGTCGTCGGTGGAGGACCAGAAGCCGACGGCGAGACCGGCGGCGTAGGCGGCGCCGAGGCAGGTCGTCTCGGCGACCATCGGGCGCACCACGGGGGCGTCCACGAAGTCCGAGAGGGTCTGCATCAGCAGGTTGTTGGAGGTCATGCCGCCGTCGACCTTGAGGGCCGCGAGCTCGACGCCGGAGTCCTTCGTCATGGCGTCGGTGATCTCACGGGTCTGCCAGGCCGTGGCCTCCAGGACGGCGCGCGCGATGTGCGCCTTGGTGACGTACCGGGTCAGACCGGCGATCACACCGCGGGCGTCGGAGCGCCAGTACGGGGCGAACAGGCCGGAGAAGGCCGGGACGAAGTAGGCGCCGCCGTTGTCCTCGACCGAGGACGCGAGCGTCTCGATCTCGGCGGCGGACTTGATGAGGCCCATCTGGTCGCGCATCCACTGCACGAGCGACCCGGTGACGGCGATGGAGCCCTCGAGGGCGTAGACGGGCTTCTGGTCGCCGATCTGGTAACCGACCGTCGTCAGGAGCCCGCTGTAGGAGTTGATGGCCTTCTCACCGGTGTTCATCAGCATGAACGTGCCGGTGCCGTACGTGGACTTGGCCTCGCCCTCGGCGAAGCAGGTCTGGCCGAACAGGGCCGCCTGCTGGTCGCCGAGCGCGGAGGCGACGGGGACGCCGCCGAGCAGCTCGCCGAGCTCGCCGCCGGTGACCTCGCCGTAGACCTCGGCGGAGGAGCGGATCTCGGGCAGGATGGCGAGCGGCACGCCGATGGACTCGGCGATGCGCTCGTCCCACTCCATGGAGTGCAGGTTCATCAGCATGGTGCGGGAGGCGTTGGTGACGTCGGTGACGTGCTTGCCGCCGTTCACACCGCCCGTCAGGTTCCAGATGACCCAGGAGTCCATGGTGCCGAAGAGGATCTCGCCCGCCTCGGCGCGCTCGCGCAGGCCCTCGACGTTGTCGAGCAGCCAGCGGGCCTTGGGCCCGGCGAAGTAGGAGGCCAGCGGCAGGCCCGTCTCGCGGCGGAAGCGGTCCTGGCCGACGTTGCGGCCGAGCTCCTTGCACAGGGCGTCGGTGCGGGTGTCCTGCCAGACGATGGCGTTGTGGACGGGCTCACCGGTGTTCTTGTCCCACAGCAGCGTGGTCTCGCGCTGGTTGGTGATGCCGATGGCCTTGATGTCGTCGCGCGTGATGCCGGCCTTCTCGATGGCCCCGGCGACGACCGCCTGCACGTTCGTCCAGATCTCGGTGGCGTTGTGCTCCACCCAGCCCGGCTTCGGGAAGATCTGCTCGTGCTCCTTCTGGTCGACGGAGACGATGCGGCCGTCCCGGTCGAAGACGATGCAGCGCGAGGACGTGGTGCCCTGGTCGATCGCGGCGATGAAGGGCCCGGCGGTGTGTGCGTCGGTCACGGTGTGCTCCTGAAGTACGTCGTGGTCGTGTGGTCGGCGGGTTCGCTCAGAACAGCTTGAAGAGGAAAGCGGCGAGAGCGCCGCCGATCAGCGGACCGACCACGGGAATCCACGCGTACGACCAGTCGGAGCCACCCTTGTTGGGGAGCGGGAGCAGCGAGTGGACGATGCGGGGACCCAGGTCGCGGACCGGGTTGATGGCGTACCCGGTCGGGCCGCCGAGCGA
Organism: Streptomyces sp. NPDC043996; assembly: GCF_056435225.1. Lineage (NCBI taxonomy): Bacteria > Bacillati > Actinomycetota > Actinomycetes > Kitasatosporales > Streptomycetaceae > Streptomyces > Streptomyces sp. NPDC043996. Next base: position 330,492 of record NZ_JBWKEY010000009.1, on the reverse strand, counting down.
GAGGCCGATGCCGACCACGACGAGCGCGGTGATCAGGGCACCGAGGGTGCCGAGGCCGTTGCCGCCGTCGTTGAGGCCCTGGGTGAGGATCGCCAGGACGAGCACGGTCGTGGCGATGATCTCGGTGACGAGGTTCTGCGCGATGTTCCGGATCTCGGGGCCGGTCGAGAAGATGCCGAGCACGGGGCCGGCCTTCGGCGCGGCCTTCTGGTCCACGAGGCCTTCCTCAGCGGGCTGTGCCTTGATCACCTCGGGGTCCGTGAGGTGGGCCTGGAACTGCCCGTAGTACGTCGCCCACATCAGCACGGCGCCGATCATGGCGCCCAGGAGCTGCGAGGCCAGGTAGAGCGGCACGTCGTTCCACTTGGTGCCGCCCTCGACCGCGAGGCCGATGGTGACGGCCGGGTTGAGGTGGGCGCCGGAGACGCCGCCGGCCAGGTAGGCGGCCGTCAGGACGGCGAAGCCCCACCCGAAGGTGATGGCGAGCCAGCCCGCGTCCTTGGCCTTCGAGCGCTTGAGCGTGACAGCGGCGCAGACGCCGCCGCCCAGCAAGATGAGCACGGCGGTACCGATGGTCTCGCCGAGGAAGATGTCGTGGCTGGACACCCGCGACTCCTTTGTCCTTCGTCCAGGGGAAGGCGAACCCCGGGTCCCTCCGGTGGTCCGCGCCCTCAGGTGAGGGCGTTGCCGGCCCTAGGCTCGCCCCACTCTAACGCGTAATGCCGTTAGCTGTTCGACAATGCCGACCGGTGGACGCGAGTCTGACTCTGGGGTTACCAGCGCGTCAAGACTTCTGTAATTGAAAACACGATCGTTATTGATCGTTAAGACCGATCGATGACCGAGTGAATCCCACCTGCCCCGTGCCTGAGGGCCAGCCGCGCAGCGGCGAGCTTCCAGCCCGTCCGGCGTTTGAGGACGAGGCGCGAAGCGCCAATGCAGTTGAGCGGGGGGCCGGGGGCGGCAGCCCCCGGATCGGGAAGGGGCGGGCCTGGGGCGCACCGCGAGGCCTCAGAACCGGCTGGCCCCAAGATCCCGGGAAACCGCCCGCGCACAATCCCGCACCGCGGCGATCAGCTCAGGCCGAAGCTCCCCACCCGGACACACCCGCTCCACCGCCCCCGTGACCCCCACGGCCCCCACCGGCATCCGCCGCCGGTCATGAATGGGCGCGGCCACGGACGCGATGCCCTCCCAGGTCTCCTCCGTGTCCGTGGCGTACCCCCGCGCCCGCGTCAGGTCGAGCACCGCCTCGAACGCCGCCGCACCACTGGCCGTGCGGTCCGTGAACGCGATCCGGTCGGCCTCCAGGGCCTCGCTGTGCGCCACGGGGTCGTACGCCGCGAGCACCTTGCCCAGCGCCGTGGAGTGCAGCGGCTGCATCGCCCCGACCTCAAGGACCTGACGGCTGTCGTCCGGCCGGAAGACGTGGTGCACGATCAGCACGCCCTGCTGGTGCAGCACGCCGAGGTACACGCTCTCGCCGCTGGACCGGGCCAGGTCGTCGGTCCACACCAGCGCGCGCGCCCGCAGCTCGTGCACGTCGAGATAGCTGTTGCCGAGCCGCAGCAGCTCCGCGCCCAGCTGATAGCGCCCCGACGCGGGGTCCTGCTCCACGAACCCCTCGTGCTGGAGCGTGCGCAGGATGCCGTGGGCCGTGCCCTTGGCGAGCCCCAGGGCGGAGGCGATGTCGGAGAGGCCGAGCCGGCGCTCGCCACCGGCGAGCAGGCGCAGCATCGCGGCGGCCCGTTCGAGCGACTGGATGTTGCGTGCCATCGCAGCCCATTCCTCCGTCCCGTGCCCCTGCACGTCCCTTGTGCCGGACACTCGATCCCGCGGCGACCTAGCGAACGGGGTCACCGTTCGGCAATGCTGAACACTATCGGTCGTTGCCGACCTCTGGCTAAGGATGCGCACCGCCCGTTTCCCTCCCGCACGACCCACCGGCGACTTCCAGCCACTCGTCCGGCCCGTGGAACGCCCTCACGCCAGCGGCCGGGTCCCAGCTACCCTGGCCGGGTGCGCCTTCCCAGCGAAGCCGCAAAGCCGACAGCCGTCGCACTCCAGGGAGCTCATTCATGGCCTCGTCGCCGACCCCCTCATCCGTTTCCACGGCGGACAACTCCGCCGGGCAGCGGGCCGACGCCCTTCGTGAGGCACTCGCGACCCGCGTGGTCGTCGCCGACGGAGCGATGGGCACCATGCTGCAGGCACAGGACCCCAGCCTCGAGGACTTCCAGAACCTCGAAGGCTGCAACGAGATCCTGAACGTCACGCGCCCCGACATCGTGGCCTCCGTCCACTCGGAGTACTTCGCCGCGGGCGTCGACTGCGTGGAGACCAACACCTTCGGCGCCAACCACGCCGCCCTCGGCGAGTACGACATCCCCGAGCGCGTCTTCGAACTGTCCGAGGCCGGCGCCCGCATCGCCCGCGACGTCGCCGACGAGTTCACCGCCGCCACCGGCCAGCAGCGCTGGGTCCTCGGCTCCATGGGCCCCGGCACCAAGCTGCCCACCCTCGGCCACGCCCCGTACACCCTCCTGCGCGACGCCTACCAGCAGAACGCCGAAGGCATGATCGCGGGCGGCGCCGACGCGCTCCTGGTGGAGACCACCCAGGACCTGCTCCAGACCAAGGCCGCCCTCCTCGGCGCCCGCCGCGCCCTGGACGCCACCGGCACCCGCCTGCCGCTGATCTGCTCCGTGACCGTGGAGACCACCGGCACCATGCTGCTGGGCTCCGAGATCGGCGCCGCGCTCACCGCCCTGGAACCCCTGGGCATCGACATGATCGGCCTGAACTGCGCCACGGGACCGGCCGAGATGAGCGAGCACCTGCGCTATCTGGCCCGCCACTCGCGCGTCCCGCTGGCCTGCATGCCCAACGCCGGCCTGCCCGTCCTCGGCAAGGACGGCGCCCACTACCCGCTGTCGGCTCCCGAACTGGCCGACGCCCAGGAGACCTTCGTCCGCGAGTACGGCCTCTCCCTGGTCGGCGGCTGCTGCGGCACCACGCCCGAGCACCTGCGCCAGGTCGTCGAGCGGGTGCGCGGGCTCGCCCCGACCGCGCGCGAGCCGCGCCCCGAGCCCGGCGCCGCCTCCCTCTACCAGACTGTCCCGTTCCGCCAGGACACCTCGTACATGGCGATCGGCGAGCGTACGAACGCCAACGGCTCGAAGAAGTTCCGCGAGGCCATGCTGGAGGCCCGCTGGGACGACTGCGTGGAGATGGCCCGCGACCAGATCCGCGAAGGCGCCCACATGCTCGACCTGTGCGTCGACTACGTCGGCCGCGACGGCGTCGCCGACATGGAGGAACTCGCCGGACGCTTCGCCACCGCCTCCACCCTGCCCATCGTCCTCGACTCCACCGAGGTGCCCGTCATCCAGGCGGGCCTGGAGAAGCTGGGCGGCCGCGCCGTCATCAACTCCGTCAACTACGAGGACGGCGACGGCCCCGCCTCCCGCTTCGCCAAGGTCACCGCGCTCGCCCAGGAGCACGGCGCCGCGCTGATCGCCCTGACCATCGACGAGGAGGGCCAGGCCCGCACCGTCGAGCACAAGGTCGCCATCGCCGAGCGCCTCATCGAGGACCTGACGGCCAACTGGGGCATCCACGAGTCGGACATCCTCATCGACACCCTGACCTTCACCATCTGCACCGGCCAGGAGGAGTCCCGGGGCGACGGCATCGCCACCATCGAGGCCATCCGCGAGCTGAAGCGGCGCCACCCGGACGTGCAGACCACGCTCGGCCTGTCCAACATCTCCTTCGGCCTCAACCCGGCCGCCCGCGTCGTCCTCAACTCCGTCTTCCTGGACGAGTGCGTCAAGGCGGGCCTGGACTCCGCCATCGTGCACGCCTCCAAGATCCTGCCGATCGCCCGCCTGGACGAGGAGCAGGTCAAGGTCGCCCTCGACCTGATCTACGACCGCCGACGCCCCCAGCAAGGGGATGAACCCGCCTACGATCCCCTGCAGAAGCTCATGGAGCTCTTCGAGGGCGTCAACATGAAGTCGATGAAGGCGGGCAAGGCCGAGGAACTCCTCGCCCTGCCGCTGGACGAGCGCCTCCAGCGCCGCATCATCGACGGCGAGAAGAACGGCCTGGAGGCCGACCTCGACGAGGCCCTTCAGACCCGCCCGGCCCTCGACATCGTCAACGACACGCTCCTGGAGGGCATGAAGGTCGTCGGCGAACTCTTCGGCTCCGGCCAGATGCAGCTGCCGTTCGTGCTCCAGTCCGCCGAGGTCATGAAGACCGCCGTCGCCCACCTCGAACCCCACATGGAGAAGTCCGACGCCGAGGGCAAGGGCACCATCGTCCTCGCCACCGTGCGCGGCGACGTCCACGACATCGGCAAGAACCTCGTCGACATCATCCTGTCGAACAACGGCTACAACGTGGTCAACCTCGGCATCAAGCAGCCCGTCGCCGCGATCCTCGACGCCGCCCAGGAACACAAGGCCGACGTCATCGGCATGTCAGGGCTCCTGGTCAAGTCCACCGTGATCATGAAGGAGAACCTGGAGGAGCTCAACCAGCGCCAGATGGCCGCCGACTACCCCGTCATCCTCGGCGGCGCGGCCCTGACCCGGGCCTACGTCGAGCAGGACCTCCACGAGATCTACGAAGGCGAGGTCCGCTACGCCCGCGACGCCTTCGAGGGCCTGCGCCTGATGGACGCCCTCATCGCCGTCAAGCGCGGCGTGCCCGGCGCGAGCCTGCCCGAACTCAAGCAGCGCCGCGTCCCCAAGCGCGAGGCGCCCGCCGTCGAGGTCAAGGAGCCCGAGGGCCCCGCCCGCTCCGACGTCGCCATCGACAACCCCCTGCCCACGCCGCCGTTCTGGGGCACCCGCGTCATCAAGGGCATCCAGCTCAAGGAGTACGCCTCCTGGCTGGATGAGGGCGCCCTGTTCAAGGGCCAGTGGGGCCTGAAGCAGGCCCGCACCGGCGACGGACCCACCTACGAGGAGCTCGTCGAGACCGAGGGCAGGCCCCGGCTGCGCGGCCTGCTCGACGACCTCCAGACGAAGAACCTCCTCGAAGCCGCCGTCGTCTACGGCTACTTCCCCTGCGTCTCCAAGGGCGACGACCTGATCCTCCTGGACGAGCAGGGCAACGAACGCACCCGCTTCTCCTTCCCGCGCCAGCGCCGCGGCCGCCACCTGTGCCTCGCGGACTTCTTCCGCCCCGAGGAGTCCGGCGAGACGGACGTCGTGGGCCTCCAGGTCGTCACCGTCGGCTCGAAGATCGGCGAGGCCACCGCCGAGCTGTTCGCCGCCGACTCCTACCGCGACTACCTGGAACTGCACGGCCTCTCCGTGCAGTTGGCCGAGGCCCTCGCCGAGTACTGGCACGCCCGCGTGCGCGCCGAACTCGGCTTCGGCGGCGAGGACCCCGCCGACGTCGAGGACATGTTCGCCCTCAAGTACCGCGGCGCCCGCTTCTCCCTCGGCTACGGCGCCTGCCCCGACCTGGAGGACCGCGCGAAGATCGCCGAGCTCCTGCAGCCCGAACGCATCGGCGTCCAGCTCTCCGAGGAGTTCCAGCTCCACCCCGAGCAGTCCACCGACGCCATCGTCATCCACCACCCCGAGGCCAAGTACTTCAACGCCCGCTGACCGCCGCGCCGGAGCGCCGGGGCCCCCGCGCCCCGGCCCCCGGGAATCCCCGAGGCGCGCGGATCGGGGCAGTCGTACACTGGTCGGTCCAGCTCGTAGGCCGGTCCCCGCTGGGGGCCGGCCTTCTCGTCCCTTATGGAGGTGCCCGGATGACCAGCACGGTTCCCGCGCTCGGTACGCGAACGGCCGAAGGCTCCGCCCTGCAGGCAGTCCTGCTCGACATGGACGGAACCCTCGTCGACACCGAGGGCTTCTGGTGGGACGCGGAGGTCGAGGTCTTCGCCGCGCTCGGCCACACCCTCGACGAGGCCTGGCGCGATGTCGTCGTCGGCGGTCCGATGTCCCGCAGCGCGGGCTTCCTCATCGAGGCCACCGGCGCCGACATCACCCTCGCCGAGCTGACCACCCTCCTCAACGACGGCTTCGAGGACCGCATCAGCCGCACCCTGCCGCTGATGCCCGGCGCCGCCCGGCTCCTTGCCGAGCTCTCGGCCCACGAGGTGCCGATGGCGCTGGTCTCCGCCTCCCACCGGCGCATCATCGACCGCGTCCTCGACTCCATCGGCGCCCACCACTTCGCGCTGACCGTCGCCGGGGACGAGGTGACGCGCACCAAGCCGCACCCGGACCCCTACCTCATCGCCGCCTCCGGCCTCGGCGCCGAACCGGGCCGCTGCGCGGTCATCGAGGACACCGCGACCGGCGTGGCCGCCGCCGAGGCCGCCGGCTGCCGCGTCCTCGCCGTGCCCTCCGTCGCCCCCATCGCCCCGGCCGCGGGCCGGACCGTCGTACCGTCCCTCGAACACGTCGACCTGACGTTCCTGCGCGGCCTCATGAGCGCCCCCGCCGCCCGGAGCTGAGGGGAATGAGCCTCGGGAGCCGAGGGGGAATGAGCCTCGTGGCCGAAAAGCCCAGACAGCGCGCCCAGTTGAAAGTGTGACGTTTCCCACTGGGAAGGGGGTCGACAGAGGTGCGAACGTGTGCAGGAAGCCCTCTGACCCCCTGTTGCACCCTGACCTTGTGTCCTGATTGAGTCGTCCCTGCACGAAACCTTCCGGTGTCGGATTATCGGTGCGTCCCCGCCCGGTATCCCTGTGTGATGGCGGACCAACTCCGGTCTTCGCCAGCGCTCCTGGCGGTGCGGACTAATCTCGTCGCGAGAACATCGCCACCCCCCGTGCCCTATCAACCCCACCCCGCCGTTGCCGGACACACGGGATCAAGAGTTCTGGAGAACTTCCAGCATGAACCGCAAGACTTTGGTGCTGCCGGCCCTCATAGGTCTGCTCGCCCCCGCCCTCGCCGCGTGCGGCGGGTCGGGCAGCGGGGACGGCGACGACCCCATCGCAGCGGGCACCACCGACCGGTTCACGGCCTCCAAGGAGGTCCCGGCACCCTTCGACCCGGCCTACGCCTACGACGCCGGGTCCTGGAACGTCCTGCGCCAGACCCTCCAGACGCTCATGGCCCTGCCGCGCGGGGGCGGCGAGCCGGAGCCGGAGGCCGCCCAGAAGTGCGGCTTCACCGACACGGGCAACGAGCGCTACGCGTGCACCCTGCGCAAGGACCTCAAGTTCGCCGACGGCAAGCCGCTCACCGCCTCCGACGTGAAGTTCTCCATCGAGCGCGTGCGCGACATGAAGGTCGCCAACCCCAGCGGCTCCGACGGCCTCGTCTCCAACGTCGAGACCATCGAGGTCCAGGGCGAGCGCGGCATCGTCTTCCACCTCAAGACGCCGGACGCGACCTTCCCGTACAAGCTCGCGACCCCGACCGCGGGCATCGTCAGCCCCGACCACTACCGCAAGGACAAGCTGCGCACCGGCTTCGCCCTGGACGGCTCCGGGCCGTACACGGTCAAGCAGGAAGTGAAGAACAACCAGCTCGTCAAGGCCGTCTTCACCAAGAACCCGCACTACCAGGGCGCCTTCACCCCGCAGAACAAGAAGGTCGAACTGCGCACCTTCGTGAACGCCTCCGCCATGGGCAAGGCCCTGGAAGACGGCGACATCGACCTGATGACGCGCACGATGTCCCCCGAGCAGATCGAGCGCCTCGACGCCAGCCCGGGCAAGAAGATCGACCTCGTCGACATGCCCGGCCTCGAAATCCGCTACCTGGCCTTCAACACCAGCGCGCAGACCGTCAAGGACAAGGCCGTCCGCCAGGCCATGGCGCAGCTCATCGACCGCGGCGCGCTGGTCAGCAAGGTGTACGGCTCCACGGCCGACCCGCTGTACTCCCTGGTGCCGACCACCATCACCGGCCACTCGAACTCGTTCTTCAACCGCTACAACGAGCCGAGCGTCAAGAAGGCCAAGGGACTGCTGACCGCGGCGGGCGTCGACACCCCGGTGAAGCTGACCCTGCACTACACCACCGACCACTACGGCCCCGCCACCAAGCAGGAGTTCGAGACGCTGCGCCAGCAGCTGAACGACAGCGGCCTGTTCGACGTGAGCGTCAAGGGCGACGTCTGGAACACCTTCCGCGCCGCCGCGCAGAAGGGCAAGTACGACGTCTACGGCATGGGCTGGTTCCCCGACTTCCCCGACGCGGACAACTTCCTCGCGCCGTTCCTCGCCCAGGACAACTTCCTCGGCTCCCCCTACCGCAACAACACCATCAACACGGAGCTGATCCCCGCATCGCGCCGCGAGGCCGACCGCCTCAGCGCCGCCAAGAGCGTCGAGCGGATCCAGGACATCGTCGCCGAGGACGTCCCGGTGCTCCCGCTGTGGCAGGGCAAGCAGTACATCGCCGCCCGCGACGACATCACCGGTGTCGAGTGGGCCCTGAACTCCTCCTCCAACCTGCAGTTGTGGGAGCTCGCCCGTGGTGTGGGCGACTGACCGGCGCCGCACCCGAGACGGATACAAAGACAAGGCACGCAAGTGAAAATGCGCAACCCGTGGCTGGCCCTGCCCCTCTCCTCCGGCCTGGCCGCCGCCCTGCTGACCGGATGTGGCTCCGAGTCCTCCGGATCGGCCGAGGACAGCGACTCCGTGGTCGTCGGCATGTCCGACGAGGTGCTCGCCACCGACCCGGCCGCCGGTTACGACCCGGGCTCGTGGCTGCTGTTCAACAACGTCTTCCAGTCGCTCCTGAGCTTCCCCAAGGGCGCCACCGAACCGGAGCCCGAAGCCGCCAGGAAGTGCGGCTTCACCGACCAGAAGACCCGCGTCTACAGCTGCACGCTGCGCGAAGGGCTGAAGTTCAGCAACGGCAACGCCCTCACCTCGAAGGACGTCAAGTTCTCCTTCGACCGCATGCGGAAGATCAACGACGACAACGGTCCGGCGCTGATGTTCCCCATGCTCGACCGCGTGGAGACCCCGGACGCCAAGACCGTCGTCTTCCGGCTGAAGTTCCCCGACGCGACCTTCCCCAGCAAGATCGCCTCCGGTGCGGGCTCCATCGTCGACCACCGCGAGTACCCCAAGGACAAGCTCCGCGCCGACGGCGAGGCCGTCGGCTCCGGCCCCTACGAGCTGGACTCCTTCAGCAAGCAGGAGGCGGTCTTCTCCGTCAACGACGGTTACCACGGCTCCGCCAAGGCCAAGAACGAGGGCGTCACCCTCCGCTTCTTCCACGGCGACCGCAAGGCCCTCAAGCGGGCCCTCACCGACAAGAAGATCGACGTCGCCTACCGAGGCCTCGCCGCCGGTGACATCGCCGACATCGAGAAGAACTCCGACCACGACCTGAAGGTCGTCGAGGGCACCAGCGCCGAAGTCCAGCACCTGGTCTTCAACGTGAAGGACCCCGTCGTCGGCAAGCCCGGCGTCCGCAAGGCCATGGCCTACCTCCTCGACCGCGAAGCACTGGTCGACCAGGTGTACCAGGGCACCGCCACACCGCTGTACTCGATCGTCCCGGCCGGAGTCGGCGGCCACAACACCGCCTTCTTCGACACCTACGGCGCCCGCCCCCAGCGCGCCAAGGCCGCGAACGCCCTGCAGCAGGCGGGCATCGACAGCAAGGTCCGGCTCACCCTGTGGTCCACGCCCTCCCGCTACGGTCCCGCGACCGACGACGAGATGCGCGCCATAGCCAAGCAGCTCAACGCCAGCGGCCTGTTCGAGGCCGACGTGAAGTCCATCGAGTTCGAGCAGTACGAGAAGGACATCAAGGCCGGCAAGTACGGCGTCTACGTCAAGGGCTGGGTGCCCGACTACCCGGATCCGGACAACTTCACGCAGCCGTTCTTCGGCAAGGGCAACGTCCTGTCGAACAACTACGAGAACAGCGCCATCACCGAGAAGATCATCCCGGCCACCGCCGCCCAGAGCGACCGCAACTCCACCGACAAGGACTACGGCCGCCTCCAGGACATCGTCGCCACCGAACTGCCCCTGCTGCCCGTCTGGCAGGCCAAGCAGTACGCGGTGGCCCGTGACAACGTCTACGGCGTCGAGTCCTGCCTGGACGCCTCGACCGTGTTCCGCTTCTGGGAGCTGAGCAAGGACTGACGGCCCCACCACGCGGCGAAGGCCCGCACCCCGTCCGGGGCGCGGGCCTTCGCCTTCGCCGTGCTCTCGCCGCGCCGCCGGGTTCCCGCCGCGCGGCGGCCCGGCCGGGCCCAGGGGGCTACTGCGCCCCCGGCCGCACCAGACCGCTCTCGTACGCGTACACCGCGGCCTGCACCCGGTCCCGCAGGCCCAGCTTCGTCAGGACGTGCCCCACGTGCGTCTTCACGGTCGTCTCGCTCACGAACAGATCCGCGGCGATCTCCGCGTTGGAAAGACCCCGAGCCACCAGCTTGAGGACCTCCACCTCCCGGTCCGTCAACGTGTGCAGCGTGTCCGGAACCGGCTCGTCACCCGAGGGCAGATGCCCCGCGTACTTGTCGAGGAGCCGCCGCGTGATGCTCGGCGCCAGCATCGCCTCGCCCGCGGCGACCACCCGGATCGCCTGCACCAGCTCGTTCGCCGGGGCGTCCTTCAACAGGAAGCCGCTGGCACCCGCGCGCAACGCCTCCACCACGTACTCATCGAGGTCGAACGTGGTCAGGACGAGCACCTTCGCCGGGCCGTCCCGGCCGGGCCCGGTGATCTGCCGGGTGGCCTCCACCCCGTCCATCCGCGGCATGCGGATGTCCATGAGCACCACATCGGGCTGCAACGCCCGCACTTGATCCAGAGCCTGCAGGCCGTCTCCGGCCTCGCCGACGACCGCGATGTCCTGCTCGGCCTCCAGGATCATCCGGAAACCCGTGCGCAGCAGCGGCTGGTCATCGACCAGTAGGACGCGGATGGCCACGTAACTCTCCTTCGCCTAGCCCGGGCCCATTCTGCCCTGCTCCTCGACGGCCGACTCGGGCGCCCTCACCGGCAGCGGATACGGCGGGGGAGTACCACCGAATTCCGGACAGACGGCCTGGTGGTCGCACCAGCCGCACAGCTTCGTCGGCCGCGGCCGCCAGTCACCCGTCTCGGTCGCGGTGACGATCGCCTCCCACAGCGCGAGCAGCTTCCGCTCCACCCGCTCCAGATCCGCGGCCACCGGGTCGTACGTGATCACATCGCCGCTGCCCAGATACACCAGCTGCAGCCGTCGCGGCAGCACGCCCTTCAGCCGCCACACCACCAGGGCGTAGAACTTCATCTGGAACAGCGCGCCCTCCGCGTACTCCGGACGCGGGGCCTTGCCCGTCTTGTAGTCCACGATCCGGACCTCGCCGGTGGGCGCCACATCCACCCGGTCGATGATCCCGCGCAGCTTCAGGCCCGACTCCAGCTCGGCCTGCACGAACAGCTCCCGCTCGGCGGGCTCCAGACGCGTGGGGTCCTCCAGCGTGAACCACCGCTCGACGAGCCGCTCCGCGTCCGCGAGCCAGCGCGCCAGGCGCTCGCCCTCGGCGTCGTCCGCGAACAGCTCCGCCAGCTCCGGCTTCGCCTCCCGCAGCCGGTCCCACTGCCCCGGCACCAGGGCCTTGGCGCGCGGCGCGGTGCGCTCCACCGCCGGCGCGTCGAACAGTCTCTCCAGGACCGCGTGGACCAGCGTGCCGCGCGTGGCCGCCTCGCTCGGCTTCTCCGGCAGCTTGTCGATCACCCGGAAGCGATACAGCAGCGGGCACTGCATGAAGTCACCGGCCCGCGAGGGCGACAGCGAATCCGGGCGCGCGGCCGTCACGGACGCCACGGCGGCGTCGGTCCTGGTCTCCATGACGAAGACCCTACGACCCACCACTGACAACGGCCGCATACCATCGACGACAGACCCTCCGGCCCTGCATGATCGTGTGTGAACCGCGCCACGGCAGGGGCGGGAGACGTTTCGAACGAGGGGACACCGTGGACGAGAGCGCCGGGAGCGGCACGCCGCGGTCCGAAAGCACGCCCGCCAGGGCGGACGGCCAGCAGGCGCCCGCACCCGGCACCGACGACCGCGACCCGACGGGCGCGGCCCCGGCACGCCCGGAACCGGAGCGCCCCGGCGCCCAGCCCGCACCCACCACGACGGCCGACCACGGAGCCACCGGGCTCACGGGGAACGACGAGGGTCCCTCGCCGCGCGCGGCCGGAGACGGCGCGGACGGCGACACGCGCGGCGAAGCCAGCGCAGACGGCGAAGCCAGCGCGTCGCGGCGCGCTGGCGAGGC